>NZ_JBLZPK010000029.1:70015-87652 GCF_049199905.1 Shinella sp. M27
TTTCCGTGTGTGCGTATCTAATCAGCCGTGCACGATCTCGCGGTGCTTCTGCAAACGCTTGCCGAAGGCCTGGCTGACGCGGTCGAAGATGATCGCGATGCCGACGATGGCAAGGCCGTTGAAGATGCCGAGCGTGAAATACTGGTTGGAGATCGCCTTCAGCACCGGCTGGCCGAGGCCCTGAACACCGATCATCGAGGCGATGACCACCATGGCAAGCGCCATCATGATCGTCTGGTTGATACCGGCCATGATCGTGGGCAGCGCCAGCGGCATCTGCACGTTCTTCAGCTTCTGCCAGCTCGACGAGCCGAAGGCGTCTGCCGCTTCCAGCACGTCCTTGTCGACGAGACGAATGCCGAGATTGGTGAGGCGGATCATCGGCGGGATGGCATAGATGACGACGGCGATCAGGCCGGGCACCTTGCCGATGCCGAGCAGCATGACGACCGGGATCAGATACACGAAGCTCGGCATGGTCTGCATGACGTCGAGCACCGGATTGACCACGTTCTGCACGCGATCCGACCGCGACATGATGATGCCCATGGGTATGCCGATGGCGATCGACAGCACGGTACAGACGAAGATCATCGAGACCGTCTTCATCGTATCGTCCCACATGTCGAAATAGCCGATGAGCAGCAGTGTGGCGACCGTGCCGGCGACGATCTTCCAGTTGCGGCTTGCAAACCAGGCGATGGCGGCGATCAGCAGAATGATGATCGGCCAAGGCGTCTTGGTCATAAAACGCTCGGACCAGATCAGGAAGTGCTGCAGCGGCACGAAGATCGATTCGATACCGTCGCCATAGGCGCGGGTGAACCCGCGGAACGTCTCGTCGATGCCCTTTTTGAGGTCACGCAAGGTGTCCGCATTCATAGTGGGAAATTTCGTAAACCAGTCCATGTCGATCCCCTTCCGGCTCCGTCCGGTCTTGCGCCGGTTTGATGAGCCAACCCTGAAGCATGCCGAGGGAAAGGGCGCTGCGATTTGCGCCAAAGGCATGCGCTAAAACGAAGGCAAAGGGCGGCGCGCCCAGGACGCGCCGCCCAAATGCTTAATCAGGCGATCAGAGAGCAGCCTTGATCTTTTCGGCAGCTTCCGGCGAGACCCAGTCCTTCCAAAGGGCTTCGTTCTCTTCCAGGAAGTGCTTGGCGCCATCGTCGCCGCTTGCCTGGTTGTCGGTCATCCAGGCCATCAGCTTGTTGACCGTGTCGTTCGACCAGGCGCGCTTGTTGAGGTAGCCCATGACGTCTTCGCCGGCCCGCTCGGAGAAGCCCTTGGTGACGAGCGTCTGGACCTTGTCCTTCGGCCAGTCGTTCTTCTTGGGGTCTGCGCAGTCGGCAACGGTGTTGCAGCGCTTCCACTCGGCGGCGTCATAGGGAACGCCATGCTCGAGCTTCACCATCTCGTACTTGCCGAGAAGCGCCGTCGGGGCCCAGTAGTAACCGACCCATCCTTCCTTGCGCTCGTAGGCCTTGGCAATCGAGCCGTCGAGGCCGGCAGCCGAGCCCGTGTCGACGAGCGTGAAGTTCGCCGCTTCGCCGCCATAGGCCTTGTAGAGCTGGCCGGTCACGACCGTGCCGCCCCAGCCCTGCGGGCCGTTGTGCACGGCGCCCTTCGACTTGTCTTCCGGATCCGGGAAGAGTTCCGGATGCTTCAGAGCGTCCTCGATCGTCTTGATCTCCGGGTTGGCGTCCACGATGTACTTCGGGACCCACCAGCCCTGAACGGCGCCATCGGACAGCGCCACGGCGGCGCCGATAAGCTTGCCTTCCTCAATGCCGCGGTTGACGACGTCGGGCAGCAGGTCGACCCAGCCTTCCGGCGCCAGATCCGGCTCGCCCTTTTCGATCATCGAGGTGATGGTCGGAACCGTGTCGCCGACGATGACCTCGGCGTTGCAGCCATAGCCTTCGGTCAGGATGAACTTGTCGAGTGCGGCGAGCACTTCGGCGCTCTGCCAGTTCATGCTGGCGATGGTCACGTCGCCGCATTCGGCGCGCGCCGCGCCCGTCATGGCCAGAAGGCCAGCGACGAGGCAGGTGGAAGCAAGAAGATGTTTCATATCCGTTCCCTCATGTCGACGGTGTCATTGTGCCGTTCGAGCCCCGCTGCACCGTCGCCGCCAGGCCCGTGATCGTTAGCGAATGCGGAGAAGCCCCCCTGAGGAGGCCTCGGATTCCGCGATACCGCACCCTCGACTTTTGCAGGTGCAGGGTCGAATGCCGGTACGAATGCGTCTGCGATTGACCCCAATGCGTCATGGACCCATCAAATCCGCAAGACCGCCCCGACTTTATCCAAGACCGGGAGCACGGGGGCAATGGTATGATACAATTCAGCTTTTTCAACCCGCAAAACAAAAGGCCGGCAAAAGCCGGCCTTTTCTCATTGCGTCATGATCTGAACGCTCAGGCGTCGCGCCGGCCCTGGATGACATGCACCCGGCCACCGACCTTGACGCGTTCGTAGAGGTCGATCACGTCATGGTTCAGCATGCGCACGCAGCCGCTCGACATGGCCTGGCCGATCGACCACGGCTGGTTGGTGCCATGGATGCGGAACATGGTGTCGTTGCCGTTCTGGTAGAGGTAGATGGCGCGCGCACCGAGCGGATTGTTCGGGCCGCCTTCGAGGCCGCCGGCATATTTCAGGTTCTTCTTCGGGTCCCGGCGGATCATGTTCGGCGTCGGCGTCCAGGTCGGCCATTCCGCCTTGCGGCCGATGTAAGCGCTGCCCGCCAGCGAATAGCCCTGCCGGCCGACGCCGATGCCGTAGCGCATCGCACGGCCATCGCCGAGCACGTAATAAAGCCGGCGCGCCGGCGTATCGACGACGATGGTGCCGGCGGCGTGATCGGTGCTGTAGGCGACTTCCTGGCGGCGCAGTTCCGGCTTGATCTTGTCGAGCGCCATCGCCTTCAGCGGATGTTTCTCCTCCAGCCGATCGCCGTAATTGGCGCGGTCGCTGGTGCCGTTGGTCGCGCAGCCTGCAAGCAGTGCAGATGCGCCGAGCAGGAATCCGCGGCGGGAGATCGACATGGTTAAAGCCCCTTTAAGATCAGTCCTCAGGGCCGAGAATTATGCGGTTATGGTTAATCGAGGGTTAAGGAGCGCGCTGCGGTTGCAGGAACGATTAAGACCCATGGCAACAAAAAGGCCGCCCCGAAGGGCGGCCTTTTCGATTTGGACGCGGTATCCGTCTCACATATTCGGATAGACCGGCCCCTCACCACCCTGCGGCGGCACCCAGTTGATGTTCTGGTTGGGGTCCTTGATGTCGCAGGTCTTGCAGTGCACGCAGTTCTGCGCGTTGATGATGAAGACGTCCTTGCCGTCCTTCTCCACCCATTCATAGACACCCGCGGGACAGTAGCGCGTCGACGGACCGGCATAGATATCCAGTTCCGACGTCTTCTGCAGTTCCGGGTTCTTCACCTGCAGATGGATCGGCTGGTCTTCCTCGTGGTTGGTGTTCGACAGGAACACCGAGGACAGGCGGTCGAAGGTGAGCACGCCGTCCGGCTTCGGATAGTCGATCCGCTTGTGCTTGGCCGCCGGTTCGAGTGACTGCGCGTCCGTCTTGCCGTGTTTCAGCGTGCCGAAGATCGAGAAGCCGAACAGCGTGTTCGTCCACATGTCGAGGCCGCCAAGGGCGACACCGATTGCCGTGCCGAACTTCGACCACAGCGGCTTGATGTTGCGCACCTTCCTGAGGTCCGAGCCGATGGCGCTGTCGCGCCAGCCCTGTTCGATCTCGATCGGCTCGTCATTGGCGCGGCCGTTGGCAATCGCATCCGCCAGCTTTTCGGCGGCGAGGATGCCGGACAGCACCGCATTGTGGCTGCCCTTGATACGCGGCACGTTGACGAAGCCGGCCGAGCAACCGATCAGCGCGCCACCCGGGAACGAGAGCTTCGGCACCGACTGGTAGCCGCCCTCGGTGATAGCGCGGGCGCCATAGGAAAGACGCTTGCCGCCCTCGAAGGTGCCCCGGATCGCCGGATGCGTCTTGAAACGCTGGAATTCCTCGAAGGGGAAGAGATAGGGGTTCTTGTAGTTGAGGTGCACCACGAAGCCGACGGCGACCATGTTGTCTTCGAGATGGTACAGGAACGAACCGCCACCGGTCTTCATGCCGAGCGGCCAGCCGAAGGAGTGCTGCACGAGACCCAGCTTGTGGTTCTCCGGCTTCACCTGCCAGAGTTCCTTAAGGCCGATGCCGAACTTTTGCGGCTCGCGATCCTTCTGGAGATCGAACCTCTGGATCAGCTGCTTGGCGAGCGAGCCGCGCACGCCCTCCGAGATCAGCGTGTATTTGCCGATGAGCGCCATGCCGCGCGTATAGTTCGGGCCGGGCTCGCCATTGCGCTCGATGCCCATGTCGCCGGTCGCGACGCCGATGACGGCACCTTCGTCGTTGTAGAGCACTTCGGAGGCGGCAAAGCCCGGATAGATCTCGACGCCGAGTTCTTCCGCCTTGGTCGCGAGCCACCGACAGACATTGCCGAGCGAGACGATGTAGTTGCCGTGGTTGTTCATCAGTGGCGGCATGGCAAAGTTCGGCAGGCGCACCGAGCCGGCCGGGCCGAGCAGCAGGAAGTGGTCGTCTTTCACCTCGGTCTTGAAGGGATGGCTGTCGTCCTCGCGCCAGTCGGGCAGCAGGCGGTCGATGCCGATGGGATCGACGACCGCGCCGGAGAGGATATGCGCGCCGACTTCCGAACCCTTTTCCAGCACCACGACCGTCAAATCCGGATTGACCTGCTTCAGCCGGATCGCAGCCGACAGGCCAGCCGGGCCGGCACCAACGATCACAACGTCGAATTCCATCGACTCGCGTTCGGGGAGTTCCATTTCTTCGCTCATTGTTCTCTCCACCCGCAACCCCTCAAAAGCCGCGGAAAATCCCTCAGGGTCGATCCTGTCATGACAAATAGCGGAAATCTTGTCGAGCCGTTCTGCGACAGACTTTCCGGCTTTTGCGCATGACCTCATGACAGCGCCGAAAGTTTATTGACTAATACGTAAACGTCAATCGATCGTCGGATGCTCGCCACACGCTCGCTTGATTCCGATACCGCGCGGGGCTAGGCATTCGACAGCAGCCACCGGGAGAGGATCGTCACCCATGTCCGAGATTATCCGATCGCTCCAGCACGACTTGAACGAATTCGGCGCGAATCTTCACTTTATCGGAAGCGATACGTTGAGGGGCCGGCACCCCGGCGAGCATCCCGACAATTTTGGCGCCGGTGTCATGGCGCAGCCGGCAACGCCGGAGGCGGCGGCGGTCATCGTGCGCTGGTGCGTGGACAACAATGTGCCTGTCGTGCCGCAGGGCGGACGCACCGGGCTCGTCGGCGGCGGCATCAGCCGGCCGGGCGACCTGATCGTCTCGACCGCGAAGCTCAACCGGATCGAGGCGATCGATCCGCTCGCCCGTACCGCGACCGTCGGCGCCGGCGTGACCTTGCAGGCCTTGCAAGAGGCGGCAGCGGAATTCGGCCTGACGCCCGGCATCGACCTTGCCGCGCGCGGCACCGCCACGATCGGCGGCATGATCGCCACCAATGCCGGCGGCATCCTTGCCTTCCGCAACGGCGTTATGCGCCATCAGGTGCTCGGCATCGAGGCCGTCATGCCGGATGGCAGCCTTGTCAGCGACCTCACGCGCGTGCTGAAGGTGAGCGCCGGGCCTGACATCAAGCAGCTGCTCATCGGCTCGGAGGGTGCCTACGGCCTCGTCACCCGCGCCGTCGTGAAGCTCGAAAGCTTCAACCCGCAGCGCGCCACGGCGCTTGTCGGCGTTCAGGATGCCGCTTCCGCGCTTGCCCTTGTCGGCCATTTCCGGGCGCAGCCGGCCTTGCAACTCGAAGGCGCCGAGCTGATGTGGCGCAATTTCTTCCTCGACAGCGCGCGGGAACGTAGCTTCGACGTGGACTGGCTGGAGGACGAGACCCCGGCTGTTCTGCTGATGGAGGTTTCTGCGGCGAGCGAGGAAGATGCCCGAAGCGCGCTGGAAGACGGTCTCGCCGCGCTCTGGGAGGAACATAGCCTTACGAGCGGCATCGTCGCCGCCTCGCTGGATCAGGCGCGACGCTTCTGGGCGCTGCGCGAGGAAAGCGACTTTATATACCGCGTCCAGCCGGGCGCGCCCTCCTTCGACGTTTCCGCGCCGCCAGGTGCATTGGACGCCTATGTTGCCGGCCTCAAGGCGCGGCTGAAAGCCGTCGATGCGGGTTTCGATGCCTATGTCTATGGTCATATCGCCGACGGCAACCTGCATATTTCCGTGATCGGCGATGGTGTGACCGCCGCAAGCGTCAAAGAGCCGATCGAGGATGCCGTCTATACCGGCGTCGCGGAGGCCGGTGGCAGCTTTTCCGCCGAACATGGGGTGGGAACGGAGAAGCGCCGTGCCTATCTGACCTTCGGCAATCCGGCCCGCCGGGCGGTCGCACAGGCGATCAAGGCGGCGCTCGACCCGAAAAACCTCTTCAATCCGGGCAAGGTGCCGTACGGCGCCTGACAGCCCGACCGTCAAAGGATAAGTCCCATGGATCTCGGCATCGCCGGCAAGCGCGCCCTCGTTCTCGCCTCCTCCCGCGGCCTCGGCAAGGGCATTGCCGTGGCGCTCGCCCGCGAGGGCGCGCATGTGCTGCTCTGCGGCCGCAGTAGCGAAACGCTCGCCGCCAATTGCGCGGCGATCAATGCGGAAGGTTTTGGTCGCGCTGACTGGGTGCAGGCGGATCTCGGCGATGAAAATTTTGTCGAGACCGTTGTCGCCGCCGTTGCCGAAAAACTCGGTGGCATCGACATCCTCGTCAACAATTCCGGCGGACCGACGCCCGGCTCCACCGAGGACATGAGCGAAGAAAAGCTTCTCACCTATTTCCACTCCATGGTGCTGCGTCTCATCACGCTCACCAACCGGCTGCTGCCCGGCATGAAGGAACAGCGCTGGGGCCGCATTCTCACCGTCGCCTCCTCCGGCGTGATCGAGCCGATCTCCGGCCTCGCGCTTTCCAACACGCTGCGCCCGGCCCTTGCCGGCTGGTCGAAGACGCTAGCGACGGAAGTCGCGCAATACGGCATCACCAGCAACATGCTGCTGCCCGGCAGCATCTTCACCGACCGGCTGAAGAGCCTGGACGCCGCCGCCGCCGAGCGCAGCGGCAGGAGCGTGGACGACGTGAAGGCCGCCTCGGAAAAGGCGATCCCCGCCCGCCGCTACGGCACCGTCGAGGAATTCGCCGCCACCGCCGCCTTCCTGTGCAGCGGCCCGGCGAGCTACGTCACCGGCAGTCTGGTGCGCTGCGACGGCGGCGCGGCACATTCGGTCTGAACCTCCATCCGGCGGGCCATCCCTTGGCCCGCCGCTTTTACAAGGGCAAACGGGCTTCCACCCTTGCCATTCCCCCTCGCCTGTGGCATCTCGCGCCCTCTTCATTCCAGAGCGCATCTGATGCGCCCTTTCGCGCGGCGCCATTTGCGCCGCTTCAACACATTCCGATAGATGACAGGGGCACGGCGATGGCACGGGCACTCGGGCTTGACTTTGGCACGACGAACACGGTTCTCGCGCTCGCTTCCGGCGGCAGCGAAACGCAATCCATGCATTTTACCAGCAGTGTCGGCGAGACCGATACGATGCGCACCGCACTCTCCTTCATGAAGGATCCGGTGGTCGGCGCGCAGGCCTTGAAGGTGGAAGCCGGACAGGCAGCAATCCGCCAGTTCATCGACAATCCCGGCGACTGTCGTTTTCTCCAGTCGATCAAGACCTTTGCGGCGAGCGCCCTCTTCCAGGGCACGCTGGTCTTCGCCCGCCGGCACACCTTCGACGACCTGATGGAAGTGTTCCTGCGCCGGCTGAAAGCCTATGCCGGAGAAGCATGGCCGGGCGAGGTTTCGCGCCTCGTCGCCGGCCGCCCGGTGCAGTTCGCCGGTGCGAGCCCGGATCCCAATCTCGCACTCGAACGCTACAATGAGGCACTGACCCGGCTCGGCTTTCCGGAAATCCACTATGTCTATGAGCCTGTCGCTGCGGCCTACTATTTCGCGCAGACACTGAAGAGCGACGCCACCGTTCTCGTCGCCGACTTCGGCGGCGGCACGACCGACTATTCGCTGATCCGTTTCGAGCGGCAGGCCGGCCGGCTGACGGCGACGCCGATCGGTCATTCGGGCGTCGGCATCGCGGGCGACCATTTCGATTCCCGCATGATCGAGCATCTCGTCGCGCCGGAAATCGGCAAGGGTTCGCACTTCAAGAGCTTCGACAAGGTGCTGGAAGTGCCCTCGGGCTACTACGCCAATTTCGCGCGCTGGAACCAGCTGTCCATCTTCAAGACGACGCGCGAATTCGCCGACCTCAAGTCGCTCGTGCGTTCGGCGCTGGAACCGGAAAAGCTGGAATTGTTTATCGATCTGGTCGAGCACGACGAGGGTTATCCGCTCTATCAGTCGATTTCAGCCACCAAGATGGCCTTGTCAGGCGCGGAAGAAGCCGAGTTCGACTTCAAGCCTCTCGGCGCCGCCGGCCGCAAGACGGTGAAGCGCTCGGATTTCGAAACGTGGATCGCGCCGGACCTTGCCCGCATCGAGGGTGCACTGGATGAGGTGCTGGAAAAGACGAACACGCCGCCCGACGGCATCGACAAGGTGTTCCTGACCGGCGGGACCTCCTTCGTGCCGGCGGTGCGCCGGATTTTCACCAACCGCTTCGATGCCGGCAAGATCGAGACCGGCGGCGAACTGCTCTCCATCGCCCATGGCCTGGCGCTGATCGGCGAAAGCGACGACGTGGCGCAATGGGCGGCGTGACGGCGGCGCTTTCCTCTGGCGACCGGCTTCGCTAAGGTAGCACCATGACCGCGGCCAACGACCTTCATCCCGAGCAGCTTCGTTCGCTCCTGCATTTCTATGCGGATGCGGGCGTGGAATGGCTGCTGGAGGAAGAAGCGGTCAATCGCATCGCCGAATTCGAGGCGATGCGTGCGGCGCGGGGCGCGCCCGCACAACGGGAGGCGGCACCGGTTCAGCAGGCCGCGCGGCAGGCGCCCGTTCGGCAGGAGCAGCATCGGGCCGCGGCCCCCGCCCCCATGCCAAATGTCGCGATCCCGGACAGCCAGGCGATTGCCGAGGCCGAGTTCGCGGCAAGCAGCGCTCGTTCGCTGGACGAGCTGCGCACGGCTATGGAAAGCTTCAACGGCTGCAACCTGAAGGCCAGCGCCCGCTGCCTCATCTTTGCGGAGGGCAATGCCAAGCCATCCGTCATGGTGATCGGCGCCATGCCGAATGCCGATGACGACCGCGACGGCCAGCCCTTTTCCGGGCGGCAGGGCGCCCTGCTCGATCGCATGCTCGCCGGTATCGGCCTTGCGCGTGCCGATCTGCTCATCACCAACATCGTGCCGTGGCGACCACCGGGCAATCGCCCGCCGTCGCAACGCGAAGCGGATATCTGCCGGCCTTTCATCGAGCGCCAGATCGCGCTTGCCGAGCCGAATCAGCTGCTCGTTCTCGGCAATTTCGCCGCCCGATTCCTGTTCCGCTCCAACGATACGATCCACCAACTGCGCGGCGCATGGCAGGAAATCGAGATTTCCGGCCGTAAAGTGCCGGCTTTTGCGACACTGCACCCGCAGGATTTGGCAACGGCACCGATCAGCAAGCGGCTCGCCTGGCAGGACCTGCTCGCTTTTCGTGCAGGGCTGCGTGGCTAGGGCACAGACGCACACACAATATTTTCAATAGCTTGCGCTATTGAACCACAAAGCGGCGCGCAGAATCGCCGCAAATCTGCCTTCAGCATGAACAAAATGTTTCAACAGCCATGCGAATTACACATATCTGCCGGGCAGAATGTCGCATTGCAAAAACTATGTTGCGTCGCAATATATCAACACGGGAGGACAGGATTTAAGGAAACGACCCATGACCGCCCGCTTTCGGCCCATTCATTCGAGCTTTGAGACGCTCCGCCACACCGGTCGCCGCGCCGGCCACGGCTTCGGCATCGCCGCTCCGGCCAATGAGCAACTCACGGCCACCGGCTTCGCCCGCATCATCCGCCCCGTCCAACTCTACGCCGACTTCATCCAGCGTTGAGCCGTCCACCGGCAGATATGCCCGTGCGCACACAAACCACCAGGAGCAGACCATGGCCGCCTTTCGCAAGCTGATTTCAGACATTGCCGACATTCGCGCCGCCGTGAACGCCGCCCGGGAATATTCCGTGCTGGCCTCGCTGCCGCGCGATGCCGCCCAGCGCCGCGACCCACTCAAGGCCTTCCTGCCCAACTGAGCAGGCTTTGACCACGGCGCGCGCCGTGGTATGATCTTGATCGTGAGGAGGTGAGACGCCTTTCCTCCGGTGGAGACCGGGCCGAAGCCCGATCTCCGTTTCTTAGCTGATCGTCAGGGTGAACCGCCAAGTCCTGAACCTGATCGTCAGCGTAAGCCGGATTTTCAAACGTCTCACCTCCTTTCTTATGCCGGGAATGCAACCGGCACACCTTCATAACACAACCCTTCCGGGAATTCCCGGCCCCTCCAAAATTCTTCTTGGATTACGCCAGCCGCTGTCGCTGTGGACAGGGCACGGTTCCCGCAATAGAGCGACATTCGATAAACGAATGCCCCTCTCCCCGGAGCTCCCATGCTGGCGACCCTCGTCTCCATTTTCAGCCTCATGCTGTCCACGCTGCTGATGATGGTAGCCTTCGGGCTTCAAAGCTATGTCGTGCCGGTGCGCGCCGTGGCCGAGGGCTGGTCGACGCAGACGATCTCGATGATCGCGACAGGTTATACGATCGGCTTCACGCTCTCCTGCATTGTGACGCCGAAATTCGTGCTGCTCGTCGGCCATGTGCGCGTTTTCGTGGCGCTGATTACGCTGCTTTCTATCGGCATTCTGCTCTGCGCTATCGTCGTGGACTGGCGGGCCTGGATGCTGTTCCGGGCAATCTCCGGCTTTGCCATTTCCGGCAGCTATCTCATCATCGAAAGCTGGCTGAACGAACGCGTGACCAACGAGAACCGCGGCTCGGTCTTCTCCATCTACCTCATCACGACGATGGTCGGCACGATTGGCGGGCAATATCTCGTGCCGCTCGGTGATCCCTCCAACACCTCGCTCTTCATCGTCTGCGGCATCATCTTTTCGATCGCGCTCATGCCGACGGCGCTCACATCCTCGCCGCTGCCCGCGCCGCCGACGCAGGCCCGCTTCAACGTGCACGCCCTCTATCGCCGTTCGCCGGTGGCGGTGGTCGGCGCCTTCCTGGCGGGGGCGCTGTCCGGGGCATGGCTCAATCTTGGCGGCGTCTTCACCCAGCGAACCGGGCTTTCCACCGCCGAGGGTGCGACGCTTCTCGCCTCCGTGCTCATCGGCAGCGCCATCTCGCAAATCCCGATCGGCCGCGCCTCCGACCGTATGGACCGGCGCCTCGTCATGGTCGCCTGCGGTATCGTCGGCACGGTCTCGTGCCTTGCAATGGCCCTCGTCGCGGGCGGCCCGCCGGTCGTGCTCTACATCGCCGCCGCCTGCGTCGGCTCGGTGATCTTCCCGATCTATGCGCTGAACGTCGCGCATGCCAACGACCGGGCGCAGCCGGACGAGTATGTCGAAGTGTCCTCCGGCATGATGATCGTCTATGGCGTCGGCACCATTTCCGGCCCGATCGTCGTCGGCCCGATCATGGACCGCTTCGGCCCCGGTTCGCTCTTCGTGGTTCTCGCCGTCTATTTCGCGCTCTACGGGGCTTATGCCGCCTGGCGCATCAGCCGGCGCGAGGCCAATGACGGACTGGTCAGCAAGACGGATTTTCAAGCCATGGCCGCCCAGCCGCTCGGCGCCGATGCTGCGGCCGCGGCATTGCAGCCCGATGCGATAAGCGAAGAACGCGTCGAAGACACGACGACACCGGAATGGCGCTAAATTCGCGCAATTCCGGACGCAAAACCGCTTCGCACTTTTGCTGGAATTGCTTTAGCCCTGAGGCAGCTTGTGGCGCAGTTCGGCCCGGCGCTTCAAATCCAGCCGATGCTCGCGGAAAATCACGAAAATGCCAGCGCTGACGACGATGGCTGTGCCGACAAGCATGGCGCCGGTCGGCACGTCGCCGAACAGGAAGTAGCCGATGATGAGTCCGAGCACGATCGAGGTATATTCGAAGGGTGCGATGGTGGAGACGTCCGCGTAACGGTAGCTTGAGGTCAGCAGAAGCTGTGCGATACCGCCGCAGAAGCCAGCCAGCGCCATCAGGCCGAGCGACGGCCAGCTAAGCGCGATCCAGCCGAAAGGCAGCGTCGCGAGCGAGAAGATCGAGGCGAAAAGCGAGAAATAGAGCACGATGGTCGGCGTGCGCTCGGTCTGCACCAGCTTGCGCACCAGAACCATGGCGCAGGAGCCAAGCACGGCAAAAGCCATCATGGCGAGTGCCCCCATCGCCTCGGAGGAACCGAAGCCGCCCTCGCGGAACAGCGTGAGCCGCGGCCAACTGATAATGCCGACGCCTGCAAGGCCGATCAGCACGGCCGTCCAACGATAGACGCCCACCCGCTCCTTGAGGAAGATGGCGGCGATGACGACCGTGACCAACGGCAGGGCATAGCCGAGCGCGATCGATTCCGGCAGCGGCAGGTGGATAAGGCCGTAAAAGCCGAAGCCCATCGAAAGGATGCCGACGAAGCCGCGCTTGAAATGGCCGAAAATGTCGTCCGTACGGAAGGCATCCCGCAACTGGCCGTGGGCGGCGAGAAAAACCAGGATCGGCACCATAGCGAAGGCGGAGCGCAGGAAGGTGATCTGCCCCGCCGGAAGCTCCTTGCCGGCCGCCTTGATGAGCGTCGACATGCACAGAAAGACCACCACCGAGGCGACCTTAAGAGAAATCCCCTTCATGGGATCGGAAGACTGCGTATCCATGGGGAACTCGTCACGACCGGAAGGCCATGGCATAAGGCGTTGAAGAAGACCAGAGAACCGATCCAGAGATCTGCGAGTCTAGCGGGATTGGCCGCCGGATGCCAGCGGCGATCTCTCATCGTCTTTTACACCAAGTGAAAATAACCTCAGGAATAAAGCGGACCAGGCAGTCTCCGCTCCTGAAGTTGTCCGAGACAATTCAGGAGCGGAATCTTTTTACAAGCTCGATGGTTCCGCGATGGGATCAGAGGAGGAAATCCCCACCGGAAAACTTGATGGAAGCATCAAAGCGGAGACTGAAATCCGCTTTTCCATCCCCGTTGACATCACCGTGCACGAAAGTGTCGCCATTTTTTATTTCGTATCGGAGTTCACCGAACTTCTTCGTAAATGCAGAATTGCCAATGAACGCAAACTTTTGATCGCCGGCCGTCTTCGTATCGGCATCAAGTGTGCGAAGATCAATTTTGTCGCCTTCCTTGGCCGAGAAATCGAAGATAGTATCTCGCGTGGACGTAGCGCCCCCGGAATCCTTCAAGGTTTTGAAGACAAAGCGGTCGGCACCGGCGCCTCCGTAGAGATCGTCAGCGCCGGCGCCTCCGACAAGCAGGTCATCTGCCTCGCCGCCCTTGAGAACGTCGTCTCCAGCCATTCCGGTCAAGACATCTTTTCCGCCACCGCCGCTCAGGACGTTGGCGGCGCCGTTGCCGGTCAGCGTATCGGCATAAGCCGAGCCCGTGATATTCTCGATATTCTTGATCTTGTCCGCACCGCCGAGGCCCGCGGCGACGAAATAGCCGTCGGCATCCTTGGCACCGGAGAGGTTGAGCATCACACCAGTCGATTTTGTCGACGTCAATGCGCGATAGGAAACGGTATCCACGCCGCTGCCGCCGTCCAAAACATCGGCCGCGCTACCCGCGCCGCCATCGATGACGTCGTTTCCGGCACCGCCGCTCAGGGTGTTGGCGGCACTGTTGCCCGTAAGGATATCGGCGTAGGAGCCAGCAATGACGTTTTCAATTCCCAAAAGCTGATCGATGCCGATACCCGCCGCATCCGCTGCGAGAGTGGATCTTGCTTGATTGCTAGTTGCATACAGGTTCACAGTGATAGAGGATTTAGCGCTGGTATATTTGATCGTGTCGATACCGGAGCCACCGATATAGCGGTCGTTGCCCGCACCGTCGCCGCCGACGATAAGGTCGTCACCGGCGCCTGCATCCACGTAGTCGTTGCCGGAACCCGCTTTGATTTCGTTGCTGGCAGCGCTGCCGACAATCGTGTCGTTCCCGCTGCCGCCCACGACGTCCTCGATGGAAATCAGGGTGTCGACACCGTCGCCGACAGATTGACCGGCCGAAAGATCGATATCCAGGTCAGCTTTGACACTGGAATAGTTCGCCAGGTCGTCGCCGGATCCTCCGTTCAGCCTGTCATTGCCCGCGCCACCGAAAAACGCGTCGGCGCCGGTTCCTCCATTCATGAAGTCATTGCCTTTGGCACCGTTCAATGTGTCGTTGCCGGTGCCGCCGTCGAGCAAGTCATTGCCCTTCCCGCCGTCGAGCACGTCGTTTCCGCCGGCTCCGTCGAGATGGTCGGTCTCGTCGCCCCCCTCGATCACTTCGGCAGTTTCGTCACCGATGATCTCCATACCGCGGATCACGACATCCACGGTCTGATCCGCAAACTGCAGTTTGTTCACGTCGATGATCGTGTCGGTGCCTTCCGTGCCGATATTATCCCGAACGGAAAACCTATTGTACGTTATCTCGACAATCGAATAGTTGGCGTAGTTGCCCGAATAGACCGCCACATCTCCACCATCGCCGCCATCGAAGTAGTCGTTGCCGGCTCCTCCCTTGAACGTATCGTTTCCTTCGCCCGCGACGAACCTGTCCGCTTTGGCCCCGGCGAAAAACGAGTTGTCTCCTTTGCCGCCGGTGTAATTGACCGAACCGAGCGTAACAGCCGAAGCATTGACGACATGGTTGTCGCCATAGGCCGTGTTCTCTCCGTCGATGGTCAGCGTAACGATGCCCTGAAAATTCGAATCGACGACAAAGAGTTCGGAAAAATAGTTCAGTCCAAGCAGCCTCCAGACCTCAAAGCCGGATATGCTGGCCAAGCGACCGAAACTGGCCGTTTCGAAAGTGATCGTGTCTGCGCCGGCGCCACCGGCGACGGAGGAATCGTCACCGAGCGCATTGGTCAGCACGACATTGTCGTCGCCGGCACCCATGTCGATGATCTTGCCGGCGCCGATAAACTGATCGTTACCGTCTTCGCCGTAAAACTCCCCTGCAGAGGAGACCCCGATAATCGTGTCGTTGCCTGCACCGCCATAGACAATCTGCTTCAGAGACTGCAACGGCGTCCCGTATCCATTGCGAGTAACGTCTATGTCCGCGACTATGTAGTCGTCACCCTCCCCGCCATATATCGTATTACTCCCAAAATCTTTGTTGACCTCGTTTGAATTGGTCTGGCCGCCGTAAATGACATCATTTCCCGATCCGCCGTAAATGACATCGTCGCCACCCCCGCCGAAAATAGTGTCGTTGCCAGCTTTTCCATCAATGGTGTCATTTCCGCCACGTCCATTGATACTGTCGCCGCCACTGCTTCCCGTGAGCGTGTCGTTACCTTCACCACCGTTAATCGTCGCCATTCCAATCCCTCGCCCTCAACTCAGCGTTGGAACACTTACAACTTCGTACGCAAAACTTCCATCCCCGAAGACTCAATGGTTTTGTCCCCGATCCGGATGTCCTGCCAGCGGAACAAAATTGTGAATGGGGGTTCTATGGAAATGAGATGTTAAGCGAATAAGCATATCTTTTCGCGGAATTCGGGGGCAGACCGCCTTTTTACAGGTGTCACGTTGTACGGAAACGGGACAGCCAGCGGCGGCATAGAGCAGGACATATCCATGCGGACAGAGAACGGCCAGATCATCCACCTGGCGGACTATCGCCAGACTGACTTCGTTCTCGAGCGCGTCGACCTGACCTTCGAACTGGACCCGACGGAGACCAAGGTCGAGGCCCGGCTGATCTTCCACCGCCGCGAAGGCGTCGATGCGAATGCCCCGCTGGTGCTCGACGGCGACGAACTCGTCATGACCGGCCTGCTCTTCGACCAGATCGAAATGGACGCGGCGCGCTACGACGCGACGCCCGACAGCCTGACGATCCGCGACCTGCCCGCGACCGAGCCCTTCGAGATCACCATCACCACCATGATCAATCCCGAGGCCAACACCCAGCTGATGGGCCTCTATCGCTCGAACGGCATCTACTGCACGCAATGCGAGGCCGAGGGCTTCCGCCGCATCACCTATTTCCCCGACCGGCCGGACGTTCTGGCCGTCTATACGGTCAATATCATCGCCGACAAGGCAAGCTGCCCCCTCCTCCTGTCCAACGGCAATTTCCTCGGCGGCGCCGGTTATGGCGAAGGCAAGCATTTTGCCGCCTGGTTCGACCCGCATCCGAAGCCGTCCTATCTCTTCGCACTGGTCGCCGGTGATCTCGGTGTCGTCGAAGACACGTTCGCGACTATGTCGGAGCGTGAAGTCACGCTGAAGATCTATGTCGAGCACGGCAAGGAGGCGCGCGCGGCCTATGCGATGGATGCGCTGAAGCGCTCCATGAAGTGGGACGAAGAGGTGTTCGGCCGCGAATACGACCTCGACATCTTCATGATCGTCGCCGTCTCCGACTTCAACATGGGCGCCATGGAGAACAAGGGGCTCAACGTCTTCAACGACAAATACGTGCTGGCCGACCCGGAAACCGCGACCGACCAGGACTACGCGAATATCGAGGCGATCATCGCCCACGAATATTTTCACAACTGGACCGGCAACCGCGTCACCTGCCGCGACTGGTTCCAGCTGTGCCTGAAGGAAGGCCTGACGGTCTATCGCGACCACGAGTTCTCCGCCGACCAGCGCTCGCGCGCCGTCAAGCGCATCGCCGAGGTGCGGCACCTGAAGTCGGAGCAGTTCCCGGAGGATGCCGGCCCGCTCGCCCATCCGGTGCGCCCGACGAAATACCGCGAAATCAACAACTTCTACACGACGACCGTCTATGAAAAAGGCTCCGAGGTGACGCGTATGATCGCGACCATCGTCGGCCGGGACGGTTTCAAGAAGGGCATGGACCTCTACTTCGAACGTCATGACGGCGATGCCGCGACGATCGAGGATTTCGTGAAATGCTTCGAGGAGGCAAACGGCATCGACCTCGGCCAGTTCTCGCGCTGGTATCATCAGGCCGGCACGCCGCTCATCAGCGTCTCCTCCGGCTATGACCAGGCGAAGGGCGAATTCACGCTGTCGCTCGAACAGATGATCCCGCCGACGCCCGGCCAGAGCACCAAGGAGCCGATGCACATTCCGCTGCGCTTCGGCCTGATCCTTGCCGACGGCTCGGAAGCAAAGCCCATCTCGGTCAGCGGTGCCGACATCACCGGCGACGTGCTGCATCTGAAGGAGCGCCGCCAGACCGTGACCTTCTCCGGCATCGCCTCGCGCCCGGTTGTTTCGCTGAACCGCAGCTTCTCGGCGCCGATCAACCTGCATTTCGAGCAAGCGCCCGATGATCTCGCCCAGATCGCCGGTAACGACAGCGATCTCTTCTCCCGCTGGCAGGCGCTGAACGATCTTGCTCTGCCGAACCTCGTGGACGC
>NZ_JBLZPK010000029.1:87818-90943 GCF_049199905.1 Shinella sp. M27
GCGAGCTCGGCAGCAACAACGATCCGGACGCCATCCGCGCCGGCCGCGAAGCCGTGCTGGCCTTCATCGCCAACCGCAATCCGGCCGTCTTCGCCATGCTCTTCGAAAGCCATGGCACCAAGGGCGCCTTTACGCCGGATGCCGCCAGCGCCGGCCAGCGCGCGCTGCGCAATGCGGCCCTTGCCTATCTCGCGGTTTCCGACGGCAGGCCTACCCGTGCGGCTGCGGCCTTCAAGGCTGCGGACAATATGACGGATCTGAGCGCCGCCCTCACCGTGCTGGCCCACCGTTTCCCGGATGCGCCGGAGACGGCAGAGGCGCTCGAAGCCTTCCGCGCCCGCTTTGCCGACAATGCGCTTGTTATCGACAAGTGGTTCTCCATCCAGTCGACCATTCCGGGCGACGGCGCGCTGGAACGCGTCAAGGCGCTGATGACGAGCCCGCATTTCAACAAGGCGAACCCGAACCGCGTGCGCGCGCTCGTCGGCACCTTCGCCTTCTCCAACCCGACCGGCTTCAACCGGGCGGATGGCGCCGGATACCGTTTCCTGGCCGATCAGATCATCGAGATAGATCCGAAGAACCCGCAGCTTGCCGCCCGCATCCTCACGTCCATGCGCTCCTGGCGTGCACTGGAGGAAACCCGCTCGGATCACGCGCGCAATGCGCTGCGAACGATCGCGGCCGGCGAAAAGCTCTCCTCGGACGTTTCGGATATCGTCGAGCGCATGCTCAAGGGCTGAAATGCTGAAAATCGAACGATTCCGGGCGCTTCGGCGCCCGTTTTAGTTTCGGAATAGAAGTTTGCACCGGCAAAATATGGTTAAGAAACTTTTACCTTTTTCTCTGGACAAGCCGAATCACAATTGATTCATTAGGGCAGATTCGGGCGAGCGGCGCGCCGAATCACGAGAGGGTTACAAGGTTTGAAGACTATGGCGGACGCGCAACGAGGACGCGCATCCGGCGGGTGGACTCGTCTCAAATTTCCGGGATTTGCGGCCTGGGAAAATGAGCTGACGGGACAGGCGAAGATTTTCGCCGGACCTGCCGGACGGCATTTGACACGGGCCGAGCCCGTGCTGAAACGGTCGATACCGATCCTGATCATCGCATTTCTGCTTGTGGTGGCCATCTCGCGCATGGTCGGCATCACCGTCGAACACGACCGGATGGACGCGAGCGTGAAGGACACGACCTCGCTGACGGCGCTCGCCGTCGGTGCGGTCTTCTCCGGCCCCATGGCCGAAAGCCTCGCGGAATCCGATCGCATGGCCGTCGAGGCGGCACTGTCGCTTAACCTGCCGCAGGACCGCATGCAGCCGGGCGGGCTGGTGCTGTTCGTCGCGGAGAAGGGTCAGATTTTCGGCGCCTCGCTGGCGGGGGCGCGTTATGTCGGCCAATCGCTCGCGCGCTTCTCGCCGGAGCTTGCGGCCAACCAGTATTTCGGCGATCCGGACGGCGTCTTCCGCACCCGCATCGGCGAGCAGGACTACTACGCCTCGCTCGTGCAGATGCCGCGCAAGGGCGGCTTCATCATCGTCGCCAATCCACTCGGCGAGGTTGCGCTGTTCTGGCGCGACGAGGTGGCGCTGAACGTGACGCTCTTCGCCGGAATTTCGGCGATCCTGCTCGTCATTCTCTATGCCTACTACATCCAGGCGAAGCGGGCGCGCGATGCCGACGCTATCTTCGCGGAATCCAACCTGCGCGTGGAAACGGCGCTCGCCCGCGGCCGCAGCGGCCTTTGGGATTTCGATCTGTCGAACCGGCGCCTGTTCTGGTCGCGCTCCATGTATGAAATGCTCGGCATGCCGCCGCGCGACAGCGTGCTCTCCTTCGGTGATGCCGCGCGCCTGATGCATCCCGACGACGACGGCATCTACCAGGTGGCCCGCGCGGTCGCCCGCGGCGAAGCCAAGCAGGTCGATCAGGTTTTCCGCATGCGTCATGCCGAGGGGCATTATGTTTGGCTGCGGGCGCGCGCCCAGCTGATCCGCATGTCCTCCGGCCGCATGCACATGATCGGCATCGCCATGGACGTGACCGAGCAGCACCGGCTCGCCCAGCGCTACCAGGAGGCCGACCAGCGCCTTGCCGACGCCATCGAATGCACCTCCGAAGCCTTCGTTCTCTGGGACAAGAGCGACCGGCTCGTGATGTGTAACGCGCATTACCAGCAGGCCTATGGATTGCCGGATGACGTGCTGGTGCCCGGCACCGAGCGCACGGCTGTGTATGCAGCGGCGGCCCGTCCGGTCATCGAGCGGCGCATCGCAGATGCCGACGGCACCGGCGCCTCGCAGACCAGCGAAGTGCAGCTTGCCGATGAGCGCTGGCTGCAGATCAACGAGCGGCGCACGCGCGATGGCGGCCTCGTCTCCGTCGGCACCGACATCACCATGATGAAGCGCCATCAAGTCCGGTTGCGCGAATCCGAGCGCCGCCTGATGGCGACCATCGGCGACCTCTCGGCCTCCCGCGCCAAGCTTGAGCGGCAGAAGTCGGAACTGTCCGTCGCCATCGCCAACTATCAGGCGGAGAAGGAACGCGCCGAGGCGGCCAACCGCGCCAAGTCGGAATTCCTCGCCAACATGTCGCATGAGCTGCGCACGCCGCTCAACGCCATCCTCGGCTTCTCCGAAATCCTGCAGAACCAGATGTTCGGCCCGATCGGCTCGGACAAGTACCGCGAATATTCGCGCGATATCCACGAGAGCGGCAAACATCTGCTCAACGTCATCAGCGACATTCTCGACATGTCGAAGATCGAGGCCGGCCATATGCGCATCAGCTGCGAGACGATCGATCTCGCGCCGCTGATCGAGGAGACCATGCGCCTCACCATGTTGCAGGCGGAGAAGAAACATATCGAAGTGCAGGAAACGTGCCCGGCGCATCTTCTGACGGTGGCGGACCGCCGCGCGATGAAGCAGATCCTGCTGAACCTCTTGTCCAATGCCATGAAGTTCACCAACGAGGGCGGCAAGGTCATCGTGCGGGCACGCAAGGTGGAAGGCGCGGTGACGCTTACCATCGCAGACAGCGGCATCGGCATCCCGCGCTCCGCGCTCCAGAAGATCGGCCAGCCCTTCGAGCAGGTGCAGAGCCAGTACGCCAAGAGC
>NZ_JBLZPK010000003.1:0-51982 GCF_049199905.1 Shinella sp. M27
GGGCTATGTCGTCGTGCCGTGCGGGCCGTTCAGTTGTTGCCGAAAGCGGTCTGCAACAGGTTGATCTGGGCCTGCACGCTGTTCTGATTGTCCGGCGCGAAGGTCTGGGCGTCCTGCGGGCGGTAGATTTCGCGGTCGAGCAGGGCGATGCGGTTCTGCAGGCGCAGCGAGCGCTCGATGAGGTCGCGGAAGGCTTCCGGCAGATCATTCCAGCCCGGCGCGGTCTTGTCGACGTTGAAGCTATCGAGGCGGACCTTGTTCTTTTCCGACAGCACCTGGTCGCGGTTCATCTCGCCATTGTTGACAGCTCGCTGGAGCAGCAGCCATGACGCCATCTGCATCAGGCGGGTGGTGAGGCGCATCGATTCTGCTGCATAAAGCACCGAGGCCATGCGCGGCAGGACCTTGGAGGCCTGGCGGCCGACGCCGTCGAGATAGCTTGCGGTTTCCTCGACGAGACCCATGCCCTCCGCGTACAGGGACTTGAATTGCGCCGACGACGCAACGTGGCCAGCAAAGCTGACGGTATTCAATCCTCTTTCGGACATGGTTTCATCCCTGTTGAACGCACGACTTGCAGGTAACGGAAGGTTGGCTCATTCGGTTCCGAGCCGCCTTTTTGATGTCTTGAGGATGATCCCATAACCTAATTCGCGCAAGGGCATTCTTAAGAAAGGGTTAATCTCCACAATTCTTTCGGGACAGTGCACAGGCGCGTGGTCGCGCAAATAAAAAAAGAGCCGCGGAAAGCGGCTCTCAAGGTAAAACAGGGAGAAAAATCAGACCGATACCCCGAAGGGAGAAAATGTCTGAACCCGGAAGAACCGGATGTGCTAGTAATAACGTGTAAGGCTTAATGGCCGGTTAACTCTATTGTTGTTTTGCCGCTTCCTGTGCTTTTTCGGCATGGCTGCGGCAAGGCTCGTGTCTAGCGGAACAGGCTTTCGGCCGCCGAGCGGCTGGCGCCCTTTTTCGCCTTCTCTGATTCGAGACGGGCGATTTCTTCTTTCAGAAGGTCGATTCGCGCGGAAAGCTCGTCGACGGACAAGAGCGAGAGATCGCTGCCGATCTCATGCGCGGTCTTCTTCACCGGGCGGTCGTCGTCGAAGAGGCTCATGCGGTCTCACCCTCTTGTTGCTCGTCGGCGGCTGCCTGGGTCTGGGGCAGGGCGCGCGGCGAAAGCTGAAGGCTTTCCGGCGTCGTCAGCGTGCCGGGATTGATGGTTGTATAGGCGTCGCGCATCTCGGCGGGCTTTGCCTTGCGGCGCTGGCTGCGGAAGATGGCGTAGGCGGTGATCAGGATATGCGCGCAGCAGGTGACGAAGAACAGGGCATAGGGACCTATCGCCGACATGACCGGGCCGCCGACCGTCGGGCCGATGATCGTGCCGATGCCGTAGAGCAGCAGCAGGCCGCCGGAAACCTTGACGAAGTCCTCGGGGCTGGCGAAGTCGTTGGCGTGGGAAACGGCGATGGGATAGAGCGCGTTCGCCATGGCACCGTAAAGGGCGGTCAGCACGAGCAGCACGGTGACATTGGCCGGCTGGAAGACGAAGAGCGCGAGGCCGGCGGCGGCGGCGATGGCCGAAAGCGTCGCCAGCACGATGCGCCGGTCGATACGGTCGGACATGCGGCCGGCCGGCAGCTGCATGACGGCGCCGGCGAAGATCGCCACGCTCATCATGGTGGCGATCATGCCGGAGGGAAGCCCGACCTGTGCGCCAAAGACGGCGCCGAGCGTGCCGAAGGCGCCGTTGGCAAGGCCGATCAGTACGATGCCGACGCAGGCGATCGGCGAGGTGCGGAAGAGGGCGGGGATATCGAGCCGCACCTGCTTCAGCGGCTGCGGCGAGGCGGCGGTGGAGAGTGTCGTCGGCAGCATGGCGAAGCAATAGAGGATGCCGGCGAACATGAAGAGGATTGGCGTCGTCACGTCGCCGAGCGCCACCGTCATCTGGCCGCCGACCGTGCCGATCAGCGTGATGGCGATGTAGAGCGAGAAGATCAGGCCGCGGCTCTCGTTGGTGGCGCGCTCGTTCAGCCAGCTTTCGATGATCATCGAGGTGCCGGCGATCGAGAAGCCCGTAATGGCGCGCAATGCGATCCACCAGAACGGATCGACGAGGATGCCGGTCAGAAGCGCGATGATGGCGATGAGCGAGGCGAAGCCCGAGAAGGCGCGCACATGGCCGATGCGCTTGACGATGGTGGGCGCCAGGAGGCAGCCGAGCACGAAGCCGGAAGCCCAGGAGGTGCCGAGCAGGCCGAGCATCGTCGTCTCATAGCCTTCGAAGGCGCCGCGCATGGGAAGCAGCAGGCCATGCAGGCCATTCCCGAGGAACAGGAACAGCGTGCCCATGAGCAGCGCGAAGACGGATATGAGGTTATTGCGCATGTGATTTCCGCAGGTTCGCCGATGCAATAGGAATAACGCGCCGCGCGCCGATTGCCAGATGCAAAGGCGACATGGTGCAGGATTTTCAACCCCTGCGCTGATCGCTTGGAAAAATGTCCCGGGTGTGACAGGAAGGGCGAAGAAGGGCCGTCATGTCGAAAATCCTCCCCGCTTTGCTGCTTGCCGCCATGCTGCTGCATATCATCCGCCCCATCGGTCTGCCGGGGCTGCGGCGGCGTGCGGATTTCTGGAAGATCGCGGTCGGCGCGATTGTGCTGATGATGCTGACGGTGCTCATCCGGCCGTAGGGGAGGAACAACAACCTCTCCTCCGTCATGCTCGGGCTTGACCCGAGCATCCATCCACACGGTACGTCCTCGCTTGCGGCTGTGGATCCTCGGGTCAAGCCCGAGGATGACGGAGGAGGGGACGGGTACTCACCGCGCTCCGAAACGCAAAAGGGCCACCCGAAGGTGGCCCCCATGAGGTTTGGTCCGGTGCGGACCCGGGTCTTAGGACCCGAAGGAAGGCGGGATCAGAACGAGGGCTGCCTCGTTTCGTTCACCACAATTCCCATGCCCGAAGCCAAGACCGAAATCTCATTAGACATTGGATCACCTTCCTTTCTGTTCGTTGACGTTACACAGAATGTAGGCGATCCCACGCCAAGCGCAAGACCCCGTCGTTATTTCTGCTGATGCAGGATATCGACGCCCGGCAGCGGCTTGCCTTCCATCCATTCCAGGAACGCGCCGCCGGCGGTCGAGACATAGGTGAAATCGTTGGCCACACCGGCATGGTTGAGGGCGGCGACCGTATCGCCGCCACCGGCGACGGAGACGAGCTTGCCGGCTTTGGTCTGTTCGGCCGCATGCTTGGCGGCAGCGACCGTCGCGGTGTCGAAGGGGGCGATTTCGAAGGCGCCGAGCGGGCCGTTCCAGACGAGCGTCGAAGCGCGCGAAATCCAGGCATTCACGGCCTCGATGGTCTTCGGGCCGACGTCGAGCATCATGGCGTCGGCCGGAATGGCGTTGACATCGACCACTTCGTTTTCGGCATTGGCCTTGAACTCGCGGGCGACGACGCCGTCTTCCGGCAGAACGATGGCGCAGGTCGCCGTGGCGGCCTCGATCATGATCTGCTTGGCGGTCTCGGCGAGGTCGTGCTCGCAGAGCGACTTGCCGACATTGGTGCCGCGGGCGGCGAGGAAGGTGTTTGCCATGCCGCCGCCGATGACAAGCGCGTCGACCTTCTTCACGAGGTTCATCAGCAGATCGATCTTGGTGGAGACCTTCGCGCCGCCGACGATGGCGACGACCGGGCGGTTCGGATTGCCGAGGCCTTTTTCAAGCGCTTCGAGTTCCGCCTGCATGGTGCGGCCGGCATAGGCGGGCAGGAGATGCGCGAGGCCCTCGGTCGAGGCATGCGCGCGGTGCGCGGCCGAGAACGCGTCGTTGACATAGATGTCGCCATTGGCGGCAAGCGCTGCGGTGAAATCAGGGTTGTTCTTCTCTTCGCCTTTGTGGAAGCGGGTGTTTTCGAGAAGCAGGATACCGCCATTGTCGAGGGCTGCGATAGCGGAGGCTGCCGTCTCGCCGATGCAGTCGGAGGCGAAGTTTACGGTGGTGCCGAGCACGTCGTTGACCGCCGGCAGAATCTGCTCCAGCGACATGTCGGCGACGACTTCACCCTTCGGACGGCCGAAATGGGCGAGCAGGATGACCTTGGCGCCCTTCCTGGACAGTTCTTGGATGGTGGGGGCGACGCGCTCGATGCGGGTCGCATCGGTGACCTTGCCGTCCTTGACGGGCACGTTGAGATCGACGCGGACGAGCACGCGCTTGCCGGCGATGTCGGTGAGATTGTCGAGGGTCTTGAAGGTCATGGCACGGCTCCTAGAGCAATTCCAGCAAAAGTGCGCAGCGGTTTTGCGTCCGGAATTGCGGAAAAACAAAGAGGTAAAGCGTTTTCGCGATTCGAAGAAAAGCGCAAATGCTCTAATGTGTCGTCTGGTCAAGAAAAAACACCCGGACATCGCTGTCCGGGTGTTTCGTGTTTCTGCTTAGATCAGCTTGCCGAAGGCAACGGCCGTGTCGGACATGCGGTTCGAGAAGCCCCATTCGTTGTCGTACCAGGACAGGATGCGAACGAGGTTGCCGTCGAGAACCTTGGTCTGGTCGGCAGCGAAGTTCGACGAGTTGCTGTCGTGGTTGAAGTCGATCGAAACCAGCGGGCCGGTGACGTAGTCGAGGATGCCCTTCAGTTCGCCTTCGGCGGCTTCCTTGATGGCAGCGTTGACTTCTTCAGCCGTTACGTTGCGCGACGGTACGAACTTCAGGTCGACGACCGAGACGTTCGGGGTCGGCACGCGGATGGCCGAACCGTCGAGCTTGCCCTTGAGCTGCGGCAGCACGAGGCCGACGGCCTTGGCAGCACCCGTCGAGGTCGGGATCATGGAGAGCGCTGCCGCGCGGGCGCGGTAGAGGTCCTTGTGCATCGTGTCGAGGGTCGGCTGATCACCCGTGTAGGAGTGGATCGTCGTCATGTAGCCCTTCTCGATGCCGAAGGCCTTGTCGAGAATGTAGGCGACGGGCGCCAGGCAGTTCGTCGTGCAGGATGCGTTCGAGATGACTCGGTCGTCCTTGGTCAGCGTGTTGTGGTTGACGCCGTAGACGATCGTCTTGTCGGCATTGTCGCACGGTGCGGAGACGATGACGCGCTTGGAGCCGTTGGCGAGATGCGCGCCGGCCTTTTCCTTCGTCGTGAACAGGCCGGTGCATTCCAGCGCGATGTCGACGTCGCCCCAGGGCAGTTCCTTCGGGTCGCGGATCGCAGTGACGCGGATCGGGCCGCGGCCGACGTCGATGGTGTCGCCGGAAACGGTGACGGTGCCCGGGAATTTGCCGTGGACGGAATCGTAGCGAACGAGGTGCGCGTTGGTCTCGACCGGGCCGAGGTCGTTGACGGCGACGACTTCGATGTCGGTGCGGCCGGATTCGACGATGGCGCGGAGCACGTTACGGCCGATGCGGCCAAAACCGTTGATGGCAACTTTCACAGTCATGTGGGGTCTCTCCCTATGGATAATCTCTTGGCGACGTCAGGGCGCGGCGGGAGGCCGCGCCCGACAGGCAATCAGGCGAGCTTGGCTTCCGCCGCGGCGACGACAGCTTCCGGCGTGATGCCGAAGTGCTTGTAGAGCTCCTTGTAGGGACCCGAGGCGCCGAAGGAGGACATGCCGATGAAGATGCCGTCCGAGCCGATGAAGTGATCCCAGCCCTGGCGGATGCCGGCTTCGACGGCGATCTTGACCGGCGAATTGCCGATGACCGCCTTCTGGTAGGCTTCCGGTTGCTCGGCGAAGAGCTCGACGCAGGGCACGGAGACGACGCGGGTCGAGATGCCCTTGGCCGACAGGGCCTGCTGGGCCTTCACGGCAATTTCGATTTCCGAGCCGGAAGCGAAGATCGTCACTTGCGCATCGCTGGCCGATACGAGGTCATAAGCACCGCGGGCGCAAAGGTTCTCTTCCTCATATTCCAGGCGAACCGGCATCAGGTTCTGGCGGGTCAGCGCGATGGCGGACGGGCGGTTGTGGCTTTCGAGCGCCAGCTGCCAGACTTCTGCCGTTTCCGTGGCGTCGGCCGGGCGGAAGACGAGCAGGTTCGGAATGGCGCGGAGTGCTGCCATGTGCTCGACGGGCTGGTGCGTCGGGCCGTCTTCGCCGAGGCCGATGGAATCGTGCGTCAGGACGTGGATGACGCGGATGCCCATCAGCGCGGCAAGGCGGATCGACGGGCGGCAATAGTCCGAGAAGATCAGGAAGCCACCGGAATAGGGGATCAGGCCGCCATGAAGTGCGATGCCGTTCATGGCGGCTGCCATGCCGTGCTCGCGCACGCCGTAGTGGACGTAGCGGCCGGAGAAGTCGGTCGGGGTGATCGACTTGGTCTGGCTCGTCTTGGTGTTGTTCGAGCCGGTTAGGTCGGCCGAGCCGCCGAGCGTTTCCAGGAGAACGCCGTTGATGACCTCAAGGGCATCTTCCGAGGCCTTGCGGGTGGCCGGGTTCGGCTTGGTTTCGGCGAGCTTCTTCTTGTAGGCCGAGATGGCCGAGTCGAGGCTGCTTTCGAGATCGCCGGCAAAGCGGCGGACGAACTGAGCCTTCTTCTCGGCATCCGTCTTCTCGAGGCGGGCGTCCCATTCCTTGTGAGCCTTGGCGGAGCGAAGGCCGGCCAGGCGCCAGGCGTCGAGCACGTCGGAGGGCACGACGAAGGCTTCCGATTCCCAGTTCAGCGCCTTGCGGGTGGCGGCGATTTCTTCCGCGCCGAGCGGCGAACCGTGCACCTTGTGCGTGCCGGCCTTGTTCGGGGCGCCGAAACCGATCGTCGTTTTGCAGGCGATCATGGTCGGCTTGTCGGACTTCTGGGCTTCCTCGATGGCAGCGGCGATCGCGTCCGGATCATGGCCGTCGATGGCGATGGTGTGCCACTGGCTGGCGCGGAAGCGGGCATGCTGGTCGGTCGAGTCGGCAATCGAGATCGGGCCATCGATCGAAATGTTGTTGTCGTCCCAGAAGACGATCAGCTTGTTGAGCTTCAGGTGGCCGGCAAGCGAGATGGCTTCCTGGCTGATGCCTTCCATGAGGCAGCCGTCACCGACAAGCGCGTAGGTGTAGTGCTCCATGAGGTCGGAACCGAACTCGTCGCGCAGCTTGCGCTCGGCGAGCGCCATGCCGACGGCATTGGCAATGCCCTGGCCGAGCGGACCGGTGGTCGTCTCGATGCCAGCGGCGTGGCCATATTCCGGGTGACCGGCCGTCTTGGCGCCAAGCTGGCGGAAATTCTTAATCTCGTCGATCGTGATGTCTTCGTAGCCCGTCAGATAGAGCAGCGAGTAGAGCAGCATCGAGCCGTGACCGGCCGACAGCACGAAACGGTCACGGTTCGGCCAGGACGGGGTCTTCGGATCGAAGGACAGGAAGCGGGTGAAAAGAACCGTTGCGATATCTGCTGCGCCCATGGGCAGGCCGGGGTGACCCGAGTTCGCCTTTTCCACGGCATCCATGGAAAGGAAGCGAATTGCGTTCGCCATCCGGTCGTGTTTTTCGCGAGAGATCATGACTGTTCCGTCTTCTTCGGAGTGTTGGGCCCGACACCTTTCTGAGCATCGGTTAGGAAGCGGGTGACACATAGCAGGTGCACCGTCGGAGTCAACGAATTCGGCGGTTTTTCCGGCATTTGAGGGCCGTTTCCGCCACCTTTTTCGGCCTTTGCGAAAAGCTGTCGCAGCCATTCTTTGCAACCCGCCGAACGGCTGATCCACAGCGGGTTTCCGGCGTTGCCGGTCGTGCTGTTGACGCTTATGCCCGCAGTTGAATACTGTCAAAGCGAGAGAACCGGCGCTGGCGGCGGCGATTCGCGTTTTTTGAGAGTGCCGGTGAAGGCTTTATGACCAACGGGGAAACAGTTCGGACGGCAATCGAGGAGCTTCGCAAGGCGCTCAGCAGTCTGGACAATGCGCTCGACATGCGCTTCGAGCGCGAGCGTGATCGCGGCGACGTGGAGGGCGAAGTGCGGCGTATCAACACCGACCGCTCGCGGCTCGCCCAGGAGCTCGACCAATCCGAATTCCGCGCCAACAGGCTGGAGGAGGTCAATCGCGAGGTCTCCCGCCGTCTCGTCACGGCCATGGAAACGATCCGGGCCGTGCTCGACCGCTAATCATCAGAAAGAATCCGCATGGCACAGGTAACGGTACAGATCGACGGCAAGGCCTATCGCATGGCGTGCGAGGAAGGCCAGGAAGCGCATCTCGAAGAGCTTGCCGCCGGCTTCGATCAATATGTCGGCCACCTGAAAAGCCAGTTCGGCGAGATCGGCGACCTGCGCCTGACCGTCATGGCCGGCATCATGGTGATGGACGAACTGAACGACGTAAAGCGCCGGCTCGGCAAGCTCGAAAAGGAAGCCGAAGACCTGCGCAAGGGCCGCGAAGGCGTGATGGGCGAGGTTTCGCGCAGCGAGGAGGCGATCGCCCAGGCGCTCGGCGATCTGACCAGCCAAATCCAGGGCATGGCCGCGAAACTGAATGGCAAGCCACCCGCCAACTGAAGCTGACGATTGCCACTGGCGAAAGACCTGCTTTCATCCTATATGTAAGTTGCGGTCTGCGCTTCCCGACAGGAACCACAATCCCTGGGGCCATACTCGATCCAAAGGGAGCTGTCCCTGGCCAGGCCCGTGGGCTTGGACATATGGCGCCCACCTACGTTTGTAGGCACCCAGGATCGTAAATCTCCATCGGTCGCCGTGGATCGCACTTTCCCTCTGCTATTTCAATGATTTCGACTGAATGGTGGCCGTTGGCACCGGTGTACAAATTGACCCAGTCGCCGCCCTCCCGCGATTATTGTTGAAGTTGACCGGCTCTTTTCCGATCTTCGTTTAGACGATGCCGTGCGGCTATCAGGTGGGCGATGAATACGCCGGCAAGTGCGCGTCAACGCGTATTGGCGCCACCATACGTCTTAGTTAATAGCGCCGGCTCCATCCAAGCGTATTATACAGGGATCGGCAGCATTCTATGCGCTCCATCAAATCCACAAATAGCGCTGTGTTTTGCCGATGGCGAAGGAGGCTTTCATGCACTCCAATTCCTTTCAGCCTGAAGAACTGACAGCTGTCAAAGCCGTATACGACAACATCGTCGCGCAAGACTGGTTCGACCAGACCGAGGAAGCGCGGTCGTCATTCGCGCGCTATCTGATCGACACATATTCAATTAGCGCGATCACATCCGAGCGGTTCCGCAAGATCGTGGAGTGCTCTGCGCGAGCACACTATAGCCGCAGAAGGTAGCCATCCGGGGGCGGAAGCAAAGGGACTCGGTTTCGCAAGGAGCCGGGTCCTTTTTTGAAGCTCCCGGGCATCTCGATTTCCGGGCATTGCGGCACCGCATGCTACTCCCCGCGCGATATCCAAGAGTTCTTAGCAGAAAGAGCGTGTATTGGTTTCCAGGGATCGAACCCTTCTTCTCAAATTTTGAGTTGTTCGATGCGCTGGAACGCGCCCTTGATGGTGCGGCTCTCGCCGCGGATCGGTTTGATGCGCATCAGCATGATCAGTTCGTCCGCATCATTGCGGCGAAGCTTGATGTCGAAGCTCTTGCCGGAATAGGTCTTTCGCGTTCCCCGCTTCCAGAAGCCTGCACCACCGGCAGTTTTTTCTCCTCCGGTTTCGGCGATGGCGGTCCAGTCGTTGTTTGCGATGATCTGCAGGGACGCGCCGGTCTGGCGGATGGTAATGCGGCAGCTTTGGCATTCTCCGGCATTCGAGGCGATCTGCTGCCATTCGCCATGGAATGTGTCTTCGGCGGCGGCTGGCGTGGCGAGGCTTGCCGTGCAAAACAAAATCATTGCTGCCAGAAAATGCCGCATGCCGGAATCCTTCACCACTTGGTTACGGTGTAATTTAGGCGTGCAAATCCCGCTTCGCGAGTCCCTCCGCAGGGTTTGGCCTTGCATGGTTAAGCGGGCAAAAAGAAAGGCCGCCCCGGGGGCGGCCTTCGTATTTCCAGGACTGTCGGCAAGCCTTAGGCGGCGGCCTTCAGTTCCTTGTCGATCATGGCGCGCAGGCTTCCGAGGTCCTTGGCGAAGGCGCGGATGCCTTCGGAAAGCTTTTCGGTGGCCATGGCGTCTTCGTTGAGCATCCAGCGGAAGGTCTTTTCGTCGATCTTGATCGGTGAGACCTTGGCGGCTTTTTCCGGCGAGAGCTTGCGCTCCAGCGTGCCGGTGGCGGCGTCGAGCTCTTCCAGCAAAGCGGGGCTGATCGTCAGGCGGTCGCAGCCGGCCAGCGCTTCGATTTCGCCGGTGTTGCGGAAGGAGGCGCCCATGACGATCGTGTTGATGCCGTTGGACTTGTAGTAGTCGTAGATCGCGCGGACCGACAGCACGCCCGGATCGTCTTCCGCCGTGAAGGTCTTGCCCGATGCCTTGACGTGCCAGTCGAGGATGCGGCCGACGAAGGGCGAAATGAGGAAGGCGCCGGCATCGGCGCAGGCGATGGCCTGGGCCTTGTTGAAGAGCAGCGTCAGGTTGCAGTCGATGCCGTCCTTCTGGAGGACTTCCGCGGCGCGGATGCCTTCCCAGGTCGAGGCGAGCTTTATGAGGATGCGGTCACGGGTGATGCCGCGGGCTTCATAGGCCTTGATGATCTCGCGGCCTTTGGCGACGGAGGCCTCGGTGTCGAAGGACAGGTCGGCGTCGACTTCCGTCGAGACGCGGCCGGGCACGAGTTCGGAGAGCGCTGCACCGACGGAGATGGCGAGGCGGTCGGCAACGGCCGAGACGACGCCATCGTGGTTTCCGCCCTGCGACTGGCCCCAGCGGACGGCTTCCGCCACCGTGTCGGCAAACATCGGCGTGCCGAGTGCCTTGAGCACGATCGTGGGGTTGGTGGTGCAATCGACCGGCTTCAGGCGGCGCACGGCTTCGATATCGCCGGTGTCAGCCACGACGGTCGTCATCGCGCGAAGTTGTTCAAGCTTGGACGTCATATCCGAAATCCCGAATGGTTGTTGCGGGGCCGTTTTCCGTTGGAAACGCCAGGCCCTCCTCCATGTTCCCTGTGAAAGCCCACCCGGCGACCGTGCTTCCTGTTTCAATCGCCGTATGGGCTGGCACACCCAATCTTCCGGCGGAATTCCGCCAGTTGATCCGAGGCGGACTATCATCGCTTCCGGGGATAAAAGTCAAGTACTTTTGCGTAATCTTGTGAACATATGTCGCATTTCTCGTTTGCTGTGCTAAGCTGCGTGCCAGAACGATTGCAGACAGATGGAGGCGACGTGGCCAGACTCCGGCGTGACACCCATACGGCCTATTCGGAATCGGCGGCTTTGCGGCTTCGCGCCGCCTGGCTCTATTACAATCAGGGCCTTACCCAGAAGGATGTGGCGGAGAAGATCGGCGTCAGCCGCACCACCGTCATCCGCATGCTCGACGAAGCGCTGAAGCGCTCGGAGGTACAGATCTGGATCAATGAAGGCGTCGGCGATTGCGTCGAGCTCGCCGTGCGGCTGGAAAAGGCCTACGGGCTGGACGAGGCCGTGGTGGTGCCGGCGGCCGATAGCGCGGAGGCGACGGCCAAGGGCGTCGGCCTGGCGCTCGGCCAGTTCCTGACGGAAGCCATTCCGGACGATTGCACCGTCGGGGTTGGCTGGGGGCGTACGCTCACGGCCTCGCTTGCCAGCTTTCGCCCGGCGCGGCGCGAGCGGGTCAAGGTGGTCTCGCTGCTCGGCGGCGTGGTCGAGGCGCACCATATCAACCCGATCGAATATACCTGGCGGCTGGCGAGCCAGCTCGGGGCGGAATGTTATCTCTTCCTCGCGCCGCTGCTCGTCGACTCCCGCGAGACCAAGCGCAGCCTCATCGAAAAATGCGGCCTCAGGACCCTGTTCGACCTCGCGGAAAACATGGATATCGCCGTCGTCAGCTGCGGCGATATCGGCCCGCGCGCCAGCTCCCTGTCGCGTGATTTCATCGCCCGGCACGAGCTGGAGGAGCTGATCGCGGCGGGCTGCGTCTGCGATACGATGTGCAATTTCCTCGATGCGGAGGGACACACGATCGACCACCCGATCCGCCATCGCGTCATGTCGATCGATCTCGATACAGTGAAGAAGGCGCGCCATATCGTGCTCGTCTCCGGCGGCGCGCATCGGGCGCCGGCCATTCGCGCCACCATCCGGCGCATCGGCTGCAACACGCTGATCACCGATGAGGGGGCTGCATTGGCAATGCTGCAGCTGGCGGAAGCCTCAGCCGCTGCTTGATGTTTTTCAAAGCAGATCGAGACGGATGGCGCGGGTGATGGCGCCGGTCACGTTGCGGGCTTCGAGCTTGTCGATGGCGCTACGCATCGCCTCCGCCACGCGCGGCATCGTCAGGTCGGTTTCGAGCACGATCTCGGCCGGTGTCCTGCCATGGGCGGCAAGGGAAAGGCACCGTCTTTCGATTTCGGTCAGTTCCGGCAGGCGGGAAAGATCATTGTCCGAGGGCATGCGCCCCGCTTAGGGGCTCGGTCCGCCGCCGCAAAGCGCAAGCTGTTTCAATGCTTAACGGGAGTCGGCGGTTTTTCGCCTCTTTGTGCCGTTTTGGGTCAGGTCCACGGTGTCGCAAAAGGAAGGGAATTTGCCTTCCGCGCCTGCTAGCGGTAAGGCACGCAAAACAGGCCGGAGACGACAGTGACATCGAGGGTAGAGAAGGCGGCGATTCGCAACGAGCGGCTGGCGCTGCGCGACGCGATGACGCCGCAGGCGCGCATCGAGGGCAGTCTTGCCATGGTGGAGCATGCCGGTGACCGGCTGGAATTCGATCCCGGCACGGTCATCTCGGGCTTCTGGCCGATCCGCTCGGAGGCCGACATCCGTCCGCTGATGGCGCATTTGCGCACGCGCGGTGCACGGCTCTGCCTGCCGGTGGTGCTTGATCGCGAGACCATCATCTTCCGCGAACTCGTCGTCGGGGCGCCGGTGGTCAAGACGGGGTTCGGCACGACGGGACCGGGGGACGAGGCCGCCGTGCTCGAACCGGATATCCTGCTCGTGCCGCTTTCGGCCTTCGATCGGGCAGGGCATCGCATCGGTTATGGCGCCGGGCACTACGACCGCGCCATTGACCGCCTGAAGGCGAAAGGTCGCACGCCGAAACTCATCGGCATTGCCTTCGACTGCCAGGAAGTGGCATCAGTACCCGCGGAGCCGCATGACGTCGCGCTGGACGCGATCCTCACCGAGAGCGGCTTCCGTTTGTTCCAACCGGTTTCGTAAGGCAGTCAGATGCGGTTTCTTTTTCTGGGCGACATGGTGGGCAAGACCGGGCGGACCGCCGTCTGGGAGCGCCTGCCGGGGCTGATCGGCGATTTCAAGCTGGATTTCGTCGTCGTCAACGGGGAGAACGCAGCCGGCGGTTTTGGCATTACCGAGGATATCTTTCTCCAGACGATCAATGCCGGCGCGGATGTCGTGACGACGGGCAACCATGTCTGGGACCAGAAGGAAGCCGTCGGCTTCGCCGGCCGGCACGACCAGTTCCTGCGCCCCGCCAATTACCCTGCTGGCACCCCCGGCCGCGGCGCCAATCTCTTCATCGCCCGCAACGGCGCGCGCGTGCTCGTCGCCAACATCATGGGCCGCGTTTTCATGCATCCGGAGCTGGACGATCCCTTTAACGCGGGCGAGGCGATCCTCGCCTCCTGCCCGCTTGGCGAGCAGGCCGATGCCGTGATCTTCGATTTCCACGCCGAGGCGACGAGCGAAAAGCAATGTTTCGGCCATTTCGTCGATGGCCGCGCCAGCGTCGTCGTCGGCACGCACACCCATGTGCCGACGGCCGATTGCCAGATTCTGAACGGCGGCACCGCCTATATGTCGGATGCCGGCATGTGCGGCGACTACGATTCCTCGCTCGGCATGGACAAGGAAGAGCCGCTCAACCGTTTCATCTCGAAAATGCCGAAAAGCCGCTTCGAGGCGGCCTCCGGTCCGGCGACGATCTGCGGCCTGGCGGTCGAGATTTCCGACCGCACGGGGCTTGCCGAAAAGGTCGCGCCGCTCCGGCTCGGCCCGCGTCTGGCCGAGGCTTTGCCGGAGTTCTGGCGCTAGCTTTTCTGCTCAGACCATGTGGCGCAGGTGATCGGCGGAACCGCCGCTCAGATTGAGATGCGTCTTCACGCCGACATCCGGCTCTTCCTCGGGGTTGAAGTTCGCCTTGGCGATCTCCCAGCCGAATTTCAGCTTGCTGCCGGTCGAGGCCCAGATTTCGACGTCCTCGATCTCCAGCGCCAGCATGGTCAGCCGCGGATCGTCCTTGCCGTGGTCGAACCACGCCTCGACGACCGAGCTCCAGTATTCATCGACCTTTGCGGGATCCTTGCGCACCATGATCCGGCCGGCGATGCAGGCATGGTAATCGTGATCCTTGCCGACGACGCAAAAATGCGCGCGGGCGCCCGGCACGCAGGCATCGACGATATCGGCATCCGTCTTGGTGAAGAACCAGATGGTCGCGGTCTGCCGGTCGAGTTGCGGCGCCATCGGCTGCATGTGCATATGGCTGCCTTCGACGCCCAGCATGCCGGCGTGAATGCGGTCGATCTCGTCGAAAAGCTGTTCCTTGGGATTTTCACGGGCACGGGTGAGATTGGACATGGCTATTCCTCTCAAGCGTTGGAGTTGATGGACGGGGAACGTGAGGGCGCAAACAAGGTTCCAGCGAAAGCGCTCAACCGATCGTGATCGCTGGGGCGGCAGGCCGCCTCTCTTGCCGAAGTGGTCGGCGGTTTCTATTGTCGGCAGTGCCTGATCCGGAGTTCCCGATGCGTTTTCCCCTTGCCGCCTGCGCCGTCCTGCTTTCATCCACCGCCGCCTTTGCGGCAAGCGCGCCGACGCCCAGCGGTCCCGGAGCCGATAAGGGAAAGCCGAGCCAGAAGGAAACGCAGCCCGTCGAAAAGGCACCTGTCCGCTCACTTGGCGTCGCACAAACCTTTGTCATGCCCTCGGGCAACATTGCCTGCATCTACATCCCGGAAGGCGGGACCGATGTGTATGAGCCCGCTGATGGCGGGCCGGAGCTTTCGTGTGACCGCATGGAGCCGAAATATGTGCGCGCGACGCTTGGGCGCAGCGGCAAGGCGGTGATCCTGTCCGATGTCGGCGATCAGGGCTGCTGCGGCGGTGACCGGACCGTCGATTATGGCGAGACCTGGTCGGCGGGGCCCTTCACCTGCCATTCGGAACGGACGGGGCTGACCTGCGAGCGCGACGACGGCCATTCCTTCCTGCTCAGTCGTGCCCGCATTCGCGCCGATTGAAGCCGCTGGACGCCGCGCGACAATGAAATTATAAGGCGGCATTCCAAAAATCGGGGCAGCAAGCTGGCGCGTTCCCGCGCTCGGCATGTCCCATGAACTGAACGGCGACCCGACGCGGAGCGCCAAAAACGAGACAGGGGTGCCATGGCTGGCCATTCACAGTTCAAGAATATCATGCACCGCAAGGGAAAACAGGATTCCGTGCGGTCGAAAATGTTCTCCAAGCTCGCTCGTGAAATCACGGTTGCGGCCAAGACCGGTCTGCCCGACCCGGCCATGAATGCCCGCCTGCGTCTGGCGATCCAGAACGCCAAGGCGCAGTCCATGCCGAAGGACAATATCGAGCGTGCCGTCAAGAAGGCCTCCGGCGTCGATGGCGAGAACTACGAAGAAATCCGCTACGAGGGCTATGGTCCCGGCGGCGTCGCGGTCATCGTCGAGGCGCTGACCGACAACCGCAACCGCACCGCGTCCTCCGTCCGCTCGACCTTCTCCAAGGCTGGCGGCGCGCTCGGTGAAACCGGTTCGGTGTCCTTCTCCTTCGACCGCGTCGGCGAGATCACCTACAAGCTGTCGGTCGGCTCCGCCGATGCCGTCATGGAAGCCGCCATCGATGCCGGCGCTGAAGACGTGACGACGGATGAGGACGGCCACACGATCATCTGCGGCTTCGAGGATATCGGCGAGGTCTCCAAGGCGCTGGAAGACAAGCTCGGTGAAGCTGAGACCGTCAAGGCGATCTGGAAGGCACAGAACACTGTGCCGGTCGATGAGGAAAAGGCCCAATCGCTGATGAAGCTCATCGACACGCTTGAGGACGACGACGACGTGCAGAACGTCTATGCGAACTTCGAAGTCTCCGACGAAGTGATGGCCAAGCTTTCGGCCTGATCGATCGGATCACCTGAATTGAAAAGGCCGGACGTCCCGTGGGCGCCCGGCCTTTTTCGTTCATGCGGCGAGCGAGAGGCTCTGCTGCGCTTCGGCAAAGAGCCGCACGGATTTCAACCGGGCCTCCATGTCGTAGATCGGCATGGAGACGATCAGTTCGTCGGCCTTGGTGAGGTCGAGGAAATCGGCGATGCGGGTCCGGATCGTCTGCGGCCCGCCGACCACGGCATATTGCAGCGTATGTTCGACCATGATGCGCTCCTGCTCGTTCCAGAAGGCACTCATGTCATCGACCGGCGGCGGGAAGGCATCCGGCGTGCCGCGGCGCAGGCGCACGAAGGATTGCTGCATGGAGGTGAAGATGTGGTTCGCCTCCGCATCCGTATCGGCGGCTGCCCCCATCACGCCGACCATGGCATGCGGCCTGTCGAGATAGTGCGAGGGGGTGAAGCGCTCGCGGTAGATTTCCAGCGCCGAGAGCAGCATATCAGGCGCGAAATGCGAGGCGAAGGCGAAGGGCAGACCGAGCATGCCGGCCAGATGTGCCGAATAATGGCTGGAGCCGAGCAGCCAGACCGGCACGTTGCTGTTGGCTCCGGGAACGGCGAGCACCTTCTGCTGCGGGCTCGGCGGCCCCATCAGCTGCATCAGCTCGATGACATCCTGCGGGAAGTTTTCGGCGCCGCTGTCGAGATTGCGGCGCAGCGCCTGGGCGGTGCGCATGTCGGTGCCTGGCGCGCGGCCGAGGCCGAGATCGATGCGATCGGGGAAGAGCGCTGCCAGCGTGCCGAACTGCTCGGCGATGACCAGCGGTGAATGGTTCGGCAACATGATGCCGCCGGAGCCGACGCGGATTTTTTCCGTGCCATCAGCGACATGCTGGATGACGAGGGACGTGGCGGCACTGGCGATGCCGCGCATGCCGTGATGCTCGGCAAGCCAGAAGCGCTTGTAGCCAAAAGCTTCCGCTTCCTGCGCGAGGCGGCGGGAATTGGCCAGCGACTGGGCGACGGTGCCGCCTTCGATGACCGGGGATAGGTCGAGAATGGAGAAGGGCACCATGGGAGCGGCCTCTGTAAGGTAATTTGATCGTCCTCCCATGTAGGTTCAGTTTTGTGAAATCCAAGAAAGCCGCAACGGGTTTTCTCGCGTCGCTGTCGATGTTTTTGTTTTGTTCACATTTCGCTGGCAGGGTCGGCTGGACGGGGCTAGGATTTTTGCATGCAGGAAACGATTCGCATCATCGGCATCGACCCGGGGCTTCGCCGCACCGGCTGGGGCATCATCGAGACGCTCGGCAATTCGTTGCGCTTCGTCGCCTCGGGCACCGTGACCTCTGATGGCGACATGGATCTCGCCTCGCGGCTCTGCCAGTTGCATGACGGTCTTGCCGATATCGTGCACGGCTATCAACCACAGGAAGCGGCGGTCGAGCAGACCTTCGTCAACAAGGATGCGACCGCAACGCTGAAGCTCGGCCAGGCCCGCGGCATCGCCATGCTGGTACCCGCCCGCGCCGGCCTGCGTGTGGCCGAATATGCGCCGAATGCCGTCAAGAAGGCGGTCATCGGTGTCGGTCACGGCGAGAAGCAGCAGATCCACATGATGCTGAAGGTGCTGATGCCGAAGGCGACCTTCGTGGGCAACGACGCTGCCGATGCGCTCGCCATCGCCATCTGCCACGCCCACAACCGCCAGGGCCTCTCCGGCCGCCTCGCCAAGCTCGCTGGCTGATTTGTTCTTGACTTGTTCCGGTCGCGGCGATAAGTAATACCGCAGAGGTATTACCATGCGTGTGACGGAAAAAGGTCAGGTGACGATTCCCAAATCCATTCGGGACCGGCTTGGTATCGAGCCGGGCTCGGAGGTCGATTTCGTCGTTTCCGACGAGGGCGTGATGCTGGTCAAGGTCGGTGACGGCAAGGCGGATTTCGACGATTTCGAGGCCTGGGCGGCGAGCGTCAAGGGAACGTGGAATCTCGATGGCATGACGCCGGACGAATATTTCGAATGGCTGCGAGGGCCGCGTGATGACCTCGACCCTCGTTGATACGAATGTGCTGATCGACATGCTGGGGCCGGATCGGCCGCAGCGGGCCTGGTCCTTCGCTGCACTTAAGCGGTGCCTGGAAGAGGGAGAATTGGTCCTCAATTCCATCGTCTGGTCCGAGCTTGCGACGTCGCCGCTTAGTGAACTCGAGCTGAATCTGGCTTTCGGCTGGCTGCGCATGCGGCGCGAGGCTTTGTCCTATGAAGCGGCTTTTGCCGCCGGCAAGGCGCATTACGCCTATCGGCGGGCAGGCGGGCTGCGCGAGCGGACACTTCCGGACTTCCTCGTCGGCGCGCATGCCGCAGCGCGCTCCCATCGCCTCCTTACCCGCGATGCTGCCCGTTATCGCAGCTATTTCCCCGCTCTCGACATCATCTCTCCCGAAACCCATCCCTGACGGACACCCATCATGATCGGCAAACTCAAAGGCACCATCGACGAGATCGGCGACGACCATGTGGTGCTGGATGTGCATGGGGTCGGCTATGTCGCCCATTGTTCGGCGCGCACGCTCGGCAAGCTCGGCTCGGCCGGCGAGGCGGCGGTGCTGTTCATCGAGACCTATGTGCGCGAGGACCAGTTCCGCCTGTTCGGCTTCCTGACGGCGCTGGAGCGGGAATGGTTCCGGCTGTTGCAGAGCGTGCAGGGCGTCGGCTCCAAGGTGGCGCTCGCCGTGCTCTCGACGCTGACGCCGGGGGAACTGGCCAATGCCATCGCGTTGCAGGACAAGACGGCGGTGTCGCGGGCGCCTGGTGTCGGGCCCAAGGTCGCCGTGCGCATCATGACGGAACTGCGCAACAAGGCGCCGGCCTTTGCGGGTGAGGCGGCTGCATCCATCGGGCTCAAGCAGGAGCTTGGCGAAGGCGTGGCCTCCGCACCGGTTTCCGATGCCGTCTCGGCGCTGACCAATCTCGGCTATTCGCGCGATCAGGCGGCCAATGCCATCGCGGCGGCGCTGAAGAACGGCGGGGAGGGGGCTGACAGCGCCAAGCTCATCCGCCTCGGCCTCAAGGAATTGTCGCGGTGAGGCAGTTGCCTTCCTGGGCCGGGAATGGGATTAGGGCGCGATGAGCGACGAGAACAGACTGCTTGCGCCGGAAAAGCGCGGCGAGGACATCGATACAGCGCTGCGGCCGCAGACGCTGGACGATTTCACCGGCCAGGCGGAAGCCCGCGCCAACCTCAAGATCTTCATCGAGGCGGCGAAGAACCGCGGTGAAGCGCTCGACCATGTGCTCTTCGTCGGCCCGCCCGGTCTCGGCAAGACGACGCTCGCCCAGATCATGGCCAAGGAACTCGGCGTCAATTTCCGCTCGACCTCGGGCCCTGTTATCGCCAAGGCCGGCGATCTCGCGGCGCTGCTCACCAATCTCGAAGAGCGCGACGTGCTCTTCATCGACGAAATCCATCGCCTCAATCCGGCCGTCGAGGAAATCCTCTATCCGGCCATGGAGGATTTCCAGCTCGACCTGATCATCGGCGAAGGCCCTGCCGCGCGTTCGGTGAAGATCGACCTGTCGAAGTTCACGCTCGTCGCCGCCACCACCCGTCTCGGCCTGCTCACCACGCCGCTGCGCGACCGTTTCGGCATTCCGGTGCGGCTGAATTTCTACACCGTCGAGGAGCTGGAATCGATCGTGCGCCGCGGCGCGCGGCTGATGGGGCTAGGCATGACGGATGAAGGTGCGCGCGAGATTGCGCGGCGCGCGCGCGGTACGCCGCGTATCGCGGGACGGCTTCTGCGCCGGGTGCGGGATTTCGCCGAAGTGGCGCGGGCCGAAGCGGTGACGCAGAAGATCGCCGACGAGGCGCTGACGCGGCTGCTCGTCGACAATATGGGCCTAGACCAGCTCGACCGGCGCTATCTCTCGATGATCGCACACAATTTCGGTGGCGGCCCCGTCGGCATCGAGACGATCGCGGCGGGCCTGTCCGAGCCGCGCGATGCGATCGAGGACATTATCGAGCCCTATATGATCCAGCAGGGCTTCATTCAGCGCACGCCGCGCGGCCGCGTGCTGACGGTGAATGCCTGGAAGCATATGGGGCTGACGCCGCCGAAGGATTTGGAAGCGACGCAGTTCCGCCTGAGCCTCGAGGATGAGTGAGCCGGGCCGGCATATGATCCGGATCGACCGCAAGCCGCAGCTCTTCAGCTTTCGCGTGGCGGGCCTGATCTTCCGCGACGGTTACGTGCTCGCCCAGCGCGGCGCGAAGGACGACTACTGGGCGCTGCCGGGCGGGCGGGCGGAAATCGGCGAAAGCTCGGAAGAAACGGTTCTGCGCGAAATGCGTGAGGAGCTGGATCGGCCGGTGCGCATCGAGCGGCTTTTGTGGACGGTCGAGAACTTCTTCAGCTATGAGGGGTATGCCGCGCACGAACTCGGCTTCTACTATCTGCTTTCGCTGGAAGAGCCGTTCCCGTTCCACGAAACAGATGTCGTTCACCGGGTCGAAGACGGTGTCGAAGTGGAGTTCCGCTGGCTGCGGGCGACGCCCGCGGCACTTGCCGGGCATCTCCTGAAGCCGCAGTTCATCGCGGACCGCATCGAAACCCTCCCGGCCGTGGGCGAACATCTCATCGTCCGTGAAGGCCTGCCGAAGGAAGCTCTCCCTTGACCGATCTGCCCCATCTCCTCTCCGGCGAGTTGACTGAAGCCGGCCACCGGCTCGTGCAGCGGGTCTATTACGAGGACACGGATTTTTCCGGCGTCGTCTATCATGCCCGCTACCTGCATTTCCTCGAGCGTGGCCGGACGGACTATCTGCGCCTGCTCGGCGTGGAGCAGGGCAGCCTCGTTCTGGAAGAGGACCGCGAGGGGCTGGTCTTCGTCGTGCACCGCATGGAGATCGACTTCAAGGCGCCTGCGCGCATGGACGATATCCTGACCATTCAGACTGCCACCGAGAAGGCGGGCGGGGCGAAGATGATCCTCAGCCAGGAAATCCGCCGGGGCGAGCAATTGCTGATCGCCGCCCGCGTCATCATCGCGGTCATCAATTCCGCCGGCCGGCCGCGCCGTCTGCCGGAAGGATTGGCCGAGCGGTTTCTTGCCTAGGCGCAAGACGTGTCCGGCGCGCCTTCGCGGTAACACTCCCTTAACCATAATGATGTCTTACTCGGTTCGTGAGGATTTTGTGCACTGCACGTCATCCTTTAACCAAAATTGCCGTGAAGAAGGCAGGTTGTAAGCGTTTGACCGGCATGGCAGCCGGCGGCATCAACCGGACATTCTTGACGGATATGCGAAGCGGATGGGGCAAAACTCCACGAGCGACGTTCGTTCTGTGAATGCCGATGCGGCTCGACCTCCCAGGAGACCGCACGGCGTGAATGTGACCCGGTTCGAGCCGTTAGCGCCCGTGCCGGGTGTTTGGATTCGGGGACATAGGTCTATGGAACAAGTGGGTTTGGAAGCGGCTGCGAATGTTTCCCTCTGGGGTCTCTTCATGCAGGCCGGATTCATCGTGAAGCTGGTCATGCTCGGCCTTCTTGCCGCGTCCGTCTGGACCTGGGCCATCGTCGTCGACAAGGCGGTGAGCTACGGCAAGGCGCGTCGCCAGCTCGACAGCTTCGAGCAGGTCTTCTGGTCGGGCCAGTCGCTGGAGGAGCTTTACCGCACGCTCTCCGACCGCCAGACCTCGGGCATGAGCGCCATCTTCGTGGCGGCGATGCGCGAATGGAAGAAGAGTTTCGAGCGCGGCGCGCGCTCGCCGATCGGCCTGCAGATGCGTATCGACCGGGCGATGGACGTGACGCTGTCGCGCGAATCCGAAACGCTGGAAGCGCGCCTCGGGTCGCTTGCCACCATCGGCTCGGCCGCGCCCTTCGTCGGTCTCTTCGGTACCGTCGTCGGTATCATGACGTCGTTCCAGGCGATCGCCGGCTCCAAGCAGACCAGCCTTGCGGTCGTGGCGCCGGGTATCGCCGAGGCGCTTCTCGCCACCGCAATCGGCCTCGTCGCCGCAATTCCGGCGGTTATCGCCTACAACAAGTTCTCCGCCGATGCCGGCAAGCTGACGGCGCGCATGGAAGGTTTCGCGGACGAATTCTCCGCCATCCTCTCGCGCCAGATCGACGAGAAGCTGCAGCCGCGCGCCGCGGCGCAGTGATCGGCTAGAACAGACGGAGACGACGCCAATGGGCATGTCAGTCGGTGCAAAGAATTCGGGCGGCGGGCGCCGCCGCCGCGGGGGCGGCAAGAAGGCCCCGATCAGCGAGATCAACGTGACGCCGATGGTCGACGTCATGCTCGTGCTGCTCATCATCTTCATGGTCGCGGCCCCGCTGATGACCGTCGGCGTGCCGCTCGACCTGCCGAAGACGCAGGCCAAGGCGCTGAACGCCGATACCCAGCCGATCACCGTCTCGGTCAAGGCCGACGGCCAGGTCTTCCTGCAGGAAACCGCCATCCCGATCGAGGAAGTGGCTGCCAAGCTGCAAGCCGTGGCGACGACCGGCTATACCGAGCGCATCTTCGTGCGCGGCGACGGCAATGCGCCTTACGGCATCATCGCCGACGTCATGTCGCGCATCCAGGCCGGTGGCTTCACCAATATCGGTCTCGTCACCGAGCAGAAACCGGACAGGTAATCGCACGCCATGAAGGGCAGCCTTGCCACATCCGCCGTGCTTCACGCCCTGGTTCTGACCTGGGCGCTGGTTGCACTCGGCAGTCCCGAAAGTTTCGACGTCGCCGATGTCGAGGCGCTGCCGGTCGATATCGTGTCGATCGAGGAGCTGACCGAACTTCAGCAGGGCGAGAAGACGGCCGAGCTGAAGGAAAAGGCTGCACCCATTCCGACCAAGAGGGAAACATCCGTCGAGAATGCGGAAAATGCCGGTGACAACAAAGTCGACTTGAAGAATCTGCCGACGCCGGAGGAAAAGCCGCGCGACATCGAGACGGCCGCTGCGCCGGAAAAGGCCGAGAAGGCCGTGCAGACGCCGGATACCAAGCCTGTTGAGGACGTAAAGCAGGAACAGCCTGCGAGTGAACCCACGACAGAAGTCGCAGCAGTTGCCGAGAAGAAGCAGGACGTCAAGCCGGATCCGAAGCCCGAGGCGACACCATCCGAAGAGAAGCCGACGGTCGATCCGGAAGCCGAAGCGCTGCCGGACAAGATCCCGCTTCCGGAGATGAAGCCGAAGCTCGAGACCAAAAAGACCGAGACCGCGGAAAAGCCGGCCGAGAAGAAGGTGGAGACGGCTAAGGCCGAGACTGCCAAGACGCCCGACCGTAAGAAAGACGAGAAGAAGAAGCAGGAAAAAGCAAGCTCGACGAACGAAACCGAATTCAACTCGGACGAGATTTCGGCACTTCTCAACAAGGAAAAGGCAGCCGGTGGCGGCGCCAAGAGTTCGAAGCAAGAGGCTGCACTCGGTGTCAAAAAACCGTCGACGGGCGCCAAGCTTTCGATGAGCGAGATGGACGCGCTGCGCGGCCAGATCCAGAACAACTGGTCGATCATTCCCGGCATGGCCGACGCGTCCGACGTGCGCATCAAGGTGACGATGCAGCTCGATCAGAACGGCGACATTATCGGCGAGCCGGAAGTGACCGCGACGGGCGGTTCGGAATCCGCCCGCCGTGCGCTTGCCGGTGGCGCCCGCCGCGCCATCATGAAATCGCGGCCCTTCAAGGGGCTGCCGCCTGAAAAATATGACGCCTGGAGCGAAGTTGTCGTGAACTTCGACCCCAGCCAGATGATGTAAGAACTAGGAAGGCCTAGAAAAGATGTTCAGACGCACTCTCCTCCGTATGCTGGTCGTTCTGACCGGCCTCGCGGCTTTCCTGCCGCAGGCCTGGGCGGTCGTGGAAATCAACATCAACAAGGGTAATGTCGAACCGTTGCCGATCGCGGTGACGGACTTCATCGCCAGCGGTGACCTCGGCCAGCGCATCAGCGATGTGGTTGCGGCAGACTTGAAGCGGTCCGGCCTTTTCGCGCCCGTCAACAAGCAGGCCTTCATCGAGAAGATCTCCAATCCCGATCAGGCGCCGCGTTTCGAGGACTGGAAGGTCATCAACGCGCAGGCTCTTGTCACTGGTCGCGTGACGCAGGAAGGCGACGGCCGCCTGCGCGCCGAATTCCGCCTCTGGGACACCTTTGCCGGCCAGCAGCTGACGGGTCAGCAATTCTACACGCAGCCGGAAAACTGGCGCCGCGTGGCCCATATCATCGCCGATGCCATCTATGAGCGCCTGACCGGTGAAAAGGGCTACTTCGATACCCGCATCGTCTATGTCGCCGAAAGCGGCCCGAAGACGGCCCGCAAGCGTCAGCTCGCCATCATGGACCAGGATGGCTTCAACGCCCGCGCGTTGACCAACTCCAACGAGCTGGTGCTCACGCCGCGCTTCTCGCCGAACCGCCAGGAAATCACCTATATGTCCTTCGAGGGCAACCAGCCGCGCGTCTATCTGCTCCAGCTGGAGACCGGACAGCGCGAAGTGGTCGGCAACTTTCCGGGCATGACCTTCTCGCCGCGTTTCTCGCCGGATGGTCAGAAGGTCATCATGAGCCTGCAGCAGGAAGGCAATTCCAACATTTACACGATGGACCTGCGCTCGCGCACCACGACCCGTCTCACCTCGACGGCGGCCATCGACACGTCGCCGTCCTACTCGCCTGATGGTTCGCAGATCGTCTTCGAGAGCGACCGTGGCGGCAAGCCGCAGCTCTATGTGATGGGTGCGGACGGCTCCGGCCAGCGCCGCATCTCCTTCGGCGATGGTTCCTATTCCACGCCGGTCTGGTCTCCGCGCGGCGACCTCATCGCCTTCACCAAGCAGTCGGGCGGCAAGTTCTCGATCGGCGTGATGAAGACGGACGGCTCGGGCGAACGCATCCTGACCTCGGGCTTTCACAATGAAGGCCCGACCTGGGCGCCGAACGGCCGCGTGCTGATGTTCTTCCGCCAGGGTGCGGGTGCCGGCGGTCCGCAGATCTATTCGATCGACCTTTCCGGCTACAACGAGCAGCCGGTGCAGACGAAGGGCTTCGCCTCCGACCCGGCCTGGTCGCCGCTTCTGGAATAGCATGTCACATATACGGCGGGTCTGCCGCGTTCTTGCCGCAAAGTCCTGTAAATCAGGCTTCACGGCGAGACGCGGCAGACCCGTTTTCGCATGACGTCCATCGCGCAGGCGCGACATGAAATCGTGGCGGGGTGGGTGAGGAAAAGAGAATGCGAGGGGCCGGGGACGGTCTTACAAGCAATCGTTAACCATAATCGTTGAGTGCGGATTAACCGACTGCGGTTACAGTCTGGCAACCCTGATTGAAAACCGTGCTTCAACGAACTTGACGCAAAAACTGATGCAAGGAGACCGGCTCATGAGCCGCATTCATTCCCCGGCCGCTGGCCGTATGCAGACCATCGCCCGCAACCCGGTGATGATCGCGCTCGTCATGACGCTGGCCGTCGCAGGCTGCGCCTCCAAGAAGAACCTGCCGAACAGCGCCGGCGACCTCGGCCTCAACGGCGGTGCCGGTGCCGCGACCCCGGGCTCGCAGCAGGACTTCACCGTCAATGTCGGCGACCGCATCTTCTTCGACACCGACTCATCGTCGGTCCGTGCAGACGCCGCCGCGACGCTCGACCGTCAGGCCCAGTGGCTGCAGCAGTATCCGAACTACGCCATCACGGTCGAAGGCCATGCCGACGAACGCGGCACGCGTGAATACAACCTCGCGCTCGGTGCACGTCGCGCTGCCGCGACCCGCCAGTACCTCGCGTCGCGCGGAGTTCCGGCAAACCGCATGAAGACGATCTCCTACGGCAAGGAAAAGCCGGTCGCCGTCTGCGACGACATTTCCTGCTGGTCGCAGAACCGCCGCGCCGTCACCGTTCTCGGTGGCGCGGGCATGTAATTCCTCGAAACGAGGAACGCGTGGAAAGGCGGCCCATCGGCCGCCTTTCTTTTTTCAACACACTTTGGCCGAACTCCGTTGCTTTTTAAGTGCATTTGGAAAACTCTTGCGCCTGCGCTTCGGCGTGTAACGGCACCAACAGGACGAACATAGATGAAGAAACTTGTCGCGGCAGGCGTTTTCAGTCTCGCAGCGGTAGCAGGCATGGTCGGGCCGATCAGCGCATCGCCGCTCTCGACGCTGACGAATGGCTTCCTGCCGGCGCAGAACGAGCGCGCGGCGAAGGGCAACGTGGTTCTGGCGCAGGCCATGGACCCGCGTGTCGGTGAGCTCGAAGAGCAGATCCGCACCCTCAACGGCCGGATCGAGGAAATGAGCTACCAGCTTCTGCAGATGCAGGAACAGCTCCGCAAGACGCAGGAAGACAACGAATACCGCTTCCAGGACCTGGAAAGCGGCAAGGGCGGCGCCAAAGGCAAGAGCGGCGCGCTCGACAAACCGGTGGATGGCGGCACGGCCGACCAGCAGACCGCAACGAACCAGGTTCCGGCGGATGATACCGCCGGAACCGACAGCCAGAGTGCTTCCAATGGCGGCACGGGCGCGCAGCCGCAGGAACTGGGCTCGATCCGCTTCGACGAAAACGGCAACCCGATCGGTGCGGCCAACAATCCCGACCTCGACAACCAAAGTGCTGCAATCGGCAACGACAACAGTCTGCCGGGCGTCGATGGCGGCAACAATCTGCCTGCGGCATCCGAATCGTCCACCGCATCGCTCGACAATCCCGACGATCTCTACAATGTCGCCTATGGCCATGTGCTGACCGGCGACTACCAGATGGCCGAGCGCGAGTTCCGCGACTATCTCGACATCTTCCCGAAGGGCGAGAAGGCGGCGGATGCCAATTTCTGGATGGGTGAAGCCCAGTATTCCCAAGGCAACTACAACGACGCGGCCAAGACCTTCCTGAACGCGCACCAGACCTTCAGCAAGTCGAAGAAGGCGCCGGAAATGCTGCTGAAGCTCGGCATGTCGCTCGCTGCCCTCGACAACCGCGAGACGGCCTGCGCGACGCTGCGCGAAGTCGGCAAGCGCTACCCGAACGCCTCCAAGGCTGTGAAGGGCAAGGTCGCGTCCGAACAGAGCCGCCTGTCCTGCTGATTGCGGACGAACACCAGGCCGTGGCCCGCGCGGAACAGTCCGTCGTCGCGGCAGCCGGCCATCTCCTAGACAGTTTCAAGCGCCCGGCGCGTCTGCTGATCGCCATTTCTGGCGGCAGCGATTCGACCGGGCTCTTCGTGGCGCTCGCGACGCTTTGCGCTACCGGGCGCTATCCCGGTATCAGCCTTGTCGCCTGTACCATCGACCACGCACTTCGCCAGGACTCTTCCGAAGAGGCTGCGGCTGTCGCGGCACTCTGCGCCCGATATGGTATTCCTCACATCACACGCCGGTGGGATGGCGATAAACCCGAAACCGGCCTTCAGGCGGCGGCGCGCGACAAGCGATATGACTTGCTGGTGGAGGCCGCGACCGAAGCGGGTGCCGATGCGGTCCTGTCTGCTCACACGCGTGACGACCAGAACGAGACCGTCGCCATGCGCGCCGAGCGGTCGGCCGAGGGCGTGGGACTGTCAGGCATGGCGGATGCCGTGTTGCTGCAAGGCTCGATCTGGCTGCTGCGGCCGTTTCTTTCCGTGGATCGGGGCGATATCCGGGCTTTCCTTGCCGCACGCGGCGAAACGTGGATCGACGATCCGAGCAACCTCAATCCTCGTTTCGAGCGGGTGCGCATTCGCCAGCGGGAAGGACGGGCGGAGCGCGGCCGTGAGGCGGGTGACAGGTTGGCCTTGTCTGAGAGGGCCGCGGCGTTTTTGGCACGGAACGTGGTCAGGGACGATGCGGCCTTCGTGCTGGATGCGGGTTCAATCGACATCGCTCTGAGTGATCCCGCCGCCTGGCGCGGCCTGCTGATGCTCGCCGCCATGATCGGCGGACGCATTCACATGCTGGAAACGGCATCGGCCGAGCGCCTGCGCATCTTTTTCGCCAGCGGCAGACTGTCGCGGCTTACTGCCGGCCGCGTGGTGTTCGACCGGCGGCGGGATGGGCTTTCTCTCTATCGCGAGTGCCGTGGCATCGAGACCATGACAGTGCAGGCGGGGGCATCGGCAGTTTGGGACGGGCGCTATCACGTGACCAATACCGCGCATCAGGCGATCGTCATCCGTGCCGCCGGCAATGAGGCGAATGACGAAGGGGAGGGGCGTCGTGGGCCTGCTCTGCGCGCGCTCAAAGCCATGCCACGCCTGAAATTCGAGGATGGGGCGACGGTGGCCGACGACACGGGCTTCATTCAAGCCGTCGTTGCGCCCTATCGGCTGTTCCTGCCGCGTTTCGACCTGCCGCTTGCCAATGCGCTGGCGGCCATTCTGGGCAATCCGGCTTTTCCGTCTCCGCCGAACGAATGAAGGCGCCGGCCTGCGCGTTGTGCTAGGATACCGCCGGATGTGGACGAGAGGCGTTGGAGATAGCGTTTCTCGTTGACGATAGCGTGAGAAATGCCCGTGGCCCGTGCGCTTTGCCTTGGCAAGGCCGCATGGCGACCCTATGTTAGGCGCTAAAGAAGCGGCCGGGAGACCTCGGCCGGGAAGGTACCTGGAACGTTCGATGAATCCCAATTTTCGCAACTTCGCCCTGTGGGCGATCATCGCCCTCCTGCTGATCGCTCTGTTCAGCATGTTCCAGACGAGCCCGGCGCAGACCGGCTCGCGGGAAATCCCCTATTCGCAGTTCCTCAAGGAGGTCGACTCGAGCCGGGTGAAGGAAGTGGTGATCACCGGCGAAAAGATCGTCGGCAGCTATGTCGAGACCGGCGCGACCTTCCAGACCTATGCGCCGGCGGGCGACAACTCGCTCGTCCAGCGTCTTGAGGCCAAGAATGTCGTCGTCAGCGCGCGTCCGGAAACGGATGGCTCCTCCGGCTTCCTGAGCTATATCGGTACGCTGCTGCCCATGCTGCTGATCCTCGGCGTCTGGCTGTTCTTCATGCGCCAGATGCAGGGCGGCTCGCGCGGCGCGATGGGCTTTGGCAAGTCCAAGGCCAAGCTTCTGACCGAAGCACATGGCCGCGTCACCTTCGCCGATGTCGCCGGCGTCGATGAGGCCAAGCAGGACCTGGAGGAAATCGTCGAATTCCTGCGCGATCCGCAAAAATTCCAGCGGCTCGGCGGTCGCATTCCGCGCGGCGTGCTGCTGGTCGGCCCGCCCGGTACCGGTAAGACTCTACTCGCACGCTCCGTTGCTGGCGAAGCCAATGTGCCGTTCTTCACGATCTCCGGTTCGGACTTCGTCGAAATGTTCGTCGGCGTCGGTGCCAGCCGCGTGCGCGACATGTTCGAGCAGGCCAAGAAGAACGCGCCCTGCATCATCTTCATCGACGAAATCGACGCCGTCGGTCGTCACCGTGGCGCCGGTCTCGGCGGCGGCAATGACGAACGCGAGCAGACGCTGAACCAGCTCCTCGTGGAGATGGACGGCTTCGAAGCGAACGAAGGCATCATCCTGATCGCCGCGACCAACCGTCCCGACGTTCTTGACCCCGCGCTCTTGCGTCCCGGCCGCTTCGACCGCCAGGTCGTCGTGCCGAACCCCGATATCGTCGGCCGCGAGCGCATCCTCAAGGTTCACGTGCGCAACGTGCCGCTGGCGCCGAATGTCGACCTCAAGGTTCTCGCCCGCGGGACGCCGGGCTTCTCCGGTGCTGATCTCATGAACCTCGTCAACGAATCTGCCCTGATGGCCGCGCGCCGTAACAAGCGCCTCGTCACCATGCAGGAATTCGAGGACGCCAAGGACAAGATCATGATGGGCGCGGAGCGCCGCTCCTCGGCCATGACCGAGGCGGAAAAGAAGCTCACCGCCTATCACGAGGCCGGCCATGCCATCGTGGCGCTCAAGGTTCCGCTCGCCGATCCCCTGCACAAGGCGACGATCATTCCGCGCGGTCGTGCGCTCGGCATGGTCATGCAGCTTCCCGAGGGCGATCGCTATTCGATGAGCTACAAGTGGATGGTCTCGCGCCTCGCCATCATGATGGGCGGCCGCGTTGCCGAAGAAATCACCTTCGGCAAGGACAACATCACCTCCGGTGCCTCCTCGGATATCGAGCAGGCGACGAAGCTTGCCCGCGCCATGGTCACGCAATGGGGCTTCTCCGATCAGCTCGGCCAGGTCGCCTATGGCGAAAACCAGCAGGAGGTCTTCCTCGGTCATTCGGTTGCGCAGCAGAAGAATGTCTCGGAAGCCACCGCGCAGAAGATCGACAACGAAATCCGCCGCCTGATCGACGAGGCCTATTCCGAGGCCAAGCGCATCATCACCGAGCAGAACCACGAGTTCGTGGCGCTCGCCGAAGGCCTGCTCGAATACGAAACGCTGACGGGCGATGAGATCAAGGCGCTCATCCGCGGCGAGAAGCCGGCGCGCGATCTTGGTGACGACACGCCGCCCAGCCGTGGTTCCGCCGTTCCGAAGGCCGGCCACAAGAAGGGTGGCGAGGCGGAAGGCGGGCTCGAGCCGCAGCCGCAATAATCATCCGCAAGGATTGAAGGACGGCCGGAAAGACGTTCCGGCCGTTTTCCTTTGGTAACGGGCTGTAATCATTTCTGATCTGCGGGCAGATGCTATTTCCGCGCTTTTATGGCAAAGAAAAAACGCCGCCCGGCGCGATTAGGTTAAGGCAGGTTACGGATCTAAAGTATTTCGTCCATTAGCGGCTTGATGTATAACGCCGTTAGGCTTGGTGCACAGACACCTTGCAGCCGGGCGCAGCAGAGAGTGCCGCCAGGGCCGGCGATTTTCAGGAGCACATATGAAACGTCGTTATTTCGGCACGGATGGTATCCGGGGGAAAGCCAACACCTTCCCCATGACGCCTGATCTCGCCATGCGCGTCGGCATCGCCGTCGGCACCATTTTCCGCCGCGGCGCGCATCGCCATCGCGTGGTCATCGGCAAAGATACGCGCCTCTCCGGCTATATGCTGGAAAACGCCATGGTCGCCGGCTTTACCGCGGCCGGCATCGATGCCTTCGTTCTGGGCCCGATCCCGACGCCGGCGGTGGCCATGCTGACGCGTTCGCTGCGTGCGGATATCGGCGTGATGATCTCGGCCTCGCACAACCCGTTTTACGACAACGGCATCAAGCTTTTCGGCCCCGACGGCTACAAGCTCTCCGACGAGATCGAGATGGAGATCGAGGAGCTGCTCGAAAAAGACCTCATGGCCCAGCTCGCCAATTCGGCGGAAATCGGCCGTGCCAAGCGTATCGACGGCGTGCATGACCGCTATATCGAACATGCCAAGCGCACGCTGCCGCGCGACGTCACGCTGCAGGGCTTGCGCGTGGCCATCGATTGCGCCAACGGTGCCGCCTATCGCGTGGCTCCGGCCGCGCTCTGGGAACTCGGCGCCGACGTCGTGACGATCGGCAACGAGCCCGACGGTCTCAACATCAATCTCGAATGCGGCTCGACCCATCCCGAGACCTTGCAGCGCAAGGTGCATGAAGTGCGGGCCGATATCGGCATCGCGCTCGATGGTGACGCGGACCGTGTGCAGATCATCGACGAGACCGGCAAGATCATCGACGGCGACCAGCTGATGGCGGTGATTGCCGAAAGCTGGGCGGCTGACGGTCTCCTGCGCGGCAACGGCCTCGTTGCGACCGTCATGTCCAATCTCGGCCTGGAACGCTTCCTGACCGACAAGGGCCTCGGCCTCGAGCGCACCAAGGTCGGTGATCGCTATGTCGTCGAATACATGCGCAACCATGATTACAATGTTGGCGGCGAGCAGTCCGGCCATATCGTTCTCTCCGATTTCGGCACGACGGGTGACGGCCTTGTCGCCGCCCTCCAGGTGCTCGCCTGCGTCAAGCGTAGCGGCAAGACGGTGAGCGAAGTTTGCAACCGCTTCGAGCCGGTGCCGCAGGTGCTGAAGAATGTCCGTATCAAGGCCGGCAAGCCGCTGGAAGATGCAGTTGTTCGCCAGGCAATTGCCGATGCGGAAAGCGAGCTCGCAAAGAATGGCCGCCTGCTGATCCGCCCGTCCGGCACCGAACCGCTGATCCGTGTGATGGCCGAAGGCGACGATCGCGGCCAGGTGGAGCGTATCGTCGACGAATTGGTGAATGTCATCGGCTCGGTGCGCAGCGCCGCCTGATTTCGCTATACCCAGATTTTTCTGAAGGGGCCGGTGCTTTGCGCCGGCCTTTTCTTTGTGTCGCAAGTTTCCGGTGGAATTATGGCGCCGCTGCCGTGGCTTTTATTTAAATTTTACCAAGCCCGTGAACGCTTGTTAATGAATACGGTAAATCTTTGTAGTTAATCGGCCCTTAACCTTTCCTCTCCATTATCCAGTCCTGATCGAGGGACTTGGGGACCGGCGCACCGGCCGCGCCAAGTTGAAAGCCTATTGGAGCAAGGCCATGAGGAAAGTTTTGAGTGGCGTCGTCGCCGTCCTGCTGACGGGCTCGTCGGCCTATGCGGCCGACATCTATCAGCCTGATGTCATTGAAGCACCGGTTCAGGAAGCCGTCGTCGAGACGGGCGGCTGGTATCTGCGCGGCGATATGGGCTGGGCCTATAACAAGAGCCGTGGCGCGAAATATTTCCAGGGCTCGAACGGCAGCGTCCGTGAATTCGACTCCACGCGCCTCAAGAGCGGCTTCACGCTCGGCGGCGGTGTCGGTTATCAGATCAACGACCACTTCCGTACGGATGTGACGCTCGACTATATGTTCAAGTCCGGTTTCCGTGGCTCGACCTCCGGCAGCTGCGGCGTGTCGACGAGCTGCACCTCCACCGACGTGGCGTCCCTGACGGCGCTCAGCCTGCTGGCCAACGCCTATGTCGATATCGGCCATTACGGCGTGTTCACGCCCTATGTCGGTGCCGGTATCGGCGGCACCTATGTCCGCTGGGACAACCTGAAGAACACCTCGTGCGAGGACGGCGACCCGACGAACTGCGACCCGACCTTCGTTCACCGCGGCAAGAAGAACTGGCGCTTTACCTACGCCCTCATGGCCGGTACGGCGATCGACGTGACCTGCAACCTGAAGGCCGATGTGGGTTACCGTTTCCGTCACGTCACCAAGGGTGGCATGTTCGGCTACAACGAGGGCGGCGGTCCGGGCTACGACAAGGGCTTCTACAGCCACGAAGCGCGCGCCGGTCTGCGCTACTCCTTCAACGGTTGCGACCAGCAGGCCTATATCCCGCCGGCGGAAATCCCGATCGAGCAGCCGGTTTACAAATAATCCCTTCGCGGGACAGACAGCCAAGGCCGCCCTTCGGGGCGGCCTTTCGCGTTTCGAGGTTTCTTTTCGATTGCCCTGACTTCGGGCACTTAACCGTTTTTTCATTCCTTAACAGCTATGGTTAATCAACGGTATAAGGCAGCAACGTCCTCGTTTGCGCCCAGGCCGACCGCAACCGCCGGCATGTCCGGGCTCAGGGGGATCGAAGCCATGTTTCGACGTATCGCACCGCTTGGTATCGCCGTTTTCGCCGGCCTTTTGGCAACGGGCGCGTTTGCGAGCGATCTCGATATCATCAATGCGCCGGAGATCGACGTATCAGGCAGCGCCGTCTCCGAAGGCTGGTATCTGCGCGGCGATCTCGGCTATTCCGGCTGGATGAAGGGCGGCAAGCCGGATTACAAGACGTTCTCCTCCGGTGGTGTGACCGCGCAGGAGAGCTTTGACAGCGCGCGCTTCTCCAAGCCCTTTTCCTACGGTGCGGGCGTCGGCTACCAGTTCAACAATTTCCTGCGCACCGACCTGACGACCGACTTCTTCAACGGCACGCTCAGTGGCGGCTCGAATGTCGCCCGGCGTTGCAGCGCGAGCGAACCGGTGGGAACGAGCTGCAGCTACAGCCATGAGGCCGACTACAGCGCGACCAACATCATGGCCAACGGCTATATCGATCTCGGCACCTATGCTGGCTTTACGCCCTATCTGGGCGCGGGCGCGGGCGTAACCTACGTGCGCTGGGACGACACGACCTTCAACCCCTATTGCGAAAACGGCACCGGCACCTGCTCGGGCACGGACTATCTCAAGGATAAGGCGGAGGGCGAGGATAGCTGGCGCTTCACCTATGCGCTGATGGCCGGTGCCTCGGTGGATCTGACCAACCGCATCAAGCTCGACGTCGGCTACCGCTATTCCGACACGGCTGGCGGCAAGATGTTCAAATATCGCCCGGCGGAACAGAACCTCGGTGCGAGCGGCACGAAGGGCCGCGACGACGGCTTCCAGAAGCACGAAATCCGCGCCGGCATCCGCATCACCACCTGGTAATCTATCGTTATTCGATCTGTTCAACGGCGCGTCGGGCAACCGGCGCGCCGTTTCCATTGCGCCGGATTATTTTTCGTTCGCGACATATTCCTCTTGACGGAAAAGCGGCTCTCCCATATTCACGGCGGCGGGACACCCTTCCCCAACGAAGGGCTATCTATCTGGAAGGATAGCGATCATGACGAAGACCGTCACCGCGCCGGACGTGCGTCCGAACAACACCCATTTTTCTTCTGGCCCGTGCTCGAAGCGCCCCAACTGGTCGCTCGAAGCGCTTTCCGATGCCCCGCTCGGTCGTTCGCACCGCGCCAAGATCGGCAAGACCAAGCTCAAGCAGGCCATCGATCTCACCCGTGAAGTCCTCGAAGTCCCGGCGGATTACCGCATCGGCATCGTGCCCGCTTCCGATACCGGCGCCGTCGAAATGGCATTGTGGTCGCTGCTCGGCCCGCGCGGCGTCGACATGGTTGCCTGGGAAAGCTTCGGTTCGGGCTGGGTATCGGATGTCGTCAAGGAGCTGAAGCTCCCCGACGTCAGAAAGATCACCGCCGATTACGGCCTTCTCCCCGACCTTTCCACGATTGATTTCGACCGTGACGTGGTCTTCACCTGGAACGGCACGACCTCGGGCGTGCGCGTCGCCAATGCCGATTTCATCCCTGCCGATCGCAAGGGCCTGACGATCTGCGATGCGACCTCGGCTGCGTTTGCCCAGAACCTCGATTTCGCCAAGCTCGATGTCGTCACCTTCTCCTGGCAGAAGGTTCTCGGCGGCGAGGGCGCGCATGGCGTCATCATCCTGTCGCCGCGTGCCGTCGAGCGTCTGGAAAGCTATACGCCTTCCTGGCCGATGCCGAAGATCTTCCGCATGACCAAGGGCGGCAAGATCATCGAAGGCATCTTCCAGGGCGAGACCATCAATACGCCCTCCATGCTCTGCGTCGAGGACTATATCGATGCGCTGCTCTGGGCGCAGCAGGTCGGTGGCCTCAAGGGTCTGATGGCCCGCGCCGATGCCAATGCCAAGGTCATCTTCGATTTCATCGAAAACAACGACTGGATCGCCAACCTTGCCAAGGACCCGGCGACCCGCTCGAACACTTCGGTGTGCCTGACGATTGCCGACAAGCAAGTGCTGGCGCTCGATGCCGACGCCCAGGCTGCTTTCGCCAAGGGCCTCGTGTCCCTTCTCGACAAGCAGGGTGTCGCCTATGACATCGGCGCCTACCGCGATGCCCCCTCGGGTCTGCGCATCTGGGCCGGCGCCACCATCGACACCGCCGATCTGGAAGCGCTGATGCCCTGGTTGACCTGGGCCTTCGAGACCCAGAAGGCGACGCTTTCCAAGGCTGCGGCCTGATTTTTCGCGACCGGCTTCGTCCTTCGGGCGAAGCCACCTTTGATCTCATTTTCCCTGTTTCATTGAAGGAGGCCTCTCATGGCACCTCGCGTACTCGTATCCGACGAACTGTCGGAAACCGCCGTCCAGATTTTCCGCGATCGCGGCGTCGAAGTCGATTTCCAGCCGAAGCTCGGCAAGGACAAGGAAAAGCTCGCCGAGATCATCGGCAATTATGACGGCCTCGCCATCCGCTCCGCCACCAAGGCGACGGAAAAGCTGATCGCGGCTGCGACCAATCTCAAGGTCATCGGCCGCGCCGGCATCGGCGTCGACAATGTCGATATCCCGGCCGCCTCGCGCCGCGGCATCATCGTCATGAACACGCCCTTCGGCAATTCGATCACCACCGCCGAACACGCCATCGCGCTGATGTTCGCCGTCGCCCGCCAGCTGCCCGCCGCCGACACCTCCACGCAGGCCGGCAAGTGGGAAAAGTCGAAGTTCATGGGCGTCGAGATCACCGGCAAGCTGCTCGGCGTCATCGGTGCCGGCAATATCGGTGGCATCGTCTGCAAGAAGGCCATCGGCCTTGGCATGCACGTTATCGCCTACGATCCTTTCCTGTCGGCCGAACGCGCCCAGGAAATGGGTGTGGAGAAGGTGGAGCTGGACGACCTGCTCGCCCGCGCCGACTTCATCACGCTGCATGTGCCGATGACCGACAAGACCCGCGGCATCCTGAACAAGGAAGCGCTGGCCAAGACCAAGAAGGGCGTTCGCATCATCAATTGCGCCCGCGGCGGCCTAGTCGATGAGGCGGCGCTTGCCGAAGCCATCAAGTCCGGCCATGTCGCCGGTGCCGGTTTCGACGTGTTCGAAGTCGAGCCTGCGACCGAAAGCCCGCTCTTCGGCCTGGAAAACGTCGTCTGCACGCCGCATCTCGGCGCCTCGACCACGGAAGCGCAGGAGAATGTCGCCCTGCAGGTCGCCGAGCAGATGTCGGATTACCTCGTCAAGGGGGCCGTCTCCAACGCCATCAATATGCCGTCGATCACCGCCGAGGAAGCACCGATCCTGAAGCCCTTCATCCGCCTTGCGGACGTGCTCGGCGCCTTCGTCGGCCAGGTCACGGAAAGCGCCATCAAGGAAATCGAGATCCTCTACGATGGTGCGACCGCCTCGATGAACACCAAGGCGCTGACCAGTGCCGTTCTCGCCGGCCTCATCCGCTCGCAGGTCGCCGACGTCAACATGGTCTCGGCCCCGGTCATGATCAAGGAAAAGGGCGTCATCCTCTCGGAAGTGAAGCGTGACAAGTCGGGCGTCTTCGACGGCTACATCCGCCTGACCGTCAAGACGGAGAACCAGACGCGCTCGATCGCCGGCACTGTGTTCTCCGACGGCAAGCCGCGCTTCATCCAGATCAAGGGCATCAACCTCGATGCCGACGTGGGCAACCACATGGTCTACATCACCAACACCGACGTTCCCGGCATGATCGGCTTCATCGGCACGACGCTCGGCGAGGCCGGCGTGAACATCGCCAACTTCCAGCTCGGCCGCGACAAGCAGGGCGGTGACGCCATCGCGCTGCTCTATGTCGATGCCGCTGTGTCCGAGGACGTGCTGAACAAGCTGCGCGCCAACCCGGCGATCCGCCAGATCAAGCCGCTGGTCTTCAACGTCGACTGACCTTCGTCCCTCCCAAGACGAGACAGGAAGGCCCGCCGGTTCATCCGATGGGCCTTTCGCATGTCAGGCCTTCGTTTCCTTCGGGCGGCCCCATTCGGCAATCGCGATGCCGCCAAGCACGAGGAGGAGGGCGGCGAAGTGGAAGCCGTGGATGGTTTCGCCGATCAGCAGCACGGAGAGAAGCGTGCCGAATACCGGAATGGCATTGATGAAGAGCCCGGCCCGGTTGGCGCCGATCATCTCGACGCCGCGCACATAAAGCACCTGCGAGAGCAGCGACGGGAAGATGCCGGCATAGAGCACGACCATCCAGCCTGTCGTATCCGGGAAGATGGCGGCATCGCGCGACAGCTCCCAGAAAAACAGCGGAATGGCGCTGAGCAGCGCGCCGAAGGCGGGAGCGGCGATGAAGCTCTGCCAGTGCAGTGCCGGCTTCCAGCGCAGCGAGACCGTATAGGCGGCATAGACGATGCAGGCGAGCAGCATCAGCGCATCGCCGAAATTGAACTCCAGCTCCGCCAGTGCCGAGAATTCGCCATGAGCGGCTGTTACCAGCACGCCGACAAGCGTCACGGTGAAGCCCACCACCTGAGCAATCGAGGCCTGGATGCGGAAGAGCAGGAAGTTGAAGACGAAGATCAGCATGGGAATGCCGGCCTGCTCGATGACGGCATTGATGGCGCTGGTATAGCCGAGCGCGGTGTAGAGCAGCGCGTTGAACGCGGTGAAGCCGAAGACGCCGTAGAGCAGGAGCTGGAGCCAGTGTTTGCGGATGACCGGCCAGTCGCGTTTCACCTGCGGCGTCATCAGCACGAGGATGATGGTGAGTGCCACGATCCAGCGGAAGGTCGTCAGCACCATGGGGCTGACATGGCCGACCGCAATCTTGCCCGCGACCGAGTTGGCGCCCCAGAAAAGCGAGGTCACACACAGGTAGAAATAGGCTCTCGTGTTCAAGGCGACAGGATCCGGATGGAGAAAGAGGAGGGGCAGAGTGCGCCGGCGGGTGGCCCAGATAAGGTGAAAAAGCAGACAATGTCATTTAAAAAGCGGATGTGGGCCGTCATAACAGGGTCGCATTCCCAAAGACAACACAGTATAGATGCGCGGGTTTGTGTCAGGCGCACGCGTATGTGTGCGTAAACGGTAGCGCGTTCGCGCGCGAAAACGGGATAGGTGAAATGGCAAGTGTCGTAGTTGTCGGTTCTCAATGGGGTGACGAAGGCAAGGGCAAGATTGTCGACTGGCTTTCGGAACGGGCCGAGGTGATCGTTCGCTACCAGGGCGGCCACAATGCCGGCCATACGCTTGTCATCAACGGCGTGAGCTACAAGCTCGCTCTGCTGCCGTCCGGCCTCGTGCGCGGCAAGCTCAGCGTCATCGGCAACGGCGTCGTCGTCGATCCGCACCACTTCGTCGCGGAAGTCGAGAAGCTGCGCGCCCAGGGCGTCGCCGTCACGCCCGAAGTGCTGCGCATCGCGGACAATGCGCCGCTCATTCTCTCCCTGCACCGCGACCTCGATGCGCTGCGTGAAGACGCGGCGTCGGCCACCGGCACCAAGATCGGCACGACCCGCCGCGGCATCGGCCCGGCCTATGAGGACAAGGTCGGCCGTCGCGCCATCCGAGTGATCGACCTCACCGAGCCCGAAACGCTGCGCCCGAAGATCGAGCGCCTGCTGACGCACCACAATGCGCTGCGTCGCGGCATGGGCCTTGCCGAGATCTCCGTCGAGTCGATCGAAGAAGAGCTGACATCGGTTGCCAGCCACATCCTGCCCTATATCGACCGGGTCTGGGACCTGCTCGACAAGCAGCGCCGCTCCGGCGCGCGCATTTTGTTCGAAGGTGCGCAGGGCGCGCTGCTCGACAACGACCACGGCACCTATCCCTTCGTGACCTCGTCCAACACCGTCGCCGGCCAGGCCGCCGCCGGTTCGGGCCTCGGCCCGACGGCGATCAACTACGTGCTCGGCATCACCAAGGCCTATACGACCCGCGTCGGCGAAGGTCCGTTCCCCTGCGAGCTGAACGACGAGATCGGCAAACATCTGGCGACCGTCGGCCGTGAGGTCGGCGTCAACACCGGGCGTCCGCGCCGCTGCGGCTGGTTCGATGCCGTTCTGGTGCGCCAGACGGTCAAGACCAACGGCATCACCGGCATCGCGCTCACCAAGCTCGACGTTCTCGACGGCCTGGACGAACTGAAGATCTGCGTCGGCTACAAGCTCGACGGCAAGGAGATCGACTACCTGCCGGCCAGCCAGACCCAGCAGACCCGCGTCGAGCCTGTTTACATCACGCTCGAAGGCTGGAAGGAATCGACGGTCGGCGCGCGCAGCTGGGCGGACCTGCCGGCCCAGGCGATCAAATATGTCCGTCAGGTCGAAGAGCTGATCGGTGCGCCGGTCGCCCTCCTGTCGACCAGCCCGGAGCGGGACGACACCATACTTGTGACGGACCCGTTTGAGGACTAATCTCAAGCCTAACACCAGTTCCGTGCCGTATTCCAATGGGATAGCGCATGGACACCACGGAAAGTTCTGATGGCGGATTTTGTAGCAGTCATTCGAAGGGCCGTTGATGGCCTCTCGGACAACAATGCCGAGATGCGGCAGAAGGTTTACGAGAAGGCCCGCGGCGCCGTCCGCCGGCAACTCGAATCCATGAACCCGCGCCCTTCCGATGAGCTCGTGAAGCGCCAGCTCGACAAGCTCGAGGCGGCGATCGGCGATGTCGAAGGCGAGCACGCCGAGGCGCTGCCCGCCGACGATCCTGCGCCGGAAATCGTCCAGGAGCCTGTTGTCGAGGCTGCAGAGCCGGAACCCGTGGAAACGGTGGTGGCAGAACCCGCCGCCGTCGAGGAGCCGGAAGATCAGCCCGTCGAGGCCGAGCCTGCCACCGAGGTCGTGGAAGAGCCGGCCGCGCAGACGGCTGACAACGCCGAGCAGCCCGCAGAAGAAAACAGGGTTGAAGAGCCGCCGGTTGAAGAGCCGCCGGTTGAAGAACCGGTGGCTGAAGCCGTTGTCGTACAGGAACAGGTTCCCGAGCCCGAGCCCGAGCCCGAGCCTGAACAGGAACCGGAACCGGTCGCGGAGACCGTGGCGGAAGAGCCTGTCGTCGCAGAGCCCGAACAGAAGCCGGCCGTCGCAGAGGCGCGCGTCGAGCCGTCCTGGCAGGTCGAGGCCGAGCCGGCGGACGACTACGTTCCCTCCTGGCAGGAGCCGGAACGGCAGGACGAGGCGCAGTCCGTCGAGACTGCCGCCGTCGTCGAGCCGGTCGCAGAAACCTATCACGTCCACGACGAGCAGGTGCCGGATTCAGCACCCGTCGCGGACGCCCGCATGCCCGCCGCCGAAGCACAGTGGGACTGGAGCGATATCGCCCCGGTCACGACGCCTGCCGACAAGCGTGAACCGGCTGCTGCCGCCGGTACCGATCCGATGGCTTGGGAATGGCCGGAAGAGAAGGCGGCACAAGCCGAAGAGCCCAAGCAGGCGCAGCCCGCGCAGAAGAGCGAATGGGGCGATCTCGACGATCTCATCGGCTTCACTCCGGCGGCCGGGGCTGCCGCTGCTTCCACCTCGATGGAGCAGGCCGGTCTTGCCGATGCCACGACCAAGACGCCTGCCGTCGAAACGCGTACGCCGCAGCGGTCCTTCCGGGCCGAGCCGCGCAAGTCGCGGATCAATTTCGGCGCCATTGCCGCGCTGATCGGCGTTCTCGCTGTCGCTGGCGGCGCGGGTGCCGGCTATTGGTTTAACCGCGATGCGGTGAACGGCTGGGTCAACGAGCGCGTCGCGTCCCTGACGGCGTCTTCGCCCGCTACTAAGGAAACATCCACGGCTGAGACTGCTGAGGGTGGCCGCAACCTGCCGGCCTCCACGACGACCAACGACACGACCTCGGCGGACACGCAGACCGACGGTGCTGTGACGAAGCCGGCGACCGAAGTCGCCTCGGCCGATCAGAGCAGCGGCAAGTTCACCCAGCGTCTACTGACGGACGGTACTGAGGTCGACGAAGGTCCGGCAGCGGCGCCCGAAGGGGTTTCGACCGAAGAGGGCAAGTCCGTCGCGGCCCAGACGCCGGAAACGGCGGAGGCGACCACCGAAACCGGCGCCGGAACGACTGCCGCGGGCACGACGGATGGCGCGACGCCGGCCACCGGCACGGATGGCACGGGGCAGACGCCCGTGACGCCCACCGATACCGGCACGGCGACGACCACCGACACGCAGACGCCTGTCGCCACCGGCGAACAGCCGGCCGCCATCGGCGTCGCGCAGAAGATGTTCCTCTATGAGGAGCGTCTCGGCCAGACCGCGCCGACGGCGATCGAAGGCACCGTCGCATGGTCGAGCGCCGAGGAATCGCCCGGTGGCGATGCCAAGCCGGAGCCGGTCGTGCGCGCCCAGGTCAACGTTCCGTCCAAGGGCCTGACCGCGCTCATCACCTTCCGCCGCAACGCCGACAAGTCCCTGCCGGCGAGCCATATCGTCGAACTGGTCTTTTCGCTACCGGAAAACTTCGAGGGCGGCGGCATCGAAAGCGTGCAGCGCGTGGCGATGAAGCGGACCGAACAGGACCGCGGCGATGCGCTGATCGCGGTGCCGGCGAAGATCACCGACGACTTCCACATGATCGCGCTCAACGACTTCCCCGAGGCGATCGCCAAGAATACCGAACTGCTGCGCACCCGCAGCTGGATCGACATTCCGATCACCTACCGCAACGGCCGCCGCGCGCTAATCACCCTCGACAAGGGCACCGCCGGCACCGAAGCCTTCGACAAGGTGATGAAGGCCTGGTCGACGGCCGGCACGCAGTAAGGGATAGAACGAAACGCGAAAAAGGCCCGGCAGCGATGCCGGGCCTTTTCCGTTTTCAGTCCTTTGCAGACACTTATGCGTCTTCGATGACGCGGACCGCGCGGGCCTGTTCGGCCGCGAATTTCTGCACGGCTTCCTGGACTTTCTCGAAGGCGCGGACCTCGATCTGGCGGACGCGCTCGCGGCTGATGTCGAACTCGGAGGAGAGTTCTTCCAGCGTAACCGGATCCTCGGCGAGGCGGCGGGCCTCGAAGATGCGGCGTTCGCGGTCGTTCAGCACGCCCATGGCGCGGGCCAGCATGGCGCGGCGCGTGTCGAGCTCGTCCTGCTCGATCAGCATCTGCTCCTGGCTGTCATGGTCGTCGACGAGCCAATCCTGCCACTGGCCGGATTCGCCTTCGCCGGCCTTGATCGGCGCGTTCAGCGAGGCGTCGCCGGAGAGGCGGCGGTTCATCGAGACGACTTCGTCCTCGGAGACCTTGAGCTTGGTCGCGATTTCCTTGACCTGGTCGGGCTTGAGGTCGCCGTCGTCGATCGCTTGGATCTTGCTTTTCATGCGGCGCAGGTTGAAGAACAGGCGCTTCTGGTTGGCGGTCGTGCCCATCTTCACCAGCGACCACGAGCGCAGGATATATTCCTGGATCGAGGCCTTGATCCACCACATGGCATAGGTCGCAAGGCGGAAGCCGCGTTCCGGGTCGAACTTCTTGACGGCCTGCATCAGGCCGACATTGCCCTCGGAGACGACTTCGCCGATCGGCAGGCCGTAGCCGCGATAGCCCATGGCGATCTTCGCCACGAGGCGCAGATGGCTGGTGACGAGTTCGTGGGCGGCGGTGCGGTCGCCGTGCTCCTGGTAACGCTTGGCGAGCATGTATTCCTGCTGCGGCTCAAGCATTGGAAATTTGCGGATTTCATCGAGATAGCGGTTGAGACCACCTTCTCCGGCCGTAATCGACGGCAGCGTATTGCGGGCCATTCAGCACCCCTTTCTGATTAGGCTTCCAGTTCGGCAAGCCTTGGTACGGAGCTTGATCCTGAAAACCGGATCCCCGTCAGCAACCACGCTCCCCGTGGGGCATGGCAGCCCCACTGATCCTACAGATAGGTGTGGCGAAACAATGTTTCAAGGCGCCGCAAGCTTCACGGGTGCGTGAAGGCGGGAGGGCGAAACGGATTTTGCAACACTCTGCTAAAGTGGGGACGGATGCCGGCAAATCAAGGGTCGGCGGGCTCATCGATGGAGCGGAAGGCTTCGATCAGCTTTTCCATGTCCTTGGCCGGAGGGCTTTCGAAACGCATGGTCTTCCCGGTCGAGGGATGCTCGAACTGCAAGAGGAAGGCGTGCAGCGCCTGCCTGCGGAACTTGTCGACGACCCTCTTCGGACCCTCGGGAAGGCGGTTGGCCTTGGTCTTGAAGGCGGCGCCATATTCGGGGTCGCCGACCAGCGGATGGCCGATATGGGCCATGTGCACGCGAATCTGGTGCGTGCGGCCGGTTTCGAGGTGGCATTCGACCAGCGAGGCGAGGCTGGTGCCGTCCTCGGTCTCGCCGTAGCGCTCGATCACCTCGTAATGGGTAATGGCCTCGCGGGCGTCGTCAGCGTCCTCGCTCTTGACCGCGCGCTTGGTGCGGTCGTTGCCGCGGCCGAGCGGCGCGTCGATCGTGCCCTTGATCTGGCGCGGGCGGCCCCAGACGATGGCCTGGTAGGCGCGCTCCAGCGGGCCGGTGCGGCCGTGGTCGGCGAACTGGTCGGAGAGGTGGCGGTGGGCGAGATCGTTCTTGGCGACGACCATGACGCCGCTCGTCTCCTTGTCGAGCCGGTGCACGATGCCGGGGCGGCGCACGCCGCCGATGCCCGACAGGCTCTCGCCGCAATGGTAGATCAGCGCGTTGACGAGCGTGCCCGTCCAGTTGCCGACGGCGGGATGCACGACGAGGCCGGCGGGCTTCACCAGCACGATGACATCGTCATCCTCGTAGAGCACGTCGAGCGGGATATCCTCGCCCTTCGGCTCGGGATCGCGCGGGGCGGGCATGGTGAATTCGATGACGTCGCCGGGGCGCACCTTGCGCTTCGGTTCGTCGATGACCGTGCCGTTGACGATGGCAGCCCCTTCTTCGATCAGCGCCTTGATGCGGCTGCGCGAGAAATCGCCGGCGAGCGTGGCGGCAAGCCAGGCATCGATCCGCCCTTCGGCGTCTTCAGGCACCGTGAGGACTTTCATTGTGGCGTCGGCTTCTTTAAAGGGGTCGGTCATCGTTCAATCTACTCATTGCCGGAAGGGCGTTCGCCATGTCCAATATCGAAAACGACGATCAGGAAGACAAGCCGCTCGATCCCGTGATGGAAAATGTGCGCCGCAAGATGATGCGTCTGCAACTCGTCTCGGGCGGCATCATGTTCCTGATGTTCCTGGCGGTGCTCGCGGCCATTGTCTATAAGATCAACACGCGGGAAAGCAAGCCGGACGCCGCCCTTTCCGCCGGATCGGGCGGGCTTGCCGTGCCGAGCGATGCGCCGGTCAAGGCCACGGCGACGCTGCCGGACGGTTTTGCGCTGTCCGCGGTGTCGAATTCGGGCGGGCAGATCCTGTTCTACGGCGTGATGCCCGATGGCGCGCGCAAGGCGTTCGTCTTCGATATCGCCGCCGGCCGCACCGTCGCGGAAATCGACATCAAGGGCAACTGAGCGGGAATGGCAGGCGAACCGGTCCGCATCGACGATCCCGCCGATCCGCGCATCGCGGGCTTCGTGTCGATCCGCGAGCGGGACCTGACGGGCCGCGACGGCCGCTTTATCGCCGAGGGCACGGTGGTGCTGCGCATGCTGGGCAGCGCGCCGGCAAGGGCCAACGGCTTTGCCTGCGATGCGATCCTGCTCCTGGAAAACCGTCTTGCCGGCCTTGCCGATGTTCTCGCCGCCTTTGGCAATGAGGTGCCGCTCTATGTGGCCTCGGCGTCGGTTTTCGATGCCGTTGCCGGCTTCAACATGCATCGCGGCGTGCTGGCGCTTGGCCGCAAACCCGCAGCGGAAGTCGGGGCATCGCTTCTCGGCAAGCTGCCGGAAACGAGCCTGGTGCTCGCCGGCTGCGGCCTGTCCAACCATGACAATGTCGGCTCGATCGTCCGCAATGCCGCGGCCTTCGGGGCGGATGCCGTCTTCCTCGATGAAACCTCCTGCGATCCGCTTTATCGCAAGGCGATCCGGGTTTCCGTCGGCTCGGTGCTGAGCGTGCCGTTTTCGCGCGGCCTCGGCGCCCAGGCGATGCTGGAGGGGCTGGCGGCTGCCGGTTTCGAGATCTGGGGGCTGTCGCCGCGCGGTGCGGTTTCGATCGCGGCCATTCAGGCGGCGCGGCGTATCGCTTTGGTGCTCGGCACGGAAGGCGAGGGGTTGCCGCAGAGCATCCTTTCCCGGTTCCGCACGGCGCGCATCCCACAGCGTCCCGGTCTCGACAGTCTCAATGTCGCGACGGCCAGCGGGATTGCGCTCTATCAGATCGCGCTGGCGATGGGCCGGGTCGACTGACGCCGCTCAGCAGCGCACACCATCCCACAATTCGTTCGGTGAACCGGACTGGTCCCGCCATTTGCCGGTAAAGCCGCTGTAGTCTGGCTTGAAGGTGAGGATCAGCTTGCCGCTGCCGTATTTGTCCTGCCAGTCCAGCGTATGGTCGAGACCGGTGACGGCGGCGGGCTCGCTGAGGGTGCCTGCGGTCATCGTGCCGATATCGGCGAACTCGTAGGTGCCGGTCAGCCGGCCGTCGCCTTCCGTCTTGAACTCGGTGTTGGCCTGCACGAGATTGCCGTTGCTCCACAGCCGGCCGCAATATTGGCCGGTGGCGGTGGCCTCCTGTTTCGGAGACGGTGCGTTTGCGCCGGTCAGGCTGAGCACGAGGGCGAGGATGAGGGTCTTCATATCGTGCTCCCCTGGTTCAGGCCTCGTCGCGGCCGATCTGTTCACGCACCCGCTGGGCAAGGCTGCGGTCGTCGCCATCAAGGCTCGGATCGAGCGCCGCGATGAGATCGTGCACCGGCGAGCTTGCGCCTTCGCGCGCCGCGGTCAGCACGATCATCTTGCTGGCGAGATCGGCCATTTCCTCGCGCAGCGCCGTATCATTGTCGCCGACCTTGGCGGCCAGAAGCCGCTCGGAAAGGGCGGTGCCCTGATTGCGCACATCCTCTTCCAGCGCGACGATATCGATGGGCGGCACGGCCTTTTCGGCGCGGCGCGGGGCGATCCTGCCCGGTGTCAGGGCACGGGTAATGCCGGCGGTGCGGGCCGCTTTGGCGACCTCCTTGTTTTCGGCGGTCAACGTCTTCACCTTGTCGCGCAGGCGGGTGATTTCCGCGATGCGCCGTTCGATTGCATTGTCCTTGTCGGCGGCACCCGCGAGCTCGCGCGTCAGCCGGGTCTCAAGCTGGCGCACGCGGCCTTCTTCGCGGCCGAGGCGCAGCTCCAGCGATTTCGCCTTTTCGCTGGCCGTCTTCAGGTCCTCGCGCGCCTTGTCGCGCTCGTCCTTCAGGTTGCCGATGCGGCTCTTCAGGTTCTCCATCGTGGTCTCCTGCGTCGCGATGTCGATCTTCATCGCGTCGATATCGGACTGCAGATGGGTGATGGTGGTGTTGAGCTTGTCGATCTCGGTCAGGCGGCTGCGTACCTCGCGGTCGGCGCCGGCCAGTGCTGCCTTCAGCTGCTCGCCCTTCATCTCTTCGCGACGGAAGGCCGAGCGCATGTCGCCGGCCTCGATGTTCATGTCGGCGATCTGCGCATGCAGTTCGGCATTTTCCGTGCCGATGGCGGTGGCCTGGGCGAGCAGCTTTTCGTTGCGCACCATTTCCAACGTGTGCTTTTCGCGCTCGCGGCGCACGCTCTGGGAAAGCCGCGCGTTTTCGGCGGCAAAGGCGGCGCGGGCCATGTCCTTCTGCGCGCGCACTTCCTGAGGGCTGAGCGGCATGGTGGCCTTCATGCGGGCTTCGGTGAACTTGACGATGCGTTTCTGGATTGCCGGCGCGATGAGCAGTCCGGTCAGCGTGGCGGCGAGAAAGCCAAGCGCGAAGAGGAGGGCATACTCGATCACGGATCAACTCGCTTCAAAACGGGTCCCAATCCAACGGGGCGGGTCCAAACGGGATGTCGGGCAGGGGCACTATAGCGGCTTGCCCGGATTTGCGGGAGGGGTCGTTCCCGCGAAATCAACTCTCGGTTAACCAGACGGCCGAGCCGCCCGGTTCATTCGGAAGAAGGATATCAGAAGGGGTTCCAGGTCGGCTGGCGGGTGAGCTTGAGATAGCCCGCATTGATGCCGATACGGGCGCCGACGCCGGTTCGGATCGGCACGAGCACGATATCGCGGTTGACGTTCACCTGCATGCCGAGGCCCGCGATGACATAGGCGGAGCCCGAGACGCCGCCGAAACGGTCGTAGAGCGCGTTCACGTCGGGCAGATTGTAAACCAGCATCATCGTGCGGCTGCCCTGGCCGCCCCAGTCGAGGCCGAGCGAGGGGCCTTGCCAGAATACGGAATGCTGGCCGGCATTCTTGGTGTTGAGCGTGCCTTCGCCATAGGTGAGGCCCGCGACGAAGGCGCCGGAGCCTTCCTGGCCGAGAATATAGCCGTTCGGCAGGCCGTAGGATTCGAACGCGCGCTCGACGAGCTTGGCAAGGCCGCCGGAGGTCTCGCCGAAGAAGCCGTGGCCGGCATCGACGATTTCCTGCATCGAATACTGGCTGGATTGCTGTGCCTGGGCAGGCAAGGCAAGGAGCAACGCCACAAAAGCCGCGATTGCGAGCTTGAATGTCGTCGTGACCAGATTTGTAACAGCCATGTCCCGTTTGCCTTCCTTGATGTCTCGGCCCCGTTCCATGCTGCAATTTGATCTTATGGTCTTAACAATCGGTTTACCAAATGTGGTGTCATTATGGCTGGATTAAAATCGAGCACGCCTCGCGCAATCATGGCGTGCTATGCGTCGCGCGGAATGGTCCCGCGTGCGCCTTCACACGGCGTCCCGCGATGAAAAATGCGTGGATCCAGGAGAAATTTATGGTGAAAAATCCGAACCTCACGCTGACAGGTCCCGATCTGGCAGCACTTTTGTGCAGCCGCGTCTGCCATGACGTCATCTCGCCGGTCGGCGCGATCAACAACGGTCTTGAACTGCTCGACGAGGGCGGTGCCGATGCCGAGGCGATGGACCTCATCCGCACCAGCGCGCTGAACGCCTCCGTCCGTCTCAAATTCGCACGCCTTGCCTTCGGTGCCTCCGGCTCGGTCGGCGCATCGATCGATACCGGCGAGGCCGAAAAGGCCGCGCGCGATTTCGCCGCCGCCGAAAAGAAGACCGAGATCACCTGGAACGGCCCGCGCGCCATCATCCCGAAGAACCGGGTGAAGCTGCTGCTCAATCTCTTCCTCGTCGCTTACGGTGCCATTCCGCGTGGCGGTTCGGTCGACGTGACGCTGGAAAACCCGGAATTCGACGCGGTCTTCAAGCTGGCCGTGAAGGGCCGCATGCTGCGCGTGCCGCCGAAATTCACGGAAATCCTGACCGGTACGCCGGAAGAGTCGGTCGATGCCCATTCGATCCAGCCCTACTACACGGTGCTTTTGGCCGACGAAGCCGGCATGGAGCTCGATGTCGCGGCAAGCCCGGAAGAAATCGTCTTCAGTGCGCGCATGGCCGCAGCCTCCGAATGATGCGAAAGCGGCCTGGTGTTAACCATGGCCGCTAACGCTTTGTTTGCCAGTGGGCGGTAGTATCGCTTCCTGTACTGTTCCCGCTTAACGAGCGGGAGACCTTAGGAGCAGCTAATGCAGCGGTTGATGATCGCCGACGGTTCCGATGTCGTCCGCAAGGTCGGCAAGCGTATTCTTTCCGGTTTCAATTTCCTCGTTCTGGAAGCTTCGAGTTCGCTCGAAGCGCTGGTCCGCTGCGAGGCGGAGCTTCCCAACATCCTGATCGTCGATGCCACCATGGACGGTGCGCTCGAACTGATCGGCAATATCCGCAACCTGCCGCAGGGCAAGTCGGTGCGCATCTATTATTGCGTCGTCGAGGCGGACCTGAAGAAGATGATGATGGGCAAGCGCGCGGGCGCGGACGATTTCCTGCTGAAACCGTTCGACCGCAAGATCCTGACCCAGGTCTTCAGCAATCTCTCGATCGCCGCCTAAGCGGCAGACAAATCGATACCATTCGCCAACGCGGCCGCTCGAAGGAGCGGGCCGCGTTTTGCGTTTCCGGCATTCCGCTTCCATCAGGGCAAAGAAAAACCCGCCGGCAAGCGGCGGGTCGAAGTCTTGAGCGGGGAGGGCGTGCGATCAGGCGCTTTCGGCGTAGTCGCCATCGGGCTCGCGCAGCACGTAGCCGCGGCCCCAGACCGTCTCGATGTAGTTGGCGCCGCCGGCGGCGTTTGCGAGCTTCTTGCGCAGCTTGCAGATGAAGACGTCGATGATCTTCAGTTCCGGCTCGTCCATGCCGCCATAGAGGTGGTTGAGGAACATTTCCTTGGTGAGCGTCGTGCCCTTGCGCAGCGAGAGCAGCTCGAGCATCTGGTATTCCTTGCCCGTCAGGTGCACGCGCTGGCCGCCGACTTCGACCGTCTTGGCGTCGAGGTTGACGATGAGCTCGCCCGTCGAGATGACCGACTGGGCATGGCCCTTGGAACGGCGCACGATGGCGTGGATGCGGGCGACGAGCTCGTCCTTGTGGAACGGCTTCGTCATATAGTCGTCGGCACCGAAGCCGAGGCCGCGCACCTTGTCTTCGATACCGGCCATGCCCGAGAGAATCAGGATCGGCGTCTTGACCTTGGACAGGCGCAGCGTGCGCAGAACTTCATAACCCGACATGTCGGGCAGATTGAGATCGAGCAGGATGATATCGTAATCATACAACTTGCCCAGATCGACACCTTCCTCGCCGAGGTCGGTGGTGTACACATTAAAGCTTTCGGACTTCAGCATCAGTTCGATGCTCTGCGCTGTCGCGCTGTCGTCCTCAATGAGTAGAACCCGCATATCTGTCCCCTTTTCCGCCGCTCAAGGTACCTGGCCCCCTACGCGATACGGATCCAGTCGTTGCCTGATTTGGAGGCTGCCACGAAATGGTTAACAAATCCTGATTCACTTTGGCAAGGTGTATCGATCTGTTAATTATTTTAGGCAGACTCCTGATTTCTAATGTGAATCGGAAATGTGTCTCTTAATTTTTCTCGTTAAGAAACAACGCTAACCGACTCTTTAGACTCATCAATGCGAACCACATTGTTTTTCGCGAACCGCATTTACTGAGCCTTAAATCATCGGACCTATGATTAACGATGCCCGTAAACGAAAGGTTACCAGCGGTAGGGATTCATTAATTCTCGCTAGGTTTTTTTTAACGCTCGACGTGTTTTGTCGGGTCACGGGTGGAAATACCGGCTTCAATAGGTGGTGAAAGCCACGTTTTGAAACTGATTTGGAATGCCGGGTTAAGCGTTCGCCATCGTGTTCGGCGGTCGCCAGCCTTTATGCCGGGGTCTCGCTATCCACGGGAGTATTGCGTATGAAGTCGCGTGAGAGCCTAGTTCGCCTGAAGGAATTTCAGGTGAAAGACAAAAGACGGCAGCTGTCTCAATTGCAGCTCATGATGTCCGAATTCGAACGGATGTCGAAGGAGCTGGAAAGCCAGATCGCTATCGAAGAGAAGAAATCCGGGATTACCGATCCCAGTCACTTCGCTTACCCTACCTTCGCCAAGGCGGCGCGGCAGCGCTCCGACAACCTGCAGGTCTCTATCCGGGAACTGAAGGTGCAGCAGGATGCTGCGGAGCTGGCGCTGGAAGAGGCCGAGGCGGAGTTCGCCAAGGCTTCGGCGCTGGAAGAGCGCGACAACGCGGTCCGGCTTCGCGCCTGACCCCGTTTCGGTTCTGAAGAACCCTCGCGAGCGGCCGCAAGACCGCTCACGAGGGCTCTTCGCGTTTTTTCAAGGCAATTCCTGCAAAAGTGTAACGCGATTTTGCGTCCGGAATTGCCCGGCAGAAATCAAAGGTTCACGACGTCGGCCCAGTCCTTATGGCGCAGCGCCTGAGCCTTGAAGAACGGGCAGAGCGGCATGATCTTCCAACCGCTCTTGCGCGCGTCCTCCACCGCATGGGCTGCCAGCGCCTGGCCGACACCCTTGCCGCGCAGCGCATCCGGTACGCCGGTATGATCGACGATGATGAGCTGTGGTGACGCGCGGGAATAGGTCACTTCCGCCTCGTGGCCCTCGACGGTGACGGAATAGCGGCCCTTCGAACCGTTTTCTTCGTGCCTGATATCCATGGTCTGCTCCTCGCTGTTGGGGTGTCGGCGCCATCCTTTCCCGTTCGATCCGATCCGGCAAGTCAGGAGGATGTGAACAGTGCGTGCTGCATCGGAACGAAACGGGTGCTATGCAAGGCGATCTCAAACGCGAACCGCCTCATGATCTTCGTCGCCCCAGCCCTTCTGGTTCTTTCGAGCCTCTGCCTCGCCTTCGGTCTCGTCCTGCCGCTCGTCCGCTTCGAAAAACTCTATTTCTTCGATGAGACGCCGTCGTTGATCGACATCGTCGTCTCGCTCTGGGGGCAGGGGAGCGGCGGGCTTGCCGTGCTCGTCGCACTGTTTTCCGTCGTCTTTCCGGTCG
>NZ_JBLZPK010000003.1:52249-58929 GCF_049199905.1 Shinella sp. M27
CGCTTGGGTCTTGATCCAAAACGGGGCTAGTGGCGATACTGCTGGATGCGCGTGGTGCGCAGGCCGGCAAGGCCGTGATCGTTGATGGAGGACTGCCAGGACAGGAATTCTTCGACCGTCAGTGTATACCGTTCACAGGCTTCTTCGAGACTCAAAAGCCCGCCACGCACGGCGGCGACGACTTCTGCCTTCCGGCGAATCACCCAGCGCCGCGTGTTGGCTGGCGGCAAATCGGCGATCGTCAGGGGGCTGCCATCGGGGCCGATGACGTATTTAACGCGGGGTCGTATCAATTCGGTCATTGGACTCTCTACATAAACTCAAGACCATATGCGGGAACTCTAGACCGCCACATTTAAGATTTGCCTAAGCGCACACTAACAATTTTCTAATCTTTTGAGCGGCTTCGCACTTGGCGCTCGCCTCGCGAGGCACTGGTTTCCGCTACGTTGGGGAAGAGGCCCGTTTACGGCCGCCGCATGGGAGCCATGCAAATATTTCATTTCTATTTTATTCAAATGCTGCTAATACGCCCCCAAATTTAAGGGGGCGGTATCGGATCGGTGCCACCGGAGCTCCCTGGAAGCATCCACATGAATTCCTTCCGCGCGCTGTTTCCTTTGGGAATACGGCGGCCGTGGCGTTTTTTAACGCTGCCTGACCAGGGATGCTCCAAGATTTTTCCGGACCGAGAATGCACACGAGCCCGGCGCGGCGCGCCGGCGGTTGGAAACGGAAAATGAGAGATCCAGACAACAGGCTCCTGCAGCAGGGCTGGCCGCCCGAGTTTTTGTCCACGGCGAATTTGGAAACCGTGCAGACCGAATATGAAGTGCTGCACCTGATGCGCCAATGCGCAAATCACTTCCGGTTCAGCCATTTCCTGGTGGCGCGCTTCCCGGCCAATGAGCAGCAGCGTTTTGCCGAGCGCCTGCTCGTCAGCAACTGGCCGGCCGACCTCGTGCGCAAATATGATGCGATGACGCTGTTCCATATCAGCCGGCTCGCTATCGAAGCCGGCATGACGAAGCTGCCGATCCAGGGCGACAGCACGCTCCTTGCACCGTCCGATTGGGAAAACACCCAGGCCGGAAGCGCAATCGCGCTTGCCGACAGCCACGGCCTGACATCATCCACCGCCTTCCTTCTGCATTCCACGACCGGCGATCCCTATCTGATGGTGTTTTCCGGCACACGCGCGCCGCTTGCCCGCGCCGAGTTGACGGAACTGCATTTCACTGCGTTGCAACTGTTCGAGTGCCTCGAAAAGACCTTCGTCTCGGTCACGGCCGGTCGGGAAAAGCTCTCCAGCCGCGAGGTCGAATGCCTGCGCTGGGCAGCGGCGGGCAAGAGCAGCGACGAGATCGCCATTATCCTGGGCATTTCGGTCTATACGGTGAGTAGCTATTTCAAGAGCGCGACCCGCAAGCTGCAGGCGGTCAACCGCATGCAGTCGATCGCGATCGCGTTGCGCCTGCGTCTCATCTGATTTCCCCTTACGCTGAGATTTGCCCTTTCTGCGGACCGGAAGGGCAATTCCCTGCGTCGCCGGAAAGACGAGGTTTCCGGCCTTCTCTTGCTCTCGGTGCGGCAAGTTTCTATATGTCGCCCGAAGGATGCTCCGTTGTCGCGGGGCGCCGCAACGGCCGGTTTCGGCCCCAAGCCAAGGTGCGCAGCGGCAAAGGCCAAACCACCGGAACGGACCTCGCGTGAACAGTCTCGATTTCGATCGCAAGCCGGAAGATACCCGTGTCGTCGTTGCCATGTCGGGCGGCGTCGACAGTTCCGTCGTGGCCGGCATCCTGAAACGCCAGGGCTATGACGTTCTCGGCATCACCTTGCAGCTCTACGATCACGGTGCCGCCGTGCACCGCGCCGGCTCCTGCTGCGCCGGCCAGGATATCGACGATGCGCGCCGCGTCTGCGAAACGCTCGGCATTCCGCATTATGTTCTCGATTATGAAAAGCGTTTCCGCGAAACGGTGATCAACCCCTTCGCCGAAAGCTACATTGCCGGCGAAACGCCGATCCCCTGCGTTGCCTGCAACCAGACCGTCAAGTTCGCCGATCTGCTGGCGACGGCCAAGGATCTGGGCGCTGACGCGCTTGCCACCGGCCACTATATCCGTTCGCGTCCGAACCCGCAGCCGGATGCGCCGGAGCGCCGCGCGCTCTATCGCCCCGTCGATGCCGAGCGCGACCAGAGCTATTTCCTGTTCGCCACGACGCAGGAGCAGATCGACTACCTGCGCTTCCCGCTCGGCCATCTCTCCAAGGCCGAGACCCGCGCGCTTGCCGAGGAGATGGGTCTTGTCGTCGCCAAGAAGGCCGACAGCCAGGACATCTGTTTCGTGCCGCAGGGCAAGTACACCGATATCGTCAACAAACTGAAGCCGAATGCGGCGCTCGCCGGCGAGATCGTGCATATCGACGGGCGCGTTCTCGGCGGCCATGACGGCATCCTGCACTATACGATCGGCCAGCGCCGCGGCATCGGCATCGCGACCGGCGAGCCGCTCTACGTCGTCTATCTCGACGCCCGCTCGCGCCGCGTCATCGTCGGCCCCAAGGAAGCATTGGAAACGCGCCGCCTTTACCTGCGTGACATCAACTGGCTCGGCGATGGTGATCTTCAAGCTGTAGCTGCCGGCGGCTTCGACTGCTATGCCAAGGTCCGCTCGACCCGCCCGCCGCGCCCCGCGCGCCTCGCCTCCAACGAGCACGGTATCTATGTCGAGCTTTCGGAGGGCGAAGCTGGCGTCGCTCCCGGCCAGGCCTGCGCGCTCTATTCCGGTGAAGGCGAGGACGCCCGCATCTATGGCGGCGGCTTCATTCAGCGATCGGAACGGGAAGCGGCTGCCGAAGACGCGCTGAAGCGCATCCTCGCTACCCCGGCCGCGGCCTGAAAAGCCATGTCTCCCCAGGCCTTTGCGGACAAAGCGATTTTTCCTGCAAAGGTCGCTTGACACCCGCAGGAGCCGCCCCTTATAAGCCGCGCACCGGATGAAAAACGGACTTGGTTCCAATCGTCCTTCGGTCGGCGGAGTAGCTCAGTAGGTTAGAGCAGAGGAATCATAATCCTTGTGTCGGGGGTTCGAATCCCTCCTCCGCTACCAAAAATCTCACGCAAAATAGCGCTCTCCCTGAATAATATGAATTATTTATATTTTTCATAGCGTTATTGCGTGTAGCTCGCCGCGATTTTTCGGAAATTTGACAGCTGAAATCGGAAATTATGGATTTCCGGAAGAGGTGTCAAAAAGTCGGCATCTATATAGCCCCCATGGCTACATCCCCTCTACGACTTCTAGCGCATTGAGATCGACGAAGTTTGCTCTCGTCGGGCCACAGTTTTGAAGTTTTGACACTGCTATCTTGAATTCCTAGAATTTCACTCGCCTAACATACCGTCGTGAGCAATCACTTTTGATTTCGCAGGGAGGCAAGGGACGAATGACCGGTGCAGGCGCTGTGCAGTGGCCATGGCAATCAACGGCGAAAGACTTCACTCTATTGATACACGCGGCGCAGTACTGGCATGCGGCATTTGCACTAACTGAGCAGGCGGAGCCGATTGTCCCCCACTACTTTTTTACGCCGACATCGCACCTGCTGGCGCACGCATCAGAGCTAGCATTGAAGTCGTTTGTTTCGGAGCGCCGCTCCAAAACCAAATTCAACGAATTTTTAAAAAATAACGGCATGCACAATTTAAATGCACTTATGTGCGCCGCGATTGCCCATGGGTTGGAAATCGACCTGCGAGAGGCTACGCCTGTAGTGCAGTATCACTACGCCCACCACAAGCATGTCTTCAGATACGGTCTCGCTGGCAGCATGATAACTGCTGACCCGAAAGCCGCGCTTCCTCTTATCGCACACCTGATCGACCGTTGCGCCGGTGGCTTAGGAGTGTTGCGGGGCGGACGATCCGCTGAAAAACCAATATTCCCATACGCGGTGCCGGCTCCGATGGTTTTGCCGGCAACGGTACCTTTGATTGAAGCGATGGCCGCCAGCTTCCAGAAAAGACTTGACGAGTTTAGGGACCAAAAACTCGCTGTTCGGCCGGGCTCTTAACGCACCTCATCGCTGACCTATATCTCGAATTGGCTGTCACTCGGAATGAAGCCATAGTCCAGCAGATGCGATGCCGACTTCACGAGCAGGTCCACGCCAATCGGCCCGAGAGCACGGCGCCAGAGAGTTGCGGGCGTTTCGCATGGGCCAATGAAGCACCAGTCCTGAAAGGCGACCGCGCCGGTATCGAACCCGTCGTCCAGGTGAAAAACGGTGCCGCCAGTAACCCTCTCGCCGGCCGCCATTGCGGCCTCGACGGCGTTTCGGCCGCGATGAAGCGGGAGAAGAGACGGGTGGTAGCCGACGCACCACTCGGCCGAGCTGCGCAGCTCGGCCGGAATGTAGACGAAGGCATGAGCAGCGATCAAAAGATCGAGGCGGCAGGGCGGAAGAACACCCGCCAAACCATCCTCGCCGTGGATGACGGGTTCAAGGCCGGCTGCTTTTGAAGCCACCGCGAGCCGGTCATCCTTTGAAGGCGCGGCTAAGAAGACAATTTGAAGCTCCTTTGAGAGGGCTTTGAAGACGCTTTCCCCGAGCCACTTCTGCCCCACAATTCCTACCTTCATCGGACGTCGATCCCTTCTATGTATCGGAAGCCTTGGACGGCGCGGAAATGGCCGCCATAGATGCCGGCAGTGGCTCGCGTGGATTTGCGAGCCCCGCCGCCATGCAATGGCGCCGAGACTTGCGTCCAAAGTGGGTCGCGGCGAAGAGCCGCCGCGAGACCAGGATGCGAGGTATGGAAGAGGGTCGGCATCGGCTTCGCCGATGTAGTTAGCCAACTCAATCCCGTTGAGGCGGCCGGGCATCGTCGCCACACGGCCGGTCTCTGTTCACATTCACGCCGACAAGGCCATGGCAGAGGTGACAATAACGCCGGGCCGCGCCGGGCCGGTGGACGTTTCCCCCTTCGTCATGGCGCCGGATTTTTCGGCGATGGTGCCGAAAGAAGTAGTCTTCGTATTCTCCAACTCTGAGGCTGGCGTCGAGCCGATGCGGCGCAAGGCGGCCCTCCGAGATGGGGCATGGCGAAGCGAAGGCGTCATTCTTCCTTTGCCGGGGCAGTGGCAGCTGAGGGTCGACGTGCTTATTAGCGATTTCGAGATGGTCAAACTACAGGAAGCAACTGAAATTGCACCATAACCACTCCAACTTGCGCAAGACTGCGGGTTCGAGTCCCTTCAAGAGCTTAATGAGCCAGAGGCTCGAACCAAACATATAGTTTCCCGCTGAAAATGCTGTTTAGGACAGGTAGTATTATGGCTTCGCATCGCTTCTCGCTCAACGCTAGGCGAGAGGGGCTAAGGTAGCAAGTGGGCGTGTCGAGCCGCGAACTGGCAAGTATTTAGACTATAACTGCCTTGAGCACCTTGCCGGGATTGAGAAGCGCCGGCGCGTCAAGCGCGCCCTTGATCCGGTGCATCAGGGCGAGTTTCGCCGGGTTGGATAGAGCCGATAGCGGCGCCACCCGCTTCGCGCCGATCCCATGTTCGGCGGAAAACGATCCGCCCATCTCTCCAACGCCTCGGTAAATTGCCGCCTCGACGGCACACGCCTTTTCCGCAGGGAGTTCGCTGACGGTGCTGTTGAGCACGATGTGAAGATTTCCGTCGGCAAGATGACCGAAAACGTAGGGGGCGAACTCGGCATCGATCGCTTTCAGATCGGCGAGGCACCCTTCGAGATAGAATGCGACCTTAGAGAGTGGGATAGAGACGTCATAAGATGGCGCACCCGGATGCTGCCGGTAAATGAGGTCCGTGTCCTCGCGAAGCCGCCAGAGATCGGCCTCCTGCGCACCGGAAAATGCGATGACGGCCGAGGTGTCGGGGTGAACGGCAATCACGTCCTCGTAGATGCGCGCAAGCTCCGATTGCAAGGCGGTCTCGTCGGCGCCGCCGAGTGTCATCAGGAGGTTGACGGGATGATCGGCGGCGTAATCCGCAACCGACCAGCGATGGTGGCTGGAGGTCAGGCGGAAATAGCTGTGCCACACCGCTTCGGCAGCGCGAAGACTGCCGTATTCGGCATCGAGCCCCCGGCGAACCGTCTCAAGTGCTGCGTCCACCGAGGCCAGGCCGAACAGGACTGTCGCGGTCGCCAAAGGCTGGGGTTCAAGCTTGACGGCGATCCGCGTTATCACGCCGAGCGTGCCTTCCGCACCGACAAACAGATGCTTCAGGTCATAGCCGGCGGCATTCTTCACGACCCGGGTCAGGTCGGAATAGACCGAGCCATCCGCAAGCACGGCCTCCAGTCCCAGAATGCGATGCCGCATGACCCCGGACCGGAAAGCGGAAATCCCCCCGGCATTCGTCGAAGCCATGCCGCCGATGGTCGCCGAGCCGCGGGACGGCAGATCGATCCCCGGTTCAAGGCGATGCTCCGCTGCCGCCACCTGCAGCGCCTGCAGCGTCACGCCGGCTTCCACGACGGCAACGCGCTCGACCGGGCAGAGATGCTGGATGCGATTGAGGCGGGCGGTGGAAAGCACCAGTTCGCCCGATTTTGACAGGCCTCCGCCCACGAGCCCGGTTCGCCCACCATGGGTAATAAGCGGCACCCCGTGGGTGCGGCAGCATTTGACGATTGCGGCA
>NZ_JBLZPK010000003.1:59004-134706 GCF_049199905.1 Shinella sp. M27
GCGCCACGCCATAATCGATCGTAGTGACCGCCTCTCCTTCCTTGAAATTTCCCTCACCGACGATGTCTCGGATTTTGGCAGTGAATTCGGGTTTCAGGCGGTGCATTGGACAGATCCTGGCGATGGCATCGGGAAGGAGGGAGAGGCCGGTCTTGGAAGGTTCAGGGCATTTAGGCGTGAAGCGTGCCGTTTTTCTTCGCCGTCCAGGTGGCGATGTAGTCCATCAAGGCGGGGTTGAGGCAGTCGTAGGGCGCGAGATCGAGCTCCCGCAGCCGGGTCCGAACGCCGTCCATCTGCGCCGGGTCATAGCCGCTTTCGATGATCGAGGAGACGAAGGCAGCAAAGCCAGGTTTTGCCCAGCCCTGCTCCTTAAAACGCTCCGGGTGCACGAATGACAGGCCCTTAAACGGATGATCACGCTCGACCGGGCCGTACATATGCACGCCGCATGCCTTGCAGGCGTGGCGCTGGATGAGTGCGGCCGGATCGACGACCGCGAGCTTGTCGCCGTTTTCGACGATCTCGACATTGTCCGTCGAGGCGACGGCGACGACCGAGAAGACGGCGCCTTCGGGCTTCCAGCACTTGGTGCAGCCGCAGGCGTGGTTGTGGGCAATGTCGCCCTTGATGCGGACTTTGACCGGGTTGCTTGCGCAGTTGCAGACGAGCGTACCGCCGGAAAAGGCGGCATCAGTCGCTTTGAACCCGCTATCGACGGACGGATGTATCGCGATGCTTGGCATGGGTTTCTCCTCCTTCATAGCCGTCGCGGTATGCGCGGCCGATAACAGGCACCGCCAGCGTTGGCGCGGCGGTGCAATGCATGGATTGCGAGGTGCAGGCGGTCTTGAACCCGCCCTCAGTATACCACGACGCCGCGGATGCTCTCACCCTTGTGCATGAGTTCGAAGCCATGGTTGATGTCCTCAAGCGGCATCGTATGCGTGATCATCGGGTCGATCTGGATCTTGCCGTCCATGTACCAGTCGACGATCTTGGGAACGTCGGTGCGGCCGCGCGCGCCGCCGAAGGCGGTGCCCATCCAGTTGCGGCCGGTGACGAGCTGGAACGGGCGCGTCGAGATCTCCTGGCCCGCGCCGGCAACGCCGATTATGACCGATTTGCCCCAGCCGCGATGCGATGATTCCAGCGCCTGGCGCATCACCTTGGTGTTGCCCGTGCAGTCGAACGTGTAGTCCGCGCCGCCGATCAGGTCGTTGCCCCGCTTCGTCATGTTGACGAGATAGGGCACGATGTCGTCGCCCACTTCCTTGGGATTGACGAAATGCGTCATGCCGAATTTTTCGCCCCATTCCTTGCGGTCGGGGTTGATGTCGACGCCGATGATCATGTCCGCACCTGCAAGGCGCAGACCCTGCAGTACGTTGAGGCCGATGCCGCCGAGGCCGAAGACGATCGCCGTCGAGCCGATTTCGACCTTGGCCGTGTTGATGACGGCGCCGATGCCGGTCGTGACACCGCAGCCGATGTAGCAGACCTTGTCGAAGGGCGCGTCCGGATTGATCTTGGCAAGCGCGATCTCCGGCAGAACGGTGAAGTTCGAGAAGGTCGAGCAGCCCATGTAATGGTGGATCTTGTCCTTGCCGATCGAGAAGCGCGAGGTGCCATCGGGCATCAGACCCTGGCCCTGGGTGGCGCGGATCGAGGTGCAGAGATTGGTTTTGCGGCTGGTGCAGGAATAACATTCGCGGCATTCCGGCGTGTAGAGCGGAATGACGTGGTCGCCTTTCTTGACCGAGGTGACGCCCGGGCCGACATCGACGACGATACCCGCGCCTTCATGGCCGAGAATGGCGGGGAACAGGCCTTCCGGGTCGGCGCCCGAGAGCGTGAAATCGTCGGTGTGGCAGATGCCCGTCGCCTTCACCTCGACCAGCACTTCGCCGGCGCGCGGGCCTTCGAGCTGTACGGTCATGATTTCAAGCGGTTTTCCGGCCTGAACGGCAACGGCGGCGCGTACGTCCATGGTCTTTTCCTTCCAGAGTGTCCGTCGTTTCAGAGGTTTGGCTATCGCGGCAGGTAGCGCGTCAGGCGGGCTTCCAGCAGCCGGACGAGGGTGATCAGCACCAGATTGATCAGGAGGTAGAGAACGCCGGCGATGGCGAAGACCTCCAAGATCGCATAGGTCTGACTCATCAGGCGTTTTGCATGGCCGGTGATTTCCAGAACGGTGATGGTCGAGGCAAGGCTCGTTCCCTTGACGACGAGCACGAGTTCGTTGCCGTAGGCCGGCAAGGCTTGCCTTATGGCGAGCGGAAAGGTGATCCGGCGAAAGCATAGGAGCCGCGACATGCCGCAGGCCTGCGCCGCCTCGACCAGCCCGCCCGGGATCGACAGGAGGCCGCCGCGCAGGATTTCCGACGTATAGGCGGCGGTGTTGAGCGCCAGCGCCATCACGGCGCAATGAACGCCATCGCCGATGACCCACCATAAGATAGGGTTGTCCCGCACGAAGGGGATCTGGCCGAGGCCGTAGTAGAAGAGGAAGAGCTGAACCAGAAGCGGCGTGCCGCGGAAAACGGTGCTGTAGCCCTTGGCGAAACCGCTGACGAACCGGTTTTTCGACAGCCGCATGACGGCGAGCGCAAGCCCGAGATTGAAGCCGACGGCGACCGAGGTGAGCGTCAGCAGAGCGGTTAGCCACAGTCCCTTGGCGAGCGTTGGCACGGCGAGCCGGATGAGGTCGAGATCCATGGCCTATGTCCTCGTATGGGGGCGCAGAAGGCGCTCGATCCGGTCGAAACCACCCTGGCTGACCAGCGTGATGGCGAGATAGACGACAGCCGCGATCAAGTAGAAAATGAAGGGATGGCGGGTGGAACCGGCGCCGACGAAGGCCGCACGCATCAGTTCCTGCAGGCCGACGACGGAGACGAGGGCTGTATCCTTGATGGTCGTCTGCCAGACATTGTTCATGCCGGGCACGGCAATCCTCAGCATCTGCGGTGCGATGATCCGGCGGAAGATGCGCCGGCCGGGAATGCCGAGCGCCCGCGCCGCCTCGATATGACCGCCGGGAATGGCGGCAAGCGCGCCGCGCACGACCTCGGTGGAATAGGCGCCCGATATGGCCGCGATCGCGATGACGGCGATGATGAAGGCATAGCCGTTGCCGGCCAGTCCTTCATAGCCGAAGGCGGCGGCGACCTGCGCCACGAATTCGACAGAGGAAAAGAAGAGCAGATAGATGATCAGGAGTTCCGGCACGCCGCGAACGATCGACGTGTAGAAATCCACCGCCAGCGTCAGCGGGAAGAGCCGCGCCCATTTGATCAGGCCGCAGGCAATGCCGATGACAATACCGAAGGCCATGCTCGCGACACCGACGGCGATGGTGATCGCCGCGCCGCGCAGGATTGCGGCGATCCAGCCGCCCTCCCATACCTGCCATAATCCAAATTCCATCGGACCCGCCCAAACCTGTCTGTTGTCCTGTCGGAGGCAATGTCTCCCGGACGATATCCGGGAGACACCATGTCGGCGTTACTTGCAGGGGCGGGAAATGTCCGTCTTGAACCAGGTCTGGCTCGCCTTGCCGATCGAACCGTCGGCGACCAGTTCGCAGAGCGCCTTGTCGATGCGGGCCTTCAGTTCGGTGTTTTCCTGGGCGATGCCGACGCCGATGCCTTCGCCAAGCGTCGGATCGGACGAGCTGGCGATCTTGACGTCGACCAGCTGGAAATCCTTGCCCTCGGGCTTGGCGAGGAAGTCATCCAGCGCCGACTTGTCGGAGAAGGCCACATCGATGCGGCCGCTGGCCAGGTCGATCTGCATCTGGTCGAGCGTGTCATAGGTCTTCAGGTCGGCGTTCGGCACGTTCTTCTCAAGATAGTGGGCGTGGGTCGTACCGGCCTGCACGCCGACCTTCTTGCCGTCGAGCGCCTTGATCAGGCTGTCGAAATCCTTGATGCTGGCAAGGTCGGACGTCTTCGGGGCGACGAACATGTTGGCGAGTTCGGCGTAGCCGATGGAGAAGTTGATCTCCTTCTTGCGGTCTTCCGTGATGGACATGCCCGAGATGATGATGTCGAAGCGCTTGGCCTTCAGCGCCGGAATGAGGCCGTCGAAGGCCTGGACGACGAACTGGCATTTCATCTCCAGCTTGGCGCAGAGCAGGTTGCCGACATCGGCGTCGAAGCCGGTGACGTTACCGACCGCATCGGCCATGCTCCACGGCGGATAGGCGCCTTCCGTTCCAATCGACAATTCGCCTTCCGCGGCCTGCGCCGTCGTGAGACACGCGGCAAAGGCGGTGGCGAGCAACATACTTTTCAGTTTCATGTTCTGGTTCCCCATGTTGAGCTTCGTTGTGGGCGGGTGAGGCCGGCGGCAGTCAGAACGTCCGGGCCAGGAACTGGCGCATGCGTTCGGAGCGCGGATTGGTGAAAACCTCCGCCGGGGCACCCTCTTCCTCCACCTTTCCCTGATGGAGGAAGAGGATCTTGTGCGAGACCTCGCGCGCGAACTGCATTTCGTGCGTCACGAGGATCATCGTGTTTCCTTCTTCGGCCAGTTGCCGGATCACCCGCAGCACCTCGCCGACCAGCTCGGGATCGAGCGCGGAGGTCGGTTCGTCGAGCAGGATGAGTTTCGGGCGCATCGCAAGCGTGCGGGCGATGGCGGCGCGCTGCTGCTGGCCACCCGAGAGCTGGCCGGGATATTGGGCGTGCTTGTCGGAGAGGCCGACCTTCTTCAGCAGAGCATGGGCATGATCGACGGCCGCCTGCCGCTCTTCCTTCAGCACATGCAGCGGCGCCTCGACGATGTTCTCGAGCACGGTCATATGCGGCCAGAGATTGAAGTTCTGGAACACCATGCCGACCCGCGAGCGGATGCGCTCGACCTGCCGCATGTCGGCCGGAACAGCACCCCCGTCCGCCGTCTTCTTCATGCGGATTTCCTCGCCGTCGATGACGATCCGCCCGTCGTTCGGCTGTTCGAGCAGGTTGATGCACCGCAGGAACGTGCTTTTCCCCGAGCCGGAGGAGCCGATCATCGACACGACCTCGCCCGGCTGAGCGGAAACGCTGACGCCGTTCAGCACTGGGAGATTGCCGAAACGCTTGTGGATGCCGTGCACTTCGATCGCCGGTCGTTCGGCAAGCCGCGGGCCGTTGACGTCGGGGTGGGCGACGACGGTCACCGTTGCCGCGGCCGGAACGGGTTTTTCAAGGCTGGCACCGTCAACCGCCTTGAGATCGGCGAAGGCGCGGTCGAAATGGCGCAGCGACGCGGCAAGGCACGTGCGCTGCCAGTCCGCATCCTCGGGAATGAAGGCAGCACGCAGGGTTTCCTTGATCCTGCCGCCGAGCGGCGTATCGACCTTGCCGAACAGGTGAAGCCAGTTGTCCGCCTGGACCGCGTCTGAAACGGTGGCGCCGTCCAGCGTGCCGCACTCGACCACCATCGGCAGGACGCGGGCCTTGGGCAGCGCGGTCCGCACGGCCGCCGAAACGTAGCCGGTCGCCGTCGCGGCAATGCCGGTATCGGTCGTCGCATTCGCGCCGGTGACGACGACGGAAAGGGCGGGGCCGAAGATGCTCCGTCCCCGGTCCAGTCCGGCATGCTCGCTTTCGGCGACCGACAGCAGCGCCGGATAGCCGTAGGGACCGGCACCGGTGTGCAGGTCGAAAACGACGACTTCGGCCGCCTGCTGCGCAAAGGTTGTGAGGATGTCGATCAGGGTGCGGTTGGACCAGACGGGACCATCGCCGCCATAGAACAATCCATCCGGAAAGTCGTATTGGCCGGCCTCGATGATCGGAGCAAGGCCGGCATAGCCGCCGGAACGCCGCTTGGCCTCCTCATAGGCCTCCCTTGCCGCGTCGTGCGCCGGCCCTTCCAGGGCGGGACAGACGAGCGCGGCGTGCAGGGCGCGATACCGCTCGTTTTTCGGCGGCGCCTTCTGCCAGTCGATGAAGTTGCGGTTGAGGTCGACATTGTCTTCATTCACCCGGCGCGACCATGCGGTGCCCCAGGGGTTGATGAGGTGGATCGCGAGGACTGCGGTGTCGTCAGGAAGCTGCCAGGGCGTGTTCTGGGCGAGCCAGGCGGTCTGGCAGGCCGAACCGAACGGACCTTCGACCCCGTGGGTGCCGGAAATCAGCACCATGAGCTTGCGGGCATCGTTGCGTCCGAGATAGGCGACATCGGTCGCAAGCCGCTCACCGTCAGGGCCATGCAGCGGGTGCAGATATTCGACGAGGCTCGCCCCGGCGGCGCGCGCAGCAGTGAGGAACCGGGCGCGCAGAGCGGAATAGTCGCCGGAAAAGAGACCGGATGGCGTCAATGAGGACATGCGATGTGGCTCCCGGTTCGCTTTGGGCAGACTGGCGTTTGCGCTCATGGTTCGTTCCCTTGGGCCGTTGATCGGCCCCTGTTCTGTCCTGTTCGGTTGGCGTGGCGCTGCGGCGTGTCACTCCTTGGCGAGAGCGGTCAGCGCCTCGATGAAACGGTCGTTTTCGGAGCGGCTGCCGATCGTCACACGGATGAAGGTTTCGTAGCCGGCTTCCTTCCACGGCTTGATGATGATCCCCTTCGACAGGAAGTGATCCAGCGCTGCCCGGCTGTCCCAGCCGACGTCGATGAAGAGGAAATTCGTCTGCGATCCGGCGACGCGAAAGCCGAGGGCCGTGACGATCCGGGAAACGCGCTGCCGTTCCTGCTTCAATGCGGCGACCGATGTGCGCATCCACGCTTCGTCCTCCAGCGCGGCAAGGGCGGCGATCTGTGCGGCGGCATTGACGTTGAACGGCGTCTTGGCGGCGGTCATGGCACGCGCCAGGCGCAGGTCCGACGTCACGGCATAGCCGACACGCAGGCCGGCAAGCCCATAGGCCTTGGAAAAGGTCCGCAGTACCACCCAGGAGAGGTCTGTCTGCGCGAGGGCGGCAAGCCCGTCCGGTATTTCGTCGTCGGTGAATTCGAAATAGGCCTCGTCCAGCACGAGCAACGTTTGTGGCGTAACCGCCGCGAGAATGCGCTTCAGGCCGTCACGGTCGAGCGCCGGCCCGACGGGATTGGACGGCGACGAGAGAAAGAAGATCGCCGGTTTGCGCGTAAGCATTGCCACGATCGCGGGGATATCGAAATTGAGGTCCGCCCGCATGGCGACCTTCTCGACCCGCGCGCCGTTGGCAAGCGCCTCGATCTCGTGAAGGCCGAAGCCGGGACAGAGCGTTGCGACGGTGGCGTCGGGGCGAAGGATGGCGCGGCACACCGCAGCTATCATCTCCTCCGAGCCGTTGCCGACGACGATGCGTTCCGTGGGAACGCCGAGCTTGTGGCTGAGTGCCGTGCGCAGCGTCGTGCAGGCCGGATCGCAATACCGCGCGGGATTGAGGCCGGCGAGGGCGGCGGCGACCTTCGGCGAGCAGCCGTCCGGGTTCTCGTTGCTGGCAAGGGCGGCGATGTCCTGCCGGCCGCTGTGCTTCTGCGCGGCGGCGATGTTCATGCCGGCATTGTAGGGCGGCAGTCCGGCGACATGCGGATTGAGCGGAATTTCCTCTCGGAGCAGTTTCGTCACGCGTTCTCCTTCGGGTGGCAAGGCACCCCTTGGTTCAAGCTGCGGCCTGTTGTTCAAAGCCGCTACAGATCGAGCACGAGCGATGTTTTCGGCCGGGTGCAGCACAGCAGCACTCGATCCTGCGGCACCACGTCGAGCGGTTCCTCGAAATAATCGACTTCTCCGGAGACGAGCCCCTGTTCGCAGGTTCCGCAGACCCCCGCGCGACAGGAGAATTCCGGTTCGATGCCCTGCGCTTCCAGAAATGCGAGGATGGATTCACTCGTGCCGTCCCAGGCGAGCCGGCGCCCGGATTTCTGAAGAACGATATGGGGTCCGTCGCCTGCGGTGGAACTGTCGGCCGCGGGCGGCTTCACACGTTGCACTATTGTCTGCGCGGCTTCCGTGAGGAGGCTTGCCGGGCCGAAGAATTCATAGGCGATGCGTTCCTTGCGGACGCCGAGACCGATGAGGATGGTGTAGAGCGCCTGCATGAAGGGCGGCGGGCCGCACATGTATATGTCGTAATCGTCGAGCGGCAGAAGCTGCTGGAGCGTGGCGCGCGTCAGGAACCCTTGCGAATGGCACCGCGTCGCGTCGAGGCTGGCGCTTTCTGCGAAGCGGTAGCAGAAATGCACGGTAACGCCGGGCCTGAGGGCGGCAAGTTGCTCGACCTCGTCGCGTAACGCGTGGACGGCCCCGCTGTCGCAGGCGTGGATGAACCAGACGGGCCGGTCGCTTTCCCGCGCCAACACATCGAGCATCGAGACCGTCGGCGTCAGCCCGACGCCACCGGAAAGCAGCACGACGGGCCGTGTGCTCGTCGCGTCCAGCTTGAACGCGCCGCGCGGCAGGTCGATCTCGACAACGGCGCCAGGCTCGATCTCGTCATGCAGCCAGCACGAACTCACACCCGCCGGAACATCCTGCGAGGGTGCGGCCTCACGCTTCACGGTGATTCGGTACGTGCCCTCCTCGCGCGGAGACGAGGAGACCGTATAGTTGCGCAGGACATGGCCACCCTCACGGTCGGGGACCCGTATCGTGAGGAACTGTCCGGCCTCGAACGGCCGCCAGTGCTGCCGGTCGAGAGGGGCAAGGCGGAAAGACGTGATGGTAGAGCTTTCACGCACCTTCGCGATGACTTCGAAGGGGCGGAAGCGCGAGGCCGCGGCGTCCTGCATTCGGGCAATCCTTACTCTGCCGCTTCGCTGGCAGGCCCGGCTTTCGCCTCGGCGGCGATCATCTGGGCCAGCTTGCGGCGGAAGCGCATCGGGCCGACGTCGATCTTCAGGTCGAGGTTCGGCGTCTGCTTGTTCGCCATCCCTTGATGGACCGCTTCCAGCACGACGCGGTCTTCCTCGAAGGCGCCGCGCACGGACTTGGCGAAGCGCGCCGAGACCTCGGCGTCGTCGGGCGCGAAATTGCGCATCTGGAACCAGTAGTATTTGGTGCGGTTCTCATCGACCGGTGTCATGAAGTTGTAGCTGTCCATGAGGAAGGTGTTGTCCGGCAGTGCGCGGCCTTCGCCGCCCGTGTGGGCCGGCGCGAAGATTGCCTTGATGATGGCGTTGCTCGGATAGCGGACTTCATAGTGCTGCTTGCGGTCCGTATTGCCCTCGAACTGCAGGAAGGGGGCATAAAAGGGCGCCGGTTCGGAGTCGATCATCCAGCGCCAAACGGTCACTCCATCGTCTTTCACGGTCGTTTCCAGCGGCGTTTCCTCGCAGGCCGAGCTTGCGAAGGACGACTGATGGACCCAGGCGACATGGGACGGATCGAGCAGGTTGTCGGTCATGTAGAGGTAGTTGCAGTTGAGCGTCATGGACTCGCCGCGATTGATGCCCCACGCCGGGTCGTCGAAATACTCGACCTCGAAAATATCCTTCGGGTCCGCCTTGTCGGCTTCACCCATCCATATCCAGAGCAGGCCGTAGCGCTCGTGGACCGGGTAGGAACGCACCTTGGCGACATGGGGAATGCGCTCTGCGCCCGGAACGCGCGTGCAGGCGCCCGAACAGTCGAAGGTAAGGCCGTGATAGCCGCATTCCACGTCGTCGCCCTTGATGCGGCCCATGGAGAGCGGCAGCTTGCGATGGGGACACGCATCTTCCAAGGCGGCCGCCTGACCGTCCTGCCTGCGGTAGAGGACAATGTTTTCGCCGAGGACGGTGACGGGCTTCAGCGCGCGGCTTACCTCGTGATCCCAGGCCGCGACGTACCAGGCATTCTTGAGAAACATCTCGCTCTCCTTGCGTTTTGATAAGCGAATGTTCGTTGTTTTCCCGGCGCCAACAAGTTGCCAGCTTCTGCGTTCTATTTTAGAAAATCTAAATTGGGGTGCGTTGGGGGAGGAATGCGTAACGATGTCGAATCCGTCCTTGCGCGGCTTGCAGGCCTTTGAAGCCATTGGACGATGCGGCTCGGTGAGCGCCGCTGCGGAAGACCTTGGCGTGTCGCCGGGGGCTGTCAGCCAGTTGGTGCGCAATCTGGAGCAATGTCTTGGATTGACGCTTCTGGAACGACGGGGTCGGCGGGTGGAGCTATCGTCCTGGGGACGGCTGTATTATCGCGAGGTTGCGAAGGGGTTTCAGCAGCTTTCCCATGCCGCCAATGTCCTCACGCGCGCACGCAACGAAAGCGGCATCGTGCTCAGCGCCCTGTCCTCGGTCGCCAGCCGTTGGGTCAGCCGCAAGATCTTCGATTGGCAGTCGCTCTGTCCGGGCTCGAACGTGCGCATCCTCGGCCAGGAGCAGGAGCCCCGCCTCGGCGCGGAAGAGGTGGATTTCCGCATCACCTACGGCCGGCGTTCCCACGTCCACGAACACGTTGCGACATTGTTCACGGACTGGGTCGTGCCGGTCTGTTCGCCCGCGCTCATCGCAAGCGGGGCTCCGAGCTGTCCGCAGGACATCCTCACGTTTCCCCTGCTCAATGTGGAATGGGAGGCGGACTACAAGGCGTCGCCGCAATGGAAGGATTGGGCGAGCCTCATCGATGCCGACGGCCGGCAAACGTTTTCCGGCCTTTCCTTCACCCTTTCGAGCAGCGCCATCGACGCGGCGGCTAACGGCAGAGGGTTTGTTCTTGCACAGGTTTCCATGGTGCAGGACGAGATCGCCGCCGGCAGCCTCGTCGTGCCGTTCGATATCCGCATGAAGCTGTCCGAGAGCTACTATCTGGCCTGGGACAGGACCGCCCTCGAAAAGCCGTTCGGCCAGCGGTTCCACAAATGGCTTGTTGGCATTGCTCGACAGCAGGATCAACAATCGGCGCCAACCGTTCTAACTAGCGTCCTGTCATTGCCTTGAAGGGTCGAATGGAGCCAGCAATCACGATGCATGACGGGTGGGGCTTAATTTGGATTCTCATCAAGAACTCATTCAGCGATACCATCGAATGACACCTGGGAATGCCTTTACAGCTCTGTGAGCCGCTGTGCCTGCGCCGTGATTGCGGCAATCGACACAAGCTGGTGCGTGAGGCCGGGCAGTGCGGCAGGGAAACGCCCGTCGAGGGCGGCGGTCCCAACCGTGAAGCCGGCGGCCTTGCCGCTGATGACCGCGTGAATGCGCTCCGGGCGGTCGATCGATCCGGCGACGATCACCGGTTTTCCGACAGCCTCGCAGACGGCGCTAATCAGTTCCGGAACATCGACCGCGGCGCGGTAGGCAAGCAGGTCCAGGCCGTGAACGCCCTCCCGTGCGGCCAGCATCCGGGCGCTTGCGACTATGTCCTCGGGCGCGCCTTCAAGGATGCTCGGATGGCCGGTGATCCGGCCGGGGAAGGGATAGTAACGGATGCCCGTATCTTTGATCAGAGGCAGCACGTCGTCGACATGGGTGCCGCCAAGCATATAATCGACGCCGAGGCGGAGTGCGGAGCGAACGGAGGAAAGCTCGCTTTCGCGATCGAGCGAGACGACTTCGAGATAACTCGTTGCGCCTGCCGCCTTGATCGCGCGCTGCAGGGTGGCGAGATCGTCGAAGGGCAGGCCGATATCCTTGAAACCGATATGGCGCACACCGGCGGCGATGACGGCGGGGAGTTGTTCCAGTGCATCGGGAATGGTGCGGTCGTTGCTGGTCAGCATGAAGATGAAGGCGGGATGGGCCATGTCGTTATTCCTGATCGGATGAGGTGCCGGCCAGCCGGCGGGCATAGTCGATGGCGGTCTGCAGGCTTGCGGGGTCTGCGATACCCCGGCCAGCAATATCGAACGCGGTACCGTGATCCGGGCTTGTGCGAACGAAGGGCAGGCCGAGCGTGATGTTCACGCCTCTTTCCAGCCCGAGATACTTCACCGGGATCAGCCCCTGGTCGTGATACTGGGCGACGACGATATCGAAGCGGCCATTGCGGGCCTGCATGAACACCGTATCGCCGGGCCAGGGGCCGCTGGCATCGATGCCTTCCGCGCGCGCGGCGGCAATCGCCGGGCGGATGATGCGGATCTCCTCGTCCCCGAAAAGGCCTCCTTCGCCGGCATGGGGATTGAGGCCCGCCACGGCGATGCGCGGCCTTTCGATGCCGAGCGCCCGGCCGCCCTGATGGGCAAGCCGGATTGCCGCCATCTGGGCGGGGAAATCCGCACGGCGGATCGCTTCCGCAAGCGAGCAGTGGATGGTCACGAGCACGGTACGGATATCGTCATTAGCCAGCATCATTGCCACACGCCCGCCGCCGCCATGCTCGGCCAGGATTTCGGTGTGTCCGGGATAGGATATGCCGGCGGCGGAAAGCGCCTCTTTATGGATGGGGGCGGTGACAATCCCCGCGACCTTGCCGGCCTTTGCAAGCCGGATGGCCGCGATGATGGCATCGTAGGCCATCCTGCCCGCCTCGGCGCTGACGGTGCCCATTGGAGGAAGCTTGTTGAGGGTAGAGGATGTGAGGACATTCACGGCGCCCTCCTGGAGGGGCGCTTCGGAGTGTTCGACCACATTGAGATCGAGCGTGCCGCCGAGCATGGCAATGGCTCGCGACATCGCTCTGGGATCGCCGATGACGAGATTGGCCCGCAGTTCGGGTTTCTCCAGCATCGTCCTTGCGATGATCTCGGGACCTATGCCGGTCGGATCGCCCATGGTGAGGGCGAGAGGTTTCAACAGCGTCGTCATGAATGCTTCCTTCCAATATCAAGGATGGTGTCGGCCGCGTTGCAAAGCGTCTCCGCAGAGCCGAAACCGCCGGCCTTCATGGCCAGCAGAAGGACGCGGCCGCTGGGGAATTGCGCCCTGCCGAGCGGGAAGCCGGGCTCGATTTCGCGCAAAAGCGTGAAGCTGCGGATCGACAGCCGCTCCATCAGGGCGTTCATCGTTTCCCCGCCGGTCGCGATGACCGCGTCGTAACGTTGCCGGGAAAGCGTCGTCAGGGCTTCGTCGATCAGCGTGGTCAGTACGGTTGCCGGATCGCTGGAGCGGTTTTGCGGCGCGCGAAGGCAGGCGACGGAAGCCTCGGTGTCTATCTCCACCGAACGGTCGGCGATCGCAACGCCCGTCGCCGCTAGCCTGCCGCACTGCTCGTGGCTGACCGGGTTTGCGCTGCCCACGAGCACGAGAACACGGGCGAGGGCATTTGCCTGGGGTGTATGTGTCGCCGGCGCCGAGGGTACGATCGTCGCCAGAGCCGCCGCCATGCCGGGCGAACCGACCCAGAGCGTGGATCCGCGCGGGGCAAGCGTTGCCACCCGGCGATTGAGCGTCGTTTGGCTGGTCGCGTCGAGGATGACGACCGGAGCATCCGCGATGTGCCGGCCGATCTCGGCTTCGGCAAGGTCGGCCGGAACGATGACTATCCTGCCCAGTTCCGGCTCGATCAGGTCCCTGATGGCCGATGTGCCTGCGGGGTGCACGGGATCGCGGCCATAGGCGGTCTCTGCGACGGGCATGCCATCCAGCAGCTGGATGCCGCTTATCGTGGTGCGGCCGGCCGCCGGAAAGGCCGGGGCGATGACCAGATGTTTCCGGCCGCTTGCCCGGAAGGCCGCGGCGATCTCTGACCGGATATGGCCGCGCAGTGTTGAATCGATCGTCTTGTAGAGCGTAGTGCGTTTGGCGAGTGCCGCAACGGCCCGGCCGGTCGCCTGTCCGGCCGCCGCTTCGTCCAGCATCCGGCTGCCGGTGTCGATGGACACCAGCAGCTCCCGGGTTGCCGGGTGTTCCTGCCGGCAGATGAGGGGCGCATAACCGCGCGCCAGGAAGGCGGCGGCGCCGTCCGCTGCACTCGTCAGATCGTCGGCGACGATTCCAATTCGTTCTCTTCTGTCAATTGTCTGTTCCATGCGTGAACAGTAGGCCACGGTGAAACAGGAAAAAATCGATATGATCTGACGAATATCGGTGATAAAAAATCACCAATGAAACGAGCCGAGCTTCCCTCCCTGGACGATCTGCGCGCCTTCGAGGTGGTGGCGCGTCTGGGCTCCGTGCGCGCCGCTGCGGAAGAGCTCAATCTCACCCACGGGGCCGTCAGCCGCCGGGTGGCGAAACTCTCGCTCGATACGGGTATCAGGCTCATCGAGCCTTCGGGGCGCGGGATCAGGGTGACGGTCGCCGGCGCGGAGCTTGCCGCCGCTGCGACGGGTGCCCTGTCAATGGTTTCGTCGGCACTCGTTCGATTGCGCGCGACACGTGCCGAAGCTCCCGTGGTCGTTTCCAGCGAGCGCTCGGTCGCCATGCGCTGGCTCATTCCGCGGCTCGCCGCGTTCCAGGGGCAATATCCGGAGGTGGACCTGCATCTGTCCGTCGGCGGCGGAGCCTTCGATTTCACCCGGGACCATATCACGCTGGCAATCCGGCGGCTGGATTTCTCCATCGACGCGAACTGGAGGGTCGAGGGGCTGTTCGAGGAAGCGGTCGGCCCCGTGATGCATCCCGATATGGCCGAGCGTTTCGCGGCTGGCCACTATGTAGCCCTGGCGGCGCGGACGCGGCCGGACGCGTGGCAAAAGTGGCTGTCGGCCCATCCTGATCGCGACAGGCCGGAATCCACGCGGTTTCTCGACCACCATTTCCTCATGGTGGAGGCCGCACTTGCGGGGCTTGGCGTCTGCATGTGTCCCCGGATCCTCGCGATCGACGATGTTTCCAAGGGCCGCCTCGTCGCACCGCTGGGATTTACCCCCGACGGATCGCGTTATGGCCTGATCAGCCCCGCCGCGGCGCAGGAAAGCCCCTCGGCATCCCTGTTTCGGTCATGGCTTGCCGAGACCATCGCGGCCGATCTTTCCGGTGAAGGCATGCCTCTCGCCGGCTCTTGCGGCTAGGGGTGCGTTTTCGTGCGCCGGCGGCCCGGCGCGCTCGATGATCCGGATTCCCTTGTCGGCGAGAACCTGCAGCAGCGATGACTGGTAGTCCTTGATGGCGCCGCGCAGCCAGGTCTCGAACTTACGATGCGCGACGGTCGGTGGGCGGTTCCTGTGCTTGAAGAGAAGGTAGCACTGTGCGCTGACGAGGCCGACCCGATAGGGCACGACGAAGCTGCCGGACTGGATGGGCGGCAAGGCGAGGAAACTGTCGCCGATCGTCAGCCCTCCACCCGATGCCGCGACGGAGAGGCAGAGCGTCGTTTCATTGAAGACGGTGATGTGTTGCCGGGCGCCGCCGGCGTCGATGCCGGTCAGGCCGCACCATTCCTCGAACATGTCGTAGTTCGCATCAGCCAGATAGGGCGCCTCGCAGAGCAGCTTTTCAGGCCCGAGATGGTTCGTCGCAAAATCCGGGGTGCAGACCAGCATGTCGATCCAGCGGCAGAGGACGCTTTCCTGAAATGTCTTTGAGGCAAGCGCTCCTTCGTTCGCATAGAAGATACGGAAGTCGAAATCCTCATCCTGCCGGAACACGCCGTTCCTTTCCGCGGTGATCTCGACCGAGATGCCGGGATTGGCAACGAGGAACGTGCCGATCTGGCTGGCAAGCCAGCTTGATGCGAAGTCGCGGCAGACCAGCACACGGATATGCCGCTCGTCCGGCGCCCGCCGGCTGACGGCTTCCGTCGTCGAATAGATGATCTCAAGCCCCTGCCGTAGCCCGGCGAAAAGTTCGCCGCCGGCGGGCGTCAGCTCGATTGCGTTGCCAACGCGCAGAAGCAGGGAGCGTCCGATATCGGCTTCCAGCAGCGTCACCTGCTTGGAGACGGCAGGTCGCGTCACGTGCAGTTCCTGCGCTGCGGCCGAGATGCTCTTCAGTCGCGCTACGGCTTCGAAGGCGCGCAATGCGGTCAGGGAATAGTGCCGGCGCATCGTCTTCTCCGTTACTTCAGGTTACTGAATCGGGAAAACTTGTCACTTGTCAACGGGGGAGGGGTGCCACAGTCTGGACCCATTCGAAACCACTGCATTCCGGAGACTTCCCGTGCCAAAACCCGTTCGATTTTCATCAACCGGACCAGATGGTTGGCTTGGCCTTCCCGATCTTGCGCTCGAGCATGCGGAGCTGCTTTCGGGAAAGCCGCTGGGTCTTGATCACGCCTATTTCTCGCGGCCCGAGAAGGGTGTCCGCGCCGGTATCTGGCGGTCGACGGCCTATACCGAGCGTTACGAGAACTATCCGACCGACGAGTTCATGGTCGTCCTGGAGGGCGAGGTCTCGCTGGAGGCGGAAGACTTCCAGGAGACCTATCGCAAGGGGGACAGCTTCCTCGTGCCGAAGGGGTTCAAGGGCGTGTGGCGCCAGCCGGTCGACATGCTGAAATTCTACGTGATCATCGAATAGGTCCGGCCGTGCTGAACGAAGGACGATACGACTATATCATCGTTGGCGCGGGGTCGGCCGGTTCGGTGCTGGCGAACCGTCTCGGGGAGGATCCCGCCACACGCATCCTCGTCATCGAGGCGGGTGGCAGCGAGAAGTCGATCTTCGTCGATATGCCCGCGGCTCTGTCGATCCCCATGAACACCGCCCGCTTCAACTGGGGCATGAAGACCGATCCCGAGCCCCATCTTGGCGGTCGCGAGGTGAACCTGCCGCGCGGCAAGGGTCTCGGCGGCTCCTCCTCCATCAACGGCATGTGCTGGGTTCGCGGCAATCCGATGGACTACGAACTGTGGGATGCGTTCGGCGCATCCGGCTGGCGCTGGTCGAACGTCCTGCCATACTTCCAGCGGCTGGAGGCTGTCGAAGGCGGCGGGCCGCTGCGGGGAACCGATGGTCCGGTCATGGTCCGGCGCGGCGCGGCGGCAAATCCCCTCTATGGCGCCTTCGTGGAGGCCGGCTGCCAGGCCGGGTATGCGCGTAGCGCAAACATGAACGAGCGTCAGCACGAAGGTTTCGGGCCGATGGAGATGAATGTCGGCGGCGGTCGGCGGATGGGTGCGGCACGTGCCTATCTTCGCCCGGCCGAGGCGCGCGGCAATGTCCGCATCGTCACCGGCGCCTTGGTCAATCGGGTCGTGATGGAGGGGCGACGTGCGACGGGCGTTGATTTCATGGTCGCCGGCGAACTTCGATACGCGACGGCTACGCATGAGGTCATTCTTTCCGCCGGCTCGATCATGTCGCCGGCGATCCTCAAGCGCTCGGGCATCGGACCGGCGGGGGAACTTGCCCGGCATGGCATCGCAGTCGTGGCTGATCTGCCGGAAGTCGGCGAGAATCTGATGGACCACCTGGAACTCTATCTCCAGATGGAATGCACGCAGCCTGTCAGCCTCTTTCCGACGCAAAGCCTCTGGGGCAAGGGGCGCATCGGAATCGAGTGGCTGACGATGAAGCGCGGCCTCGGCGCGACCAATCATTTCGAGACAGGCGGCCATATCCGTAGCCGCGCGGGCATCGTCTATCCCGATATCCAGTTCCATTTCCTGCCGCTCGCCATCTCCTACGATGGCAAGACGCTGGCCTCCGGCCATGGCTTCCAGGTGCATGTGGGCACCAAGCGCTCGAAGAGCCGTGGCTGGGTGCGCCTGCGTGACGGGCGGCCGGAGAGCCTGCCGCGCGTTCGCTTCAACTATATGAGCCATCCCGACGACTGGGACGAGTTCCGCGCCTGCATCCGCCTGTCGCGGGAGATTTTCGACCAGCCGGCCTTCGCGCCCTATCGGGGCCGGGAACTGGCGCCGGGGGCCGCGGTGGAGGATGACGAGGCGCTCGATCATTTCCTCAAGGCGAAGCTGGAAAGCGCCTATCACCCTTGCGGCACCTGCCGCATGGGAACGGACGACGGCGCGGTCACCGACCCGCAAGGGCGCGTTCGCGGCATCGCGTCACTACGGGTGGTCGATGCTTCCCTGATGCCGCAGGCGACCGCCGGCGATCTCAACGCGCCGACCCTCGTTCTGGCGGAGCGGATGGCCGACCTGATCCGCGGCCGGCATCTGCCGGAGGCGACGGATGCCCCGCTATTGGCCGATCCGCACTGGCGCACCCGCCAGCGGGGCGCCGCCATTACCCGGGATTATGCGCGGGAGCGGGACGCGCTCGCGGCGGCGCTGCTGGCAAATGCTCGCGGCGAGCCTGTACCGGCCGACGCCATGTGATGTGCATGCCATCGCGCGCAAGGAACAGAGGGAGGAAAGCATGAAGGGCATTGAAGGAAAAACCGCATTGTCGCGCCGGCAGTTCCTCGGCGCCGGCGCCTTCGCGTTCGCCATGCCCGCCATCATCGGGCGTGCTTCCGTGGCTTCGGCCAAAACGAGTTTTGCGGGCGAGGAACTGATCGTGGTCCCCTGGTCTGGCAATTACGAGACCGTCTTCAAGGAGACGGTGGTCGACCCGTTCAACGCGCAATACGGCACCCGCGTCGAAAGCGTCGGCGGCTGGGACCAGATGGTGCCGCAGATCCTCGCCGCACCGGCCGACAATCCGCCTTTCGACATCACGATCACGGAAGAGGCCATCACGCTTCAGGGTGTTGCGGAGAAGATCTGGCTTAAGAACAACAGGGCCGCCCTTCCCAACCTCGATGCGGTTTATCCCTATTTCGCCGAAACACGGCCGGGAGCCGAGGACTACGGCGTGCCCTTTGCCGGCGGCACCTGCATGCTGATGCTGCGCAAGTCCCTCGACCTTTCTCCCAGCAGTTGGTCGCTTCTGTGGGAGGACAGGCTTGCGGGCAAGACAACACTGGACGGCTCCTCCTGGTGGTGGACGCTTTCCGTGGCGGCCCTGAAGCAGGGCGCGAAGCTCGATGCGCTCTATTCGACGACGAGCGCCGAACCTTTCTTCGCCGAACTCGACAGGCTGAAGGTCGCCCGCTGGTACATGACCGGCGCGGAGCAGGCGGCCGTGCTGAACCAGGGCGAGGCGGATGCTGCACTCACCTATTCGTCTGATGCCTTCACTTTTCTGCAGGACAGTCCCGACGAGTACATCGCCGCGGTGCCGGACGAGGGCACATCGGCATGGACGGACTGGTTCGTGAAGGTCCGCGGCACGCGCCACGGCGATCTCGCCGACCTCTTTTCCAACTACCTTCTGGCGAAGGAAACCCAAGACCGCTTCCTCGCGAAATCCATGGTCTTCATGTCGCGCCGGGATGTCGCCGTGCCGGCCCATTGGCACAACTATCCGCGCTCGAATGAAGATCTCCATCGCATGTTCCAGCTCATCACCATGAAGGGCTGGGGCGAGATCAACGCGGATTATCAGGCCTTCGACAGCAGGATGAAAATGACAATCGCCCGGTCGTCCGGCCGCTAGCGGCCGTTCGGCAAACGCTCATCGCTAAAAAAGGGGAACACCAGAATGAGCAATGACCTCAAAAGCATCCCGCTCTCCCGCCGGAGATTTCTGGGCGCGGGCGCCGCGCTGATCGCTGCGCCGGCCATCATAGGCCGCGCATCCGTCGCCTCCGCCGAGAAGAGCTTCGCGGGGGAAGAACTGATCGTCATGTCATGGTCCGGAAACTACGAGACCGTGTTCAAGGAAACCGTGATCGACCCATTCAACGCGCAATATGGAACTGCGGTAGAAAGCACCGGCGGCTGGGACCAGATGGTACCGCAGATTCTGGCCGCGCCGGCAGACACGCCGCCTTTCGATATCACCATAGGCGAGGAATATGTGTCCATCCAAGGCATCGCCCAGGGTCTGTTCCTCAAGAACGAAGTGGCTGCTCTTCCCAATCTGGGTGCCGTCTATCCCTATTTCGACGAAACCCGGCCGGGTGCGGAGGGTTTTGGCGTGCCCTTCGCCATCGGCACCTGCATGCTCCTCATGCGCAAGTCGCTCGACATCGCGCCGGACAGCTGGAACCTCCTGTGGGACGAAAGGCTCGCGGGGAAGGTGACTGTGGATGGCTCCGCCTGGCACTGGCCGCTCTCCCTGACGGCATTGACCAAGGGAGCGAGCCATAAGATCGACGAGATGTATTCTTTGGCAAGCGCTGAACCTTTTTTTGCCGAGATCGACAAGCTGCGCCCGGCGCGCTGGTACATGACGGGTGCGGAACAGGCGACCGTGCTCAATCAGGGCGAGGCGGACGCTGCGCAGACCTATTCCTCCGACGCCTTCGGTTTCCTGCAGGACAGCCCTGACGAATATGTCGCCGCCGTGCCGAAGGAGGGCACCTCGGGCTGGACGGACCGCTTCTTCAAGGTCCGCGGCACGCGGCACAACGATCTCGCCAATCTCTTCTCCAACTATCTTCTGGAGAAGGAGACGCAGGACCGCTTCCTGTCGAAATCCATGGTCTTCATGTCTCGCAAGGACGTCACCGCTCCCGATCACTCAAAGGACTATCCGCGCACCAATGAGGACGTTCACGGCCGCTTCCAACTCATCACCATGAAGGGCTGGGAGAAGATCACCGCCGACTACGCGACCTTCGACAGCCGCATGAAACTGTCCATCTCCCGGTCGGCCGATCAATGATCCGCTCCGAACCAGCTCTCGAACTCGACCGGCTCCACCGTGCTTATGCCGCGGTGGTCGCGGTCGATGATGTCACTCTCTCGCTTGCAAAGGGCGAGTTTCTGACCCTGCTCGGCCCGTCCGGCTCGGGAAAGACGACGACGCTGCGGATGATCGGCGGCTTCGAGGCGCCTGATGGCGGTGAAATCCGCATTAATGGCGCCCCGGCACAGCACCTGCCGCCTTATCTGCGCGACACGGCGACGATCTTCCAGTCGGGTGCGCTTTTTCCGCACAAGACCGTGGCGGACAATATCGCCTTCGGCCTGCGGATGCGGGGCGTGCCGCGCGACGAGATCGCACGCAGGATCGCTGAATCGCTCGATGTCGTAAGGCTCACCGGCAAGGAGGATCGGTATCCCGAACAGCTCTCGGGTGGCCAGCGCCAGCGCGTCGCGCTTGCCCGCTCGCTTGCGGTCCGTCCGTCCGTGCTGCTCTTCGACGAGCCGCTCTCCGCGCTGGACCTGTCGCTGCGATTGCAGCTGCGCGCGGAAATCCGCCGTCTCCACCAGCAGATCGGTTTCTCCGCAGTTTACGTCACGCATGACCAGGACGAGGCGATGGCCCTGTCCGACCGGGTAGCCGTGATGAACCGTGGGCGCATCGAGCAGATCGATCGCCCGGATGTCGTCTACGGCGCGGCCAGCACGGAATTCGTCCACGGCTTCGTTGGCGAAAGCTCCTGTCTCGACATCCTCGCCGACGCGGAGGGGTATCGTGACAGCGGCCGTGTGCCTCTTCCCTTGGCCCTCGCCGAGCGCCTGCCGCCGGGATCGCACCGGCTCTATTTGCGTCCTGCGCGCCTTCGCCTCGGGCCGGATGCGGACGCCGCGCCCAACCGGCTGCAAATGCGCGTCGATACCGTCGAATATCTCGGCGACAGCTGGCGCTACCACCTGGCTGCCGGCGAGGTTGCGCTGGTCGCCGATCATCATGCGGATCTGGGTTTCGGTCCCGGTGCGGATGTTACCCTCGGCTGGGAGGCCGCGGCGATGCGGATATTCTCATGAGACGGCCCGGCGAAAGCCGCCTGGCGGCCTGGCTTGTGATGGCTCCTGCGCTCTGTCTCTCCGTCGCGGGCTTCGGGATTCCGGCGCTCTACATGGCGCGCATGAGTTTCAACGAGCACGAGCCGCAAACCGCCTTCTTACCCGGCTTCACCTTCGAAAACTATCATCGGCTGGTGTCCGATCCGCTGATCCTCACGGTCATCTGGAACACGGCGCGCCTTGCGCTCGTCGCCTCCGTCGCCACGGTGGCCATTGCCTATGCCTTCGCGCTGCTGGTCTGGTTGCGGCCGGGGCGCTGGCGTCTCCTTTTCGTCGGCGTCGCGCTGCTTCCCATGCTGGTTTCGGAAATCGCGACGATCTTCGGCTGGTGGACGATCTTTCCCAAAAACGGCCTGCTCAGCTATGCGCTGGTTTCGTCCGGGCTCTTCCAGGACAAGATCAGCCTGATGTACACCGAGAGCGCCGCGCTGGTGGGGCTCGTCTATGTCACGCTGCCCTATTGTTTCTTCATCCTGCTGTCCGTCTTTGACGGGCTCGATCGCCGCACGCTCGAAGCCTCGGCCGACCTCGGCGGCCCGCCCTGGACGACCTTTGCCGAGATCATCCTGCCGCAGACGCGGGTCGGCTTGCTTGCTGCCTTCGCGCAGGCCTTCATCTGGACGATGGGCGCCTACGCGACGCCGCTGGCACTCGGTCCCGATACGCTTTGGACGCTCGGCTATTTCATCCAGGACCAAATGCTGGGCAAGCACCACTGGCCGATGGCCGCAGCACTCTCCATGGCACTCACCCTCGCGGTATCGTTGATGATCCTGCTCGTTCGCTGGCTGCAACCTGAACAGAGGTCGCTCCATGTCTAGCCTTGTCCGTGCCTCCTCGCCGCTGGGCGGCCGCCTGCTGCGCCTTGCGGGAATTGCCTTTTGCCTCACGCTGGTTGCTTACATCCTGATCCCGATTATCGTCACGCTCGTCATGTCGTTCAGCGGCAGTCAGCAATTGCGGTTTCCCATCACCGGCTGGTCGCTGAAATGGTACGTCACGTTCGCGAGCAGCCCGCAATGGGTGCGCGCGCTGACGAACAGCCTTTTCATCGCCACCGGCACGATGGTTCTGTCCACCTGTACCGGCGTTGCCGCCGCATGGGTCTTCACCCGCCATCGGTTCTTCGGCGCGTCGGCGCTATACCTTGCCATCGTGGTTCCGCTGTTCATGCCAGGCGTTGTGCTCGCACTCGGCATCGCCATGACCTTCAGCAGGATAGAGATGTTCGGCGCGTCGCCCTTCGGCTCGCCCTATCTGGTGATCCTTTCCCATTCGCTCTGGGCGATGCCGCTCGTCTTCCTGTTGATGGAGGCGGTGTTTCGCACCCTTGACCAGCGCCTTGTCGAGGCCGCCTTCGATCTCGGCGCGCGGCCGCTGCGCGTCTTTGTCGAGGTCGTTTTGCCGAGCTGCCTGTCCGGCATCCTCTCGTCGGCGCTCTTCGCCTTCGTCATTTCGCTTAATGAATTCATCATGGCGCTCTTCCTGACGGACCGTGATAGCCAGACTTTGCCGGTTCTGATGTGGCTGTCGCTGCGCTCGGCCGCCACGCCGCAACTCGCCGTCGCCTCCATGACGCTGACCGCCGCCGTTCTCCTCGGTCTGGCGCTCATCGCGATCCTCACCACGACAAGGCTGCGTCCGCAGTCCCGCTGACCGCCGCGCCACCCCGCATGACAACCAAATGGAGCTTTGCGCCATGTCCGCCGATATGATCATCGAGAATGCCAGAATCCTGACCATGGACCCGTCTCTTCCGCGCGCGGAGGCCATCGCCGTCAAGGACGGCGAGATCCTGGCCATCGGCGAGCGGGCCGCGATTCTCGGCCTGTGCAACGGCTCGACCGAGATGGTCGATGCGCGGGGCGCAACCGTCCTGCCTGGGTTCATCGAGTCGCACATGCATCTTGCCTGGGGTGCCATGGGACTGGGCGGTCTCGATCTGGGAGCTGTGCGCGGCTTCGATGCGCTGGCGCAGAAGATCGGCGACCATGCGAAGGCCAATCCTGAGGTTACGGTGCTTCGTGCCAACGGTGCGGATCACGAAATACTACCCAATGGCGAGCGGATCACGCGGCATCATCTCGACCGCATCGTTGCCGACCGCCCCTTCGCCATGACCGCGGCGGAGGGGCATACGATGTGGGCCAACACCCGTGCCTTGGAGGCGGCCGGCCTGCTGCATGGCAGGGATCTGCCGCCCGGCAACGAAATCCTCATGGGCGCGGACGGGCTTGCCGGCGGCGAGTTGCGGGAATGGGGCGCCTTCGAGCCCGTGCTGGAGCTGAGCGGTGAACTGCGCCTGTCGCTCGGTCTCATCACGGGCGGGGAGCCGGATCGTCCACCGACGGACGCCGAGCGCGCGGCCGACAGGCAGATGACCAAGCGCGGCCTTGACTATTGCGCGAGCCAGGGCATCACGTCGCTGCACAACATGGACGGCAATCTCTACCAGCTCGAACTGCTGGCCGAGATCGAAGCCGAAGGCGCGCTCTCGGTGCGGGCCCAGATTCCCTTCCACTACAAGAATTTCATGACGCCCGATGTGCTGGAAAAGGCCTCCATCATGGCCGAGCGCTACCGGTCCGAATGGCTGTCCTCGGGCATGGTGAAGGCCTTCATGGACGGCGTTCTGGATAGCTGGACGGCCTACATGGACGAGCCCTACGCCGACCGCACCGATTGGCACGGCGAGCCGCTGTTCACGCAGGAGCGTTTCAATGCCTTCGCCGCCGAGGCTGACCGGCGAGGCCTGCAGATAGCGGTGCATGCTTGCGGTGACGGATCCGTGCGCTCCATCCTCGATGGCTACGAGCATGCCCGCCGCATAAACGGTGCGCGCGACAGCCGTCACCGCATCGAACATGTCGAGGTCATCCGCCCCGCCGACATCCAGCGGCTGGTCGACCTCGGCGTCATCGCCGCCATGCAGCCGCAGCATCCGCCGGGCGCAATGAACCTGCCGCTGGAGCCCACGCTGTCACGCGTCGGCCAGGCACGCTGGCCCTATGCCTGGGCCTCACGCACCCTGCGTGAAGCCGGCGCCCACATTCCGTTCGCCTCCGACTGGCCTGTCTCACCGATCTCACCGATCCTCGGCATCCAGGCCGCTATCCGCCGCAAGCCTTTTGCTCCAGGCTATCCCGCCCAGGATTGCACGCTGATGGAGGCGATCGCGGCCTATACGGTTGAGGGTGCTTATGCCCAATTCATGGAACACCGCAAGGGCCGCCTCAAATGCGGCTATCTCGCCGATATCGTCGTGCTTTCCCACGATATAGAGCTGATGCAGGCGGATGTTCTGCACGAGGCGGAGCCTGCGATCACGATTTGTGGCGGCAAAGTCAGCTATCGCAGAGGCGCTTAGTCGGCCATTAGATCCGCGATTAGAATCTCGAGTCCGTGCGCATTCTGCAACAGCGGGGCCGCCGGTTCGCATCCGTTCAAGAGCTTTTTTCAAACCTAAGACTGTCGGCGGCGTCCTGCTGACTTTGAGATATGCGGCGATGACCTCGTTGGCCATCAGCAGGGCGATGGACATAGAAGCGACGTGGGCGAGTTTCGCCCTACCGCGTCCAGCCTTCGTTACTGGTAGACCAGTTCAACAAGGTCAGACGACAACAACACGTACGATAATCAGTCCGCATCACATGGTGCGCGCTTCGTTGTGCATTTTGTGGGTTTTTTGCATATTGACAATTTCCACAAATCCAACATAAATCCACATAACTGGAGATGAAGGTCGTGGATTTTTCGGTTCTTGCACTCAGATCGGCACTTGCTAACGGCGGCCTCACGTCCGAGGCGCTTGTGCGCGAAAGCCTTGAGCGCATCCGGCGATTGAACCCGATCCTTAACGCCTTCAGTCAGGTCTATGAAACGGAAGCGCTGGACGAGGCGCGTGCCTGCGACCGGGAGCGGACACAAGGCCGGTTGCGTGGCCCGCTTCATGGCATTCCGATGGGCGTGAAGGATCTTTTCTTCGTCGCTGACAGGCTCTGCCAACGCGGCTCTGCCGCCTACAAGGATTTCGCTCCCAAGGCGACGGCGCCGATTGTCCAGCGGATGATCGATGCCGGATCAATCATGATCGGCAAGACGACGACAACGGAGATGGGGTGGTCCGGCTCCGGATACTCGCAATTCTATGGGCCGACGCGCAACCCTTGGAGCCCGGAACTGACGAGTGGCGGCTCGAGTTCCGGTTCCGGTGCGGCGCTTGCTGCGCGCATGGTCCCCTTCACGCTGGGGTCCGATGGCGGCGGCTCCGTGCGCATCCCGGCGGCCTTTTGCGGCGTTTTCGCCATGAAGGGTTCGCTGGGGCGCGTACCGGCCTGGCCGTGGAGTGCCACGGAAATGCTGTCTCATGCCGGTCCGATGAGCCTTTCGGCCAAGGACAGTGCCGTCCTGTTCAACGTCGTCAAGGGACCGGATCCGCGCGACCATCAGGCGCTGCCCGATGACGGCGCCGATTATACCGTGCCACAATCTCTCGGTTCGTTGTGCATCGGCTTCGCGCCGAGCCTGTTCGGCTTTTCGGTCACGCCTGAAATCGACCGGGTGGTGCGGCAAGCCGTTGCGACCCTTTCGGCGGCGCTTGGTGTTGATATCCACACGGTCGTTCCGGACTGGCAGGATCCGATCCGGATTTTCGAAACGCTCTGGGTCGCTGGCCGTGGCGTCGCCTATGGTGCGCAGGCGGATCTCTCGGCTTTCGGCAGCGGTTTCCGCGGTCTCGTCGAAGCTTCGGCACGCTACAATCTCGCCGACTATCTCTGGGCGGCCAAGGCGCGCGCGGAATTCGCCGGCAGCGTCCACGCACTTTTCGAGGATATCGACCTGCTGCTTCTGCCCACCGTGCCGGTCGAGCCTTTCGCCGCCGACCGCGAGGCACCGGAAGGTTTCACGTCGCCGTCCGAGGTGCTGGCCTGGACCGGTTGGACGCCCTTCACCTATCCGTTCAACCTGTCCGGCAACCCTGCGGCCTCGCTGCCCTGCGGATTGACGGTGAATGGCCTGCCGGTCGGCCTTCAGGTCGTTGGCCGGCGGCATGCCGATGCGCTTGTCATGGCGTTTTGCCAGCAGGCCGAAGATCACCTTTTCCAAAATAAAATACCTCCGCTTGTCGTTGCTGGCGACAAAGCGGGGTGGGGAACACCCAGCAATCCAACTGCGGAGAAATCGTCATGCAATTCAACAGGAGAGCATTCCTAAAGAGTTCCGCGCTCGCTGGCGTCGCCGTCGGCCTTCCGGTCCTCAACACTGCCTTTTTCGTCAATCCGGCGCATGCCGCCGAGGGCAAGGTCCTCAATTTCATGTCGGCGGAGAACCTGACCGGCAACTGGGATCCGTCCTCGCACACCACGCTCGCCCAGATCAATCTGGAGAGTTTCGTCTTCGGCTATCTCACCCGTGCGCCGATGCGGCCTGACAAGCCGGACGAGCTGGTGATGGAACTGGCGACCGACATGAAGCTCGTCGACGAGCACACGCTCGAATTCACGCTGCGCGAGGGGGTGACCTTCCACGACGGCAAGCCTTTCACCGCCGAAGACGTGAAGGCGACTTTCGAATATGCCAGCCAGCCCGACCGGCCGGCAGCCTGGTATCCCGGCCCCTGCGAGGTCGAGGTGGTGAGCGATAATGTCGCCCGCATCAAGACCGACAAGGGCGGTTACCCGGCGAGCCTCTTCTGGTTCCTCTCCGCCTTCCTGCCGATCATGTCGGCAAAGGATGTCGCCGATCCGAAGACGCTGTCCTCCCGTCCGAACGGCACGGGTGCCTTCAAATTTGCCCGCCAGGACGGCAATACCACGGTGCTTGAAGCCTTCGACGGCTTCTATCTCGGCAAACCGGCCATTCCCGGCATCAATTTCAGCTTCGTCGGCGATGCGACCACGCGCACGCTGGCACTGCTCAACGGGGAGGCGGATCTCATCGAACGTCTCGAGGCCGAGCAGGTCCAGACCATTGAGGAAACCGGCGGCTACAAGCTGAACAAGGCGGTTTCCGTCGAGAACAAATATCTCTGGTTCCGCTGCTCCAAACCGCCCTTCAACGATCCGCGCGTGCGCAAAGCGGCCGCCCATGCCATCGACCGCGCCGTGTTGCTCGATATCCTCGGTGTTTCCGGCCACGCCTCCAAAGCCTGGATTTCGCCGGTCAAGTTCGGCTACGTCGATACGCCGAACTATCCGGAATACAATCCGGAGGAAAGCCAGCGGCTTCTGGCCGAGGCGGGCTTCCCGAAGGGTGAGGGCCTGCCGGAACTCGAATACATCACCTCGGTCGGCTTCTATCCGAAGACCAAGGAGTATGGCGAGGTCATCACGGCCATGCTGCAGGAGCAGGGCTTCCCGGTGAAGCTCAATGTCATGGAAGTGGCGGCCTGGAACGAGCGGCTCTACGACCGTCCGGGCGGAGGACCGGGGCACATGATCGACTGCGGCTGGTCGACGGGCTCGCCGGAACCGGACCTCGTGCTGCGCACCCATTTCCATTCGATCTCGAAGCGCATCTGCGGCATTGACGACAAGGATCTCGACGCGGTGCTCGACAAGGAGCGCAACACGCTGGATCCTGCCGAACGCAAGGCGGTGATCCAGAACGAGGTGATGCCGATGCTGGCCGACAAGGTGCCGGCGCTGTCGCTTTTCACCTCGGTCTTCATCCACGCCATGCGCGAGGGTCTGGACGGCATGTACTTCTATCCGAACGGCATGATGGACGCGAACAAGGCGACCCTCGCCTGATGGCAAGCGGCGGCCGTCCCTGAGGGGCGGCCGCTCCATACCGATCAGTGCAAGGGGAGACGCATGTTCGTCCTATCGTTCCTGGTGAGACGCGTCCTGCAGGGAGCGCTCATCATTCTGCTCGTGACCTTCATCATCTTCACGCTCCTGCGCGTGGTGCCGGGCGATCCCGCGCGCCTCATCGTCGGCGGCATGGCGCCGGACGAGGTGGTGGCGATGAAGGCCAAGGAGCTCGGCCTCGACCGACCCATTCCGGTCCAGTTCGTGTCCTATCTCGGCGATCTCGTGACCGGCGATCTGGGCACGTCCTTCGTGCGACCGAAGAGCGGGGCAAGCCTCGGCGGCGCATCCTTCGATGATGCCACTCGTGAGGAGCGGGCCAAGGTGCTGGATCTTATCCTCGCCACATTGCCGATGACGCTTCAGCTGGCCGCCGTCGCCCTTGCTTTGGCTCTGCTGGTAGCTGTGCCGCTCGGTACGCTCGGCGGACTCTATCCGGGAAAGTGGCCGGACAAGCTGGCGCTTGCCATCGGCTCCATCTGCGTATCGACGCCGAATTTCTGGCTCGGCATCGTCCTGACACTGTTCCTGTCGGTGAAACTGAAATTGCTGCCGGCCATTGGCTATCGCGGCTTCAGCTATACGATCCTGCCGGCGATCGTGCTGGCCGTCGAGATCGTGCCGTTCATCCTGCGCACGCTCACCGTTTCGGTGGCGCAGGTGATGCGCGAGGATTTCATCCAGCTGGCGCCGATCCGCGGCCTTACCCGCAGCCGCACGATCTTCTCCCATGCGCTCGGCAATTCGGCGATCCCGCTCATCAACCTGCTCGGCGTCCAGCTCGGCATGCTGCTCGGTGGTGTCCTCGTGATCGAGTTCATCTTCGACTATCCCGGTCTTGGCCTCCTGACGATCAACGCCGTGCTGCAACGCGATTTCCCGCTCATCCAGGGCATCGCCATCTTCATTTCCGTGATGTTCGTGATGATCAACGTCCTCGTCGACCTCATCGCGATGACCATCGATCCGAGACTGGAGTATTGACGTGGCCGATATCGCTCATGAGACCGTTGCCGCGCGTCCGGCGGTAAAACGGGGTGTCACCCCCACCCGGCGCATGCTTCAGATCGCGGCCGCACGCACGGATTTCCGCATAGGCCTGATCGGTTTCGGCCTGCTCGTCGGGTTGGCGATCTTCCTGCCGCTGATAAGCTCGATCGACCCGATCAAGATCGCCTACGGTTCCAAGCTCCTGCCGCCGTTTCCGGCAGAGGGCTGGAAGTGGCCTTACCTTCTCGGGACTGACCAGCTCGGCCGCGACGTGCTGATGCGCTGTCTGGTGGGCTTACGTTATTCGCTGCTGATCGGTATCACCACCGTTGTCCTGATGTTCGTCGTCGGCTGCAGCTTGGGCCTCTATGCCGGGTTCCGCGGCGGCTGGGTGGATGCCGTCATCATGCGGCTCACCGACGCGCAGCTCTCGATCCCGATGATCATTCTCGCCATCACCATTCTCGGCGTTTCCCGCCCGACGGTGCCGGCGATCATCCTCGTGCTCGGCCTTTCCGGCTGGCCGCTCTATGCTCGCGTCGCCCGCTCCGTGGCGCTCGGCGAGCGAAGCCGCGGCTATGTTCTGGGCGAGCGGGTGCTTGGGGCTTCGGATTTGCGTATCATGCTGCTCTTCGTGGCGCCCGTCGTTCTGCCGCCGATCGCCTTCGTCGCGGTGCTCGACATCGCCCGCATGATGATCTTCGAATCCATTCTCGGTTTTTTGGGCCTGGGCGTGCAGCCGCCCACGCCGACCTTCGGCAATGTCATCGCCGATGCGCGGAAGTACCTTCTGAATGCCTGGTGGATCGCCACCATGCCCGGCGTCTTTATGCTGGTTTCGCTGACCTGCCTCAACCTGATGGGGTCGGCGCTGGAGCGCGCGCGCAATGCGGTTCTGCGAGGAGAAGCGTAATGCCCGGTCCCATTCTCGCCGTCTCCAATCTCAGTGTCGACCTCGATCGGGAAGGCCGCAAACGGCGCATTGTCGATGATGTCAGCTTTTCTCTGGCGCCCGGCGAAGTGCTTGGCCTTGTCGGCGAGGCCGGATCCGGCAAGTCGGTGCTGGCTCGTGCGCTGGTGCGCGCTGTGACGACACCCCTGGAGATCGCGGCCGGCAAGGTTGTCTTCGAGGATAAGGACGTCCTGGCGCTGCCGCCGCGCGCGCTCTCCGCCATCCGCGGCAACCGCATTGGCTTCATCGGATCCAATCCGATGGGCTCGCTCGATCCGCGCTTGCCCATCGGCCAGCAGATCGTCGAGAAACTACGCTGCGTGCGACCGGAAATCGGTCGGGCCGAGGCGCGCGAGAAGGTGCTGGACCTGCTTGCTCGTGTGCACATTCCGTCGCCGGTTGCTCGCTTCCACGAGGCGCCGTTCCAGTTCTCGGGCGGCATGATGCAGCGCGTGATGATCGTGGATGCGCTCGTTTCCGATCCCTCGCTGGTGATCGCCGACAATATCACCCAGCCGCTCGACGTGACGGTGGCCGCCCAGATCATCCGTCTCATCGACGGCTTGCGGCAGAGCCTCGACACTGCCTTTCTCTTCATCTCGTCGTCGTTGCCGGTGGTGGCGCAGATCGCCGAGCGTACGCTCGTCATGCAGCGCGGCCGTATCGTGGAGGAAGGCCGCACGGTGGAGCTCGCAGCAACTCCCCAGCAGTCGTATACGCGCGCGCTGATCTTACGCATCCCGTCGATCTGGAAGAATGTGGCGGCCCCGCCGGCGCGAGAGGGCGAGGCGGTGCTGACCGTCGACAACGTCATGCGCTCCTACCTTGTGCGCCGCCGTGGTTCCTTTAACGCCTATAACGAGGTGAAGGCGGTGCGCGACGTCTCCTTCACCGTGAAGGCCGGCGAGAATTTCGGCATCGTCGGCGAAAGCGGTTGCGGGAAATCCACCCTGACCCGCCTTCTCGCCTGGCTGGAGCAGCCGGATGGCGGCCGCATTACTTTTCTCGGCAAGGACCTCTCTCATCTTTCCGCTCGCTCGCTGACCGAAATGCGCCGGTCTTTCCAGCTGCTTTTGCAGGATCCCTATGGGGCGCTGCCGTCGGGCATGCCGCTCCAGCGCATGATCGAGGAGCCGTTGCTCATTCACGGTGTCGACCGGGCGGAGGTGTCGCGGCGAGCACAGGAGGCGATGGCCGAGGTGGGGCTCGACATGGAGCTTGCCGATCGTCTGCCGGTGGGCCTGAGCGCCGGCCAGCGCCAGCGTATCAACATCGCCCGCGCGCTGGTGTTGAAGCCGCGCCTGCTCATCCTCGACGAGACGCTGTCGGCGCTCGACCAGGTGGAGCAGGCGGAGCTTCTGGATCTCTTCAACCGGCTGCAGGCAACACACGGATTTTCCTATGTGTTCATTTCGCACGACCTCGCACTCGTGCGCCGGATGTGCCACCGTATCGCCGTCATGTATCTCGGGCGCATCGTGGAGTTGGCCGACAACAGCACGCTTTTCGAAAAGCCGCACCACCCCTATACACGGGCGCTGCTGAGCGCCATGCCGACGCTGGAGGATAACCGTTTTCCGCGTGTTCGATACCTGCTCGACGGCGAGCCGCCGAGCCCGATCGACTTGCCGCTTGGCTGTTCGTTCCGCTCGCGCTGTCCGCGTGCGCAGGGCGACTGCCAGAAAACCGACCCGCCGCTGCTGGCTCTTGCCGGGGGCAACTACGCCGCCTGCCTGCATCGGCACGAGGCGCTGCATGAGGAGGAAGCCGTTCATGTCGAGTGAGATCCGCAAGGAGGTCATCCTGGAGCGCCTGGACCGCGATCAGCGTGTCAGTGTGCTCGAGCTTTCGGCTGAATTCGGCGTTTCCGGGGAAACGATCCGGCGCGATCTGAAGGATCTCGAGGCCGAAGGAGCCGTGCGGCGCGTGCATGGCGGCGCCATCCCGGCAGGCCGTACCGCCGATACGCCGATCACCGAACGCATCAAGCTGAACGCGCTGGAAAAAGACGGTGTGGCGAGCCTTGCGCGCGATCTCATCATCGACGACTGCGTCATCTTCCTCGACACCGGCACGACGACGCTGGCGCTCGCCCGCCGGCTCGTCGGCTTCAAGAAACTCAGGCTCTACACGAATTCTCTGCGCATCGCGCAGGCGGCCTGCGAGCATTTCGGCGTTCAGGTGCTGATGACGCCGGGGCATCTGCGCCCGGTGGAGCAGGATCTCGTCGGCTATGACACCATCGCCTACATCCAGCAGTTCCATTTCGACATGGTCTTCATGGGCGCGGCGGCGGTGAATGCCGATTATGGCTTCATGGACTTCGAAGAGGACGAGGCGCGCATCCGTCAGGTGCTGCTGAAGCAGACAACGCGAAGCGTGATGCTCGCCGACCATTCCAAATTCGGCAAGGTCGGCAATGTCATCACCGCGCCTTTCAGCCGGGTTCATACGCTGGTAACGGACCGCCGCCTGCCGGATGCTCTCATGTCCGCCGTTCAAGCCGAGGATCTGGAGATCATCCATGGATAGCGCGACGGTGACGGCCGGCTCCAATGTGATCGAGATTTTCGACCGGATGTCGGCGATTGGCGCGCATCCGGGGCAGGGGATCACACGGCTGGCGGCGAGCGCGGAAGATGGCGCGGCGCGTGGTCTTTTCGCTGACTGGATGGCCAAAGGTGGCGCCCGCATTGCGACGGATGCGATCGGCAACCAGTTCGCCTGCTTCGATTGGGCGGGGGAAGGAGCCGGCTGGATTTTCGCCGGGTCGCATCTCGACAGCCAGCCGCGCGGCGGGCGTTTCGATGGCACGCTTGGCGTTCTTGCGGCCGGCTGCGCCGCGCTCGATCTCGATGCGCGGGTTCGCACCGGCGGTTTTCGGCCACGCCGGAATCTCGCTGTCGTCAACTGGACGAATGAAGAGGGCGCGCGCTTCCAGCCGAGCCTCACCGGCAGCGGGGTCTTTTCAGGCGCCTTGCCGCTGGAAGAGGCGCTCGCTCTCGAGGATGGAGCTGGCGTGGCGTTGCGCGATGCTCTTGGTGCCATCGGTGTGACCGGTGAAACGGGCAAAGTACCGCCGCGCCCCGACGCCTATGTAGAATTGCATGTCGAGCAAGGCCGTATTCTGACGGAGGCCGTGCGGCGTATCGGCGTGGTCGAGGGAACCTGGGCCGCGCGCAAGATCACCGCAGCCTGGATCGGCCGTGCGGCTCATACGGGGCCGACCCCGATGGCGGATCGGCGCGATGCCCTTCTTGCCGCAGCCCAGGGCATCGCGGCCTTCGAGGCCCTTGTCGCTGCGCATTATCCCCATCTCCATCGCTCGGCGGCGCGCCTCGTCATCGAGCCGAATTCGCCGAATGTCGTGGTCGAGCGCGCAATGGTCTGGTTCGAACTACGCGGTCTCGATGTTGCCGAACTGGGGAATGCGGGGGCAGTAGCAATCGCTGCGTTCGAGAAGGCGGCGCGGGAAACCGGCACGCGATTGGAAATCGCCGCCGACGTGCTGCGCGCGCCTGCCGGCATGGACGATCGTCTGGTGACGCTTGCCGGCGAGACGGCGCGTCGCTGCGGCTTCGAGCCCTTAAGCATGCATTCCGTGGCCGGGCACGACGCCGTCGCTTTGCAAAATACGGGCATTCCGTCGGCCCTGATCTTCATTCCGAGCGTCGATGGCGCCGCGCACCATCCTGACGAATTGACACGCCCGGAGGATGTCGAGGCCGGCCTCACGGTTTTGACGGAGATGTTGCGGCGGCTCGCCGAGGGAGAGTTTCATGCAGAACGATGAGGCGATACACTCCGCTCTTGCCGCCGTCGGCCTGTCCGGTGCGGTTCTCTCTGCACCGCTCGCGGGTGTTGTGTCTCCCGTCCATCGAGCCGTCGAGAACATCTGCTGTCTCGCGACGGTGCCTGACCAGCCTCCGGTCTTCATCAAGCACCGGCATGATGACATGGCGGACTTCATCGCGCCGGAGCGCGTCGCCGAAGCCAGCCGGAAGGCTGGAGAAATCGGGATCGCACCACGGTTGCTGCATGCTGATACCGCGCGGGGTGTTCTCGTCTTCGAGGCGCTGGGCGAGGAATGGGCATGGGGTCATGCCGACGTGCTCCGCCGCCCCGCCGTACTCGAAAACCTGCTCGCTGCCAAACGTCGCTTCCAGACCGCAGCGCCGCTAGCGGAGGAGCGTAGCGTATTCGATCTTGTCGCGGCGTATAGAGGGCTTGCCGAAGGGGCTGGCGCCATCCTGCCCGCGCCGGTGGGAACTGTGGCAGCGGCGGTCGGGCGGATTGGTGCCGCAATTGCCGCGGCAGGCGTCGATCGTGTTGCTTGCCATGCCGATGGTGCATCGTCGAATGTCATGGTCGGGCCGGCAAACGCTGTCCGACTGGTCGATTTCGAATGGGCGAGACAGGCGGATCCCGCGCATGATCTCGGAACGGTGCTGGCCGAACTGCTTCCCTTCGATGGCGACGCCTTGCTCGCAATCGAGATCGCTACTGGTCGGCCGGATGCGCGGACCCTTGCCCGTGCGCGGCTCTACGGTGCGGCTGATGATCTGATGTGGGCGCTGTGGGGCTTCATCAGCGCGGCGCGCTCGCCGCGAAAACACGTGGAATTCTTCAAATACGCCGAATGGCGGCTGCTTCGGGCGCGGACCGTGATCGAGGGGCCGCGCTTCGAGACATGGCTGAAACAGGTCTGACGGAGGGGCGAATGCGACGCAGTTTGGGTGAAGGCGTATCTCCCGGCGAGCAGGCGATCGAGGCTGCTATCCTTGCTGTGGCGGACTGGCGGGAGCGCCCGATTTTCTACGAGTCGGTGCCGGGAGGCATCAGCAATCCGAACTGGCGGGTGCATGTCGAAGGGGCGCCGCACAGTTTCTTCATCAAGATTCCGGGCGAAGGCACGGAAATGTTCATCGATCGCCGCACGGCCAACGAGGCCGGCCGCAAGGCGCATGCTGCGGGTGTCGGCGCGCGCATCATCGACTTCTTTCCGGAAACGGGTGTGGAGGTCAGCGAGTTCGTCGAGGGGCTGCGCACCTCCACCAATGCCGATTTCCTCGACCCGGTCGTGCGTTTCAACGGTCTGCGCGCCTTGAAGGCGTTCAACGACAGTACACCGCTCTCCCAGCGCAAGACGACATTCGACATGATTGACGAGCATTTCGATCAGGCTCTGGTGCTCGGCGGCGAGTTTCCGGAGGACTTCGGCTGGCTGAACGCACGCTACCGGGAGGCGCGGCAGGCCCTGGAGGCATCCGGTCTCGACCTCGCACCTTGCATGAACGACACGCTCGCCGGAAATTTCCTGCTGCATGCCGATCAGCGGGTCATGCTGGTCGATTTCGAATATGCCTCGACCAATGACCGCGCGGCCGAGCTTGCTTTGTGGTTCAGCGAGATGTGTTTCTCGCCGGAGGTGGAGGCGGAGATGATCGAGGAATATTACGGCCGTTTCGATCCGGCGCTTCTTGCGCGTGTCTCCCTGTTCAAGGCGTTGGTCGATCTCAAATGGTCGACCTGGGCCATGGTGCAGAACCGGATCTCCCGTCTCGACTTCGATTTCTTCAAATACGGCTTCTGGAAGCACATGCGGGCGCGCTTCGTGATGAGCGATCCGCGCTGGGCAGAATGGCTGAAGGCGGTTTGAGGAAGGCAATGCAATGATATCAGTTGACTTCATGCACAGGCCCGCCGCGGTGGCGGCGCGCGAGGCTTTGCCGCGGTTCCGGCAGGCCGGTCTGGTTTCCAACAAGCTTGCGGAGGGGTTCGATCCCGTGACGGAAGCTGATCGGGAAACGGAAAACGCGATCCGTGCGCTGACCCGGGCCGAGTTCCCGGGTCATGGCATCCTTGGCGAGGAGTTCGGTGCAGAAGGTTCGCAGAAGCGGTTTGTCTGGGTTATCGACACAATCGATGGAACCCGCTCCTTCATTTCCGGGATTCCGCTCTGGTGTACGCGTGTTGGTTTGACGGAACACGGCAATGCCGTCGCCGGCATGATGGTGCAGCCTTTTATCGGCGAGTTGTTCTATGCGGCCGGGCAGGGTTCTCACTACGAAGGGCCGCATGGCGGCAACCGGCTTGCGACGCGAGCAACGAAAGATCTAGCCGATGCCACGCTTTGCACGACCACGCCCGCGATTTTCGATCCGGCCCAGCGGGCTGCTTTCGACCGGCTGGAACAGCGGATTCGCCTGTCGCGCTACGGCACGGATTGTTACGCCTATTGAATGCTAGCCGCTGGCCAAATCGACCTTGTCGTTGAGGCTGGTCTGCAACCCTATGACATTGTTGCCCTCATTCCGATCATCGAACAGGCCGGCGGTGTGGTGACGGATTGGCGCGGCGGGCCAGCGGAAAGCGGTGGCGCCATTGTCGCGGCAGCGACGGCCGAACTGCATGCACAGACGCTGGCAGCCCTGGCGACGGCTTGACTTCCCCTGCAGAGCGTCCCTTGTCTCTGCGGCTTGGCCGGCGCCACGGGCGCCGGTCTTTTTTTGCTCGCTCGGCCGATGATTGCCGACGTCCTCAATTTCCAACATGCCCCAGGTAAACGAGGAAGCATAGATGGATGCCCGTCGTCACAACGATATCAAAGCAAAGTCCCAGGGGTTCCCAGACTGACCGAAACCGTTTCCGCAATCATGATGTGAGCATTGCAAGCCCATAAAACACTCCGGTGCGGGGTCGTCAGTTCACATCCTTTTAAGGCGAAGTAAGTGCACGGCTTTGGCAGCTTTGCGCCTCCACTCCGGCCGTTCACGCGGGCCGCAAATTTCTCCAAAGCAGCCGCTCGGCCTGTTTGGGCGTCAAGGCGACGCTTAATGGGAGTTTTCAGACGGTCTACCCCCGTTGCACGAATTCGTTTATCTATCGTTTTCATCAATTCGCCACGAGGCTGTGATATCGATCTGGTAGGGCGACGGCGTAACGTTCGGGGCCGATTTCCGCGAAGAAATCACGCGCCAGCTCGGTAAATCGGCGGAGGAAGACCGGCTTTGCGCCTCCGTATCGATCCGCGATCATCAGGCGTGGCGTCGGCAGGATTTCAATCAGGGGCCGGCGTACGAGCCGGTCGCTGTCTGGACTTCCAAGCCCGATTGGGCGCATATTGAGGATCGACATGCCAAAGCCTGATGCCACGGCGGCGCGAACGGTGTCGTAGCCGCGGGTGCGAAACGAGATTCGCGGTCTCTGGCCTGCGAGATCGAAAAGCGTCACGAGATATCCGGAGGTCTGCGGAAGGTCGAGCAGCACCAGGGGGCGCGTCACCAGTTCGGCGAGGTTGAGGCATTCCTTTTGGGCAAGGGGGTCGTCGGCATGAAGCAGGGCGTGCGCCGGCACATGGGCGAGGGTGACCGCATCCGCGGGGAGGCCGGGGCCGATATCGTAGGCGACGATCGCATCGACCATGTTCGTTTCAAGCCAGGTCAGGAGCTGCGGCTGCTCGCCCTCGAAGAGCTGGATTTCCGTATCGTACCCCGCGACGAACCGATGCAGGAGCTCCGGCATGAACAAGGCGCCAAAAGGCTCGAAACAGCCGATCTTCAGGACCGGCGGCATGCCGGATGTGTATTTGTCCATCGTGCGCTCAAATTCGGCCTCGGCGGAGAGCAGGCGCCGGGCTGACGCGATGAAACGCTCACCGGCCGGCGTGAGCGTGACGCCCTTGGAGGGGCGGCGTTCGAAGAGCCCCGAGCCCATCTCGCCTTCCGCCTGGCCCACGGCAGCCAGAATGGATGATTGCGCAATGCGGCAGGCGCGCGCCGCAGCCGATATCGATCCCGTCTCCGCGACAAGCACGAGATAACGAAGCTGTCGAAGGGTCAGGTTCATTCATCCATTCCATGTAGCAATCAGCATCATATTTTGCATTTTATAGACTGCACTATTTCGGCCATGCTGTCTTCACTGGTTTTCAGGAGGGAAGACGCCGTTGAACAGCAGCCGCCAGTCCATATCGCCAATCTCCGATGCGCCGGACCTCTGCCGCGTGGATGTCGCCGCCCTGACCGCCGCCTTCGGGGCCGGTACGCTTTCGCCGGTGGAGGTCGCCCGCGCGGCCCTTGCTCGAGCCGAGGACGTCCAGCGGCGTTTCAATGCCTTCACCCTAATCGATCATGCGGGCGCGCTGGAGGCCGCCCGCGCGGCCGAAACCCGTTGGCGGGTCGGCGCGGCGCTTTCTGCCATCGATGGCGTGCCCACCACGCTCAAGGACATCGTGTATGTCGAGGGGTGGTCGGTGCGGTACGGAAGCCGGGCAACCGATGCCGCGCCGATGACCAGAGATGCGCCGTGCGTTGCGGGCATGCGTGCGGCCGGGGCCGTCTTCATCGGCCAGACCACGACGCCGGAATTCGGCTGGAAGGCCGTGACCGACAGCCCGGCCTTTGGGATCACGCGGAATCCCTGGAATCCTGAGCGGACGCCCGGCGGTTCCTCCGGTGGCGCGGCTGTTGCGTCTGCGACCGGCGCTGGCGTCCTCCACCTCGGCACGGATGGCGGCGGATCGATCCGGGTGCCGGCGGCCTTCACCGGAACCTTCGGCCTGAAGCCGACCTTCGGCCGTGTCCCGGCCGATCCGCCAAGCGTCTTCGGAACGGTCGCCCATATCGGTCCGATGACCCGCAGCCCGGCGGATGCGCGGGCGATGCTGTCCGCCATGGCGGGACGAAACCTGCGGGACTGGAGCCAGCCCTGGGGCGAGATGCCCTCGCTCGATCCCCGGCCTTTCGGCTGGAAGGGGCGGAAAATTGCTCTTTGGATGACGCCGCCGACGGGATCGCTGGATCCCGCCATCGAACGGGTTGTCCTGGATTCGATCCGGCAGATCGAAGCTGCAGGCGCAATCGTCGAGACGGTTCGGCTGCCAGGCGAAGATCTGCACGAGATGTTCCACGCGCACTGGATGACGGGGGCCGCAACCCGCCTCGCGCAAATTCCGGCCGACATGCATGGGGACCTCGATCCCGGCTTCCTCGAGGCCGCGGCGGAAGGATCGCGCTTCAGCCTGGTCGATTACATTCTCGCCCAGCAGGCTCGCGCCCGCTTTGGTGCGGCGATGGACCGTCTGCTCGCAGACTATGATCTGCTTCTTTCCCCCACCACCGCCTGCCTGCCCTTTGCGGCCGGGCGGGAGGTGCCGGAGGGTTCCGGCCTGTCGCGGTGGACCGAATGGGCAGGTTTCAGCTACCCGATCAACCTGTCGCAGCAGCCGGCCTGCACCCTTTCCTGTGGAATGGCCGAAGGACTGCCGATCGGCCTGCAGATCGTCGGCCCACGCGGTGGAGACGGCTTCGTGCTCGATGCCGCCGAGGCGGCCGGCCGCTTGATGGGGGGAGAGTGATGCCGGATATCGTCTCACTTTCCCTCAATGCGCTGACGCTGATGAGCATCCTGATGCTCGTCGCCTTGGGGCTTGCGATCATCTACGGCCTGATGGGCATCATCAATCTCAGCCACGGCGAGTTCGTGACCATCGGGGCCTATACGCTGTTCACGGTACAGGCGGCCGGCGGCTCTTTCTGGCTGGCGCTCATCGTTGCGCCGGTTGTCGGCTATCTTCTCGGCACGGTCCTTGAGGTTACGGTGATCCGGCGCCTCTACGATAGACCCATCTCCACAATTCTCGCCACCTGGGGGCTGAGCCTCATCCTGCAGCAGGCGATCATCCTGATCTATGGCGCCGCACCCCGGCCGGTGACCGCGCCGTTCGAGGCCTCGGTGCAAATACTCGGCACCACCTATCCGGCCTACCGGCTCTTCCTCATCGTCTTCGCCTTTGCGGTCATGGCGGGCTGTGTGCTGGCCTTCCGGAAGACCCCCTTCGGCCTTGATGTCCGCGCGGTGATCCAGAATGCGGGCATGGCGCGGGCGCTTGGCGTGAATGCCGAGAGGGTCTATCGCCGAGCCTTTGCAAGCGGAGCGGCGCTTGCGGCCCTTGCCGGCGTCCTCATCGCCCCGCTCGTCGCGGTGACGGCGCTGATGGGCGTCAACTATCTTGCACGGTCCTTCTTCGTCGTCCTTGTCGGCGGCGCGGGTTCCATCCCCGGCGTCGTCGCCGGGTCGGCCTTCGTGGGAGGGCTGGAATCGCTGCTTTCCACCACCGTACCGATCACCGTGGCGCAGGCCAGCGTGCTGATCCTTGCGGTCGTCATCGTGCGGTTCCGTCCGCAGGGGCTGGTGCCGGGATGACACAACGCGACAAGACCTGGCTTTTCATCACCCTCGCCATCATGGCGGCGCTCGCGGCCTACCCGGCATTCGGTTCGTTTTCCGGGGTCTCCGGCCTTCGCGACATATTGCTTTTCGCGCTCTTTGCCGTCTCGCTCGATCTTTTCTGGGGGCGTACCGGCGTCCTCTCCTTCGGCCACGCCACCTTCTTCGGTGCGGGCGCGTACGGTATGGCGATAATGACGATCCACGTGGCGCCAGGCGCGGCCTGGGGCAGTCTTGCGGGGCTTGCCTTCGGTGTCGGCCTTGCCGGCATGATCGCGCTCGCCGTCGGCTATTTCGTCATCTTCGGCGGGGTGCGCGGAGCCTATTTCACCATCGTCACGCTGGCCTTGACCCTGATCGCACAGCAGATCGCCATCGGCTGGTCCTCCATCACCGGCGGCGATGCCGGTCTGATCGGCGTGCCACCGCTCACCATCGGCATCCCGATCACCGGCAAGGTCTTCTACTATCTCGTGGTTGCCGTGCTGTTCGGTATCGTGCTTACCCTTTGGGCGGGGCTGCGCGGCCGGAGGGGGCTCGTTCTGAGAGCAATCGAGGATGACGAGCGCAAGGCCCAGACGCTTGGCTACAACACGTCGCTTCACCTGCTCGTGGTCTTCGTCCTGTCTGGGCTGATCGCGGGGCTTGCAGGCGCGCTCTATGTCACGGGAACCGGCTTCGTCGCTCCGGACATGATCGCCCTTCTTCTCTCGACCGAGGTCATCATGTGGGTCGCGGTCGGCGGTCGCGGTTCCCTCATCGGCGCCGTCGCCGGAACGATGATCGTCTGGCGGCTGCAGCAGGAGGTCTCCACGCTCAGCGCGTCGGCCTGGCCGCTGTTCATCGGCGCGTTCTTCCTCGCCATGGTGTTCTTCTTCCCCGATGGCCTGCCCGCTGCCGCGCAGAAACTCTGGACGCGCTGGAAGACAATGAAGGAAGGGAGGGCGGTATGATGGTCGGCGGAGAATTGCGAACCGAAGGTCTCGGCCGCCACTTCGGCGGGCTGGTCGCGGTCGAAGGTGTCAGCGTAACCTTTGCCGCAGGAGAGGTCTCCTGCGTGATCGGACCCAACGGAGCCGGAAAATCCACCCTGCTCAACATGATATGCGGTGCGATCGCGCCGAGTTCCGGCTGCATCCTGTTCGATGGCAAGCCGATCGATCGGCTCTCGCGCCATGCGATCGCCCGCGCCGGCATCGCCCGCAAGTTCCAGGTTCCGTCGGTCTTTGGTTCTTTGACGGTCGCGGAAAACCTGGCTGTGGCTGGCGGTGGCGACACGGAAGAAGTGATGGCGCGCACCGGGCTTGCCGCCGAGCGCGATATCCGCGCCGAGGTGCTGGCCCACGGCAAGAAGCAATGGCTGGAAATCGCCATGGGGCTGATCCGCAAGCCGCGCCTGCTGCTGCTCGACGAGCCGACGGCGGGTCTTTCGCCGGAGGAGACCCAGGCCGTGGCCGACCTCCTCCTGTCGCTTCGCGGCACATGCACGGTGGTGGTGATCGACCATGACATGCATTTCGTGCGGGCGCTTTCCGCCCGGACCGTGGTGATGCATCAGGGCCGGCTCGTCGCGGAAGGCGATTTTGCGACAATCGAGCGCGACCCGATGGTGCGCGATATCTATCTGGGGCGTGCGTGATGCTGGATGTGAACGATCTGCGCGCAGGCTACGGCAGCACCGAGGTTCTGCAAGGTGTCACCCTGTCGGTCCGAAAGGGCGAGGTCGTATCGATCCTCGGCCGCAACGGCGTCGGCAAGACGACCCTGATGAAGGCCTTGATCGGCCTCAACCGGCCCTGGGCGGGACAGGTTGCGCTTAGCGGCAGCGCCGTTGCCGGCTTGCCGCCGGAAAAGATCGCGCGGTCCGGCCTTGCCTATGTGCCACAGGGTCGCGGCATCTTCCACAAGCTCTCGGTGATAGACAACCTGACGATGGGTACGCGTGCCCGCCGGGACCGCAGTGCGACGGTGCCGGCCGAGATCTTCGAGATGTTCCCTATCCTTGCCGAGCGCCGCAACCAGCTGGGCGGCACGCTTTCGGGCGGGCAGCAGCAGCAGCTGGCGCTTGGCCGGGCGCTCGCCGCCGCGCCGGATTTCCTGCTTCTGGACGAGCCGTCCGAGGGTATCCAGCCGAACATCGTTCAGATGATCGGCGATATCTTGCGCAAGCTCGCGGCCGAAAAGGGTCTGGGCGTGCTTCTGGTGGAACAGAACCTCGATCTCGGCCTCTCGGCGGCCGACCGGGTGCTGTTCATGGAGAAGGGGCGCATCGTGCACGAAAGCGCACCGCAGACGCTCGAAGAGGAGACGCTTCACCGGTATCTGGCCATCTGAAGACGCCCGGGTGGCCGGGATTGCATCAAGGCGAACCAAAAGGGGAACTACAATGACGCTTATCACCCGCCGCCGCGCGCTCCAGGGCCTTGCCGGCATCGCCGCCGCCTCGGCGCTCGGAGCACCGTCCATCCTGCGCGCTGCCGACACGATCAAGCTCGGCTTCCTGTCGGGTCTCACCGGCCTTGAAACCATTCTCGGTGAAACGCAGCTCCACTGCTTCGAGCTCGCGGTGGAAGAACTGAACGCGGCCAACGGCATTGGCGGCCGCAAGATCGAATATGTCGTCGAGGACGACCAGACCACCACCCGCGGCGCGATCGAGAAGGCGCGCAAGCTGGTGTTCGAGGACGAAGTCGCCGCGACCATGGGCATGATCGCCTCGCTGGAGCATGTCGCCGCCCGCTCGGTCACCAGCCCGGCGAACCATATTCTGATGTACTCGACCTATTACGAGGGCGGCGTCTGCGACCGGAGCTTCTTCTCGACGGGCCAGGTGCCGAACCAGCAGATCGTGCCGTCGCTCGGCTGGCTGACAAAGAATACCGGCAAGACGGTCTATGTCATCGGTTCCGACTACATCTGGCCGCGCAATTCGGCCGAGGTCATCAAGACGGAGATCGAAAAGCTCGGCGGCAAGCTGCTCGGCGCCGAGTTCGCACCGTTCGGCACGCAGGACTTCGCACCGATCTTCGACCGCGCGCGGGCGGCCAACCCCGATTTTATCTGGATGATGGTGGCGGGCGCGGATGTCATCACGGCCCTGAAGCAATACCAGTCCTTCGGCTTCAAGCAGCAGCTCTTTTCCAATGCGCTGGACGAGCTGTTCTCCTTCGCCCACCCGGAATTGACGGCGGGCGCGCTTTCCAACCAGGCCTATTTCATGAAGCTCGACACGCCGCGCAACAAGATCTTCACCGAGGCCTTCGCCAAGAAATACGGTGCCGACAAGCCGATCAACGCCATCGGCGAGGCGGCCTATGACGGTGTATACCTTTATGCCGCCGCCGTGGAGAAGGCCGGATCGACGGACAGCGAGGCCGTGATCAAGGCGCTGCGCGAGGTGGAGTTCGACGCCCCGCAGGGTAAGGTGAATTTCGCCGCCAACAACTGCCTGCGCGCAAATTCCATCCTCGCCCGCGGCACGCCTGACGGCCATTGGGAAACCGTCGAGAATTTTGGCCAGATCGACCCGGATGTACCCGGATGCACCCTGAATTGAACGACATCCTCACCTCGGCGAAGGCGGCAAGGGCCGCCTTCCTGTCCGGCGCGGCAAGTGCCGAGGAGATCGCCCGGGCGATGCTAGCGGGCATCGTCCGGGAGAATCCCCGGATCAACGCCTATCGCGAGACATTGGAAGCCACGGCGCTCGCCGAGGCTCGCGCTGCCGATGCTGCAAGGGCGGCAGGCCGCGACGCGGGGCCGCTTGCAGGGCTCTGCGTGGCGGTGAAGGAAAACATCGACACGGTGCCGGCGCATGCAAGCGCCGGCATGCGCTTCCTGCGGAACCGGAAAGCATCGGCGGATAGCTGGGTCGCCGGGCGGCTGCGCGTGCTTGGCGCGACGATTGTCGGCACCACGATCAGCGACCCCGGCGCCTTCGGGGTGCGGACCGCCGAGGTGGTGCACCCGGTCGATCCCGGTCTCTCCGTCGGCGGCTCGTCGGGCGGTTCCGCTGCGGCGCTGGCGGCGGGGCTTTGCCATGCGGCAATCGGTACCGATACCGGTGGATCGATCCGCATCCCTGCCGCGCTGTGTGGCGTCGCGGGTTTGAAACCGAGTTTCGGCCGGTGGTCTCTGGCAGGTGTCTGGCCCCTCGTGCCGTCGCTGGATCATGTCGGTCCGATGGCCCGCACGCGTGAGGATCTATCGCTGGTGGCCAACGCGCTTGCGCCCGACCTGTCGCCCAGCCCTGCGGCACGGCATGTCGTCTTCGATCCCGATTGGATTGCGGAATGCGTGCAAGACGTACAAGAAACGTTTGCTCAAACGCTGAAAGCGTTGGAACGCGCCGGCATCACGCTGTCTGAAACCCGCCTCCCTGCGCTCGATCGGGTGAGCGGCGTTCACAGCACGATCTTCTGCGTCGAGACGGCCGCCTTCTACCGCGGCTTCGTCGTCCCCGGCGCCGAATTGCCGCGAGAGGGACGGGGTGCCGTCGATCATGCTGAATCGATCGGCATGTCGGCATACCTTGCCGCCTGCCGCGACCGCCAGCAGATGCGGGCGGCGGTCGATTCGATCCTTGAAGAAGGCGTGGCAATCGTGAGTCCCACGACTGCAATGGCCAAGGCACCGAAAGCCGCGGCAACCCTGGATGTCGGTGGAAAGAAGCGGGATTTCACCTATGGACTGGTCCGGCTGACCTGCCTCTTCGACCATACGGGCCATCCCGCCGCGGCCTTGCCGGCACATGGCGGTAGCTTACAGGTCGTCGCCGCCCGAAATGACGACCATGGAACGCTGGCGCTGCCGCTTGTGTAACGGTACGCGCCTGGAGTTAGCGTGTCGATTACGTGACGCCGGTGCCAATGCGGCCGAATTCATGGTGCATTTCTGCGATCGGTTGCCCGTTCGTATCCCATCAAAGTGTGCTGACCTTCAATATTTCTGCTTTCGAACAATTTTGTTGCCGCGAGGGCCGCTGATGGTCGGTGTTCTATCCCGGTTCTCAAAAACAAGGCTTCGCCACCGTTCAACGCGGTCGGCGGCCAAAGTGCCGCTTTTGACAGAAGCCTGAACTGCGCAGCCCGGTTCATGCACATGGGTACAATTTCGAAATCGGCAAAGCGGCGCCAGTTCCACGATGTCGGCAAAAAGCGTGTCGATGCCATCGGTGACATCGCTGACGTAGAGCGTCCTAATTCCTGGCGTATCGATAACCCAACCGCCACCGGGAATGGCATGCAGGGATCGCGCGGTCGTGGTGTGACGGCCTTGCGCATCATGTTCGCGAATACTGCCGGTTTTCTGCTCCGAGCCATAGGCAGGACCGGTCAGCGTGTTCACCAGCGTCGACTTTCCGACCCCGGATGATCCAACAAGGGCGATCGTTTGGCCAGCACCGCACCAGCGACGCAGAAGAAGGCTTACATCGGTGGAGCGTCCATTCAGTGCAATGACAGGCAGGTCACGCTGTAGAGCCTCGGCCTGCGTCTGGAAAAGGCCAACGTCGTCAGCGGTGTCAGCCTTTGTCAGCACGACGACCGGGTTGCTTCCTGCCTGGTTGGCCATGACGAGATAACGTTCCAGCCGGTCAGTGTTGAAATCGGCATTGCACGATGTCACGATCAACAGTGTATCGACGTTGGCAGCAACGAGTTGCTGGCCACGTCCGACCTCCGGACGTCTCTGAAAAACGGTTTTTCGATCGAACCGGCGAACAAACATGTCAGACGACGGATCGGCTAGTACCCAGTCGCCTACCGCAAAATCCGCCGTGTTGGCATTGGCTGAAAGTTCCAGCTCGACTGGCCCTGCAACACCGATTGCCTCGATGCGTGCCCGGTGGACTGATGCGACACGCCGTGGCACGAGGTCTTCCTCGGCAGGCTTGATCTGATCTGCGAAGAAATCAGACCAACCAAGCAACTCCAGGGATGTGGGAAGAGGTGCGTTTGTCAAATTCCGCTTCGCATTCACTGAGGGAGCTTACTGATGGTTTTCACAGGCCTTCTACCTAGCCGCAGTGCCGTTCTCGCTTTGGCAAAGAGTTCGCGTAAGCAGCAGCCTCGCCGGAATAGGGGAAAGGCTCCCCCAAGTGACTGTCGCCGTCGGAAACCTGGAAGGCAGGCCCATCGATCTCGATGATCTTATACCCATTCACGTATTCAAACTTTGGCGTTTTCCAACCCATAAATACTCTCCAGCTTCGGTCCAATGTTTCCAAACCTGAAGATGATGTCCGACCGTCATTCTCAGCATGCTATTGCTCTAACAGGTATTCGCACAAAAAACGAATTCGTCGCCGCCGGTTCGGTCCCGCTCAAGGCGGCGGACGGAGATTAGCAGATGGGCGGACTGCATTTCCGCTGACAACAGGTGCCAGAGGTTTACATCCCATCAAGAGCTTTGCGGCAACCGAAATTTAGCCAAGCGCTCGCCTCAACGCTCGCGACAAAGAGGCAGCAGATGAAAACCCGCACATCGCCGCGACTTCGGCTTTGGTAAGCCCAGGTTGAAGCAAATGTTCCCGCGCCCGCGCCAACCGCATGTGGAGGTAGCAGCGGCCCGGTGACAGTCCCAGCTCTTCCTCGAAAAGTCGGGCCATGGTGCGCAAGGTTAAGCCCGCGGTAGTGGCAATCTCCGGTAAGGCAAGAGGCCGCTCGATATGGGCCGTCATCTGGTCCAGTGCCTGGCGCAGGCGCGCGTTGGGATGGGATGGAAACGCCCCGAAGGCGGGTTCGGCGGGCCTCGTCATCCGCGGGCCGTTCAGGAACATCGCTGCGGCATCGAAACGCGCGGTCGCTCCGAACCTGCGCGTGATTTCCTGTAAGGCCAATTCCATCGCCGCGGCCGCGCTGCCGCACGTCATCCATCGTCCGTCGACCACAAAAGGCGCGGAGACAACTTGCACGTCGGGGAAGGTTTCGGAAAACTCCGCCAGCAGTTGCCAATGCAACGTCACACGACGGCCATGCAGGTAGCCGGCACGCGCCAGAAGCCACGCTCCGGTATCGGCGGCGATGACGGCACCCGCCTTTCTGGTCAGCCGCAAGGCACGGCGCACGGCGGGATCGTTTGCGTCGCTGCGAAACCGGTCGCCGCCGATCAGTATCAGGAGATCGCAAGAACCCGTCTCCGCAAGCGGCTGCTCCGGCGCCATGGCCAACCCGCTGGACGAACGCACGGCCTCGTCATGAGGTGTCAGCACCGTCCAGGTGATCTCCGCGCCATGTTCGTCGCGGACCACGCGCATGGGTTCGATGAGACAGGCGAGCAGCATATTCGAGAAGGCCTCGAACAACAGAACGTTGATGCGCAGCGACTTCTGTGCGTTTGGCAGATCGTGCTTCATATTTGGCAGATTATGATGCTCGGGATGCAATGATCAAGGTTAGTTTGGCCCAAACCCGTTCTGGAGACCCTCATGACGAACCGCCGTCCGCTCGACCACATCCGCGTTCTGGACTTTGGCCACTACCTTGCCGGACCGATGGTCGGCATGATGCTTGCCGATCTGGGCGCCGAGGTCATCCGCATCGATCCGCCGGGCGGGCCGCGTTGGCACGATCCTGCTTTCGAAATGCTGTCGCGCAGCAAGCGAGCGTTGACCCTCGACCTCAAGACGGAAAACGGTAGTCAAACCGCTTTGGCGATGGTCGCTCGCGCCGATGTCGTCATCGACAATTTTCGGCCGGGCGTTATGGCGCGGCTGGGTCTGGGGCCAGCCGATCTGCGCGCGGCAAATCCTGGCATCATCTCGCTTTCACTGCCCGGCTTTGCCTCAACCGACACCGAGCTTGCGCCACTGGCCGCCTGGGAGGCGGTGATCGCCGCCCGCACGGGGCAGTTCACCGATATGGGGCTGAACCGGCAGTTGATGGGGATCAACCCCTCCTTCACGCCGCTCGGCCTCGCCTCCGCTTATGGCGCAGCGTTTGGTGCCATGTCAGTTCTGTTAGCACTCGGGGCAAAAGACAGGATGGGTGGCGAGCATATCGAGGTGCCGCTGGCCTCGGCCCTGTTCGAGGGACTGGTCTATAATTGCGAGCAGATCGAGGACTACCCGGAGCGCTACAAATCCCCGCGCGAGGTGGAACTGGATCGCCGTCGCGCGGAAAATCTACCGCTGAACCTCAGCTATGCCGATCTTGGTGAGTTCCTAGACCCCTTTTACCGAACCTATCGCTGTGCCGACGGGCGCGGCTTCTATGTAGTGTCCTGCTCCATCGTCACGCATCCGCGGCGGGTCCTGCATGTGCTGGGTCTGGACGACCTTGCCGAGACGCTACCGGATTTCGACGCCTATCTCGACCGGAAGGACTGGCCCGACGACTGGGCGATGCGCAACTACCCCGTTGGGTCGCGCGACCGCAAGCGTGTGGCTGAGGCCATGCAGGCCGCCTTTCTCACACGGCCCTCGTGGGAATGGGAGGAGCTTTTCGGTGCAGGAAAGGCGCCGGCCTCGGCGCAACGCAGCACGCGGGAATGGCTGGATGATCCGCATGCGCGCGCCTCCGGTCTGGTGTTGGAGGTCGACGATCCGCGCCATGGCCCGATGCGGCAATTGGGGAACCTGGCATGGCTGCTGGGCGACGATGGCGCCCTGGAGAAACGGCCCGGGCCAACACCTGACGAGTTCCGCGGCGATCTGCCTCGTCTGATGGCCGAGCCGCCGCGTCCTCACCCGCAAGGCAAGAAAAAGGGCGGGTGGCTTGAGGGCCTGAAGGTCGTTGATCTAACGAATGTGATCGCGGGGCCGACAATCGGGTCGACGCTGGCGCGCTTTGGAGCCAAGGTCACTTCGGTACAGCCAGTCAATCCCTCGGTCGATCCGTGGAATGCGATCGTGTTCGGCTTGCATGCCCACCGTGGCAAGGAGAGCGTGCTTCTCAATCTGGGCAGCGATCAGGGACGTGCGGCTCTGGAACGGCTGATCGTCGATGCACATGTGGTGACGATGAACGGCACAGACCAGCAGCGCGATGACCTGAACCTCTCGCCCGGGAGGTTGGCGGCGCTCAATCCCCAGGCGATCTTGGTGCAACTAGACGCATGGGGCGGACCGCGGCGAGGGCCGAAGTCCGATCATCTGGGCTATGACGATCTTGCCCAAGCGGCGACGGGAGTGATGGTGAGGTTCGGCGGCGGGCTGGATACTCCCGAGGAACACGCCCATTTTGGAACCATCGATGTGCTGACAGGCTATATGGCCTGTGTTGCGCTCGGCGCGGCGCTGGAGCGGCGACGGGTTACCGGCAAGGGCGGTGTCGCCCGCGCCGCGCTGGCCGGCTGCGGCGCGATGATCCAGGCGCAGTTCATGTATGATTTTGACGGCCGTGCGCCGTTTGACGAACCCGCCGGGCGGCAGGCGCGTGGATGGGGGGCGTTTTATCACTGCTATCGCGCCGCCGAAGACTGGATGTTCTTCGCGGCGCCCACCGAAAGGGGCGCGGCACTCGCCCGGGTGCCGGAGCTGGAAGATTTGGCCGGACTTGGCGAAAACGAGCTGATCGAGAGATTGGCGGAACGCTTTGCCTTTCACCCGGTCTCCCATTGGCAAGGACGATTCCGCGAAGGGTCGGCCAGCGTGGTTCCGCTTGGCTCCCTCTCGGGCAATCGCGAGGCCGGTCTGCATCATGAAAGCGAGGGGCCGGCCGACATCCGGCAAGCGACCTATCGCGCGATCCGCCATGACGCCCACCCGATGGGTCGCTGGGTCGATCTGGTCGCACCCAATGCCGTGCGGCCCGAGCACGCGACGATCACGGTTCCCGCAGCAGCCCCGAAGCCTGGCGCACAAACGCGGGCGATCCTGTCGCGTCTCGGCTATAGCGAAGCCGAGATCGCGGCAATGATCGAGGCGGGCGTCGCCGGCGAAAGCTGGTCCGCGCGATATCTTCCGGAGTGATGTGATGACCACCGAAGGCAAAGGCCCCGCCATAACCCCACGGACGCGCGCCCGCGCGCGTCACATCCTTGATCACTACTATATCGGCCCGTCGCGGGACGCCGCAGTGCTGGAAATCTGGGGCTACACCCCTCGCATGACCTATGCGCCCGGCGAGGAAGTCGTCTTGCACGTCTCGACGACGGCAGAGCGCTGGTCCTACGAAGTCGGGCGTGACGGTTCCCGGTATGAGCCGGTCCTTGCCGTCGAGAACCTGCCGGGCCATCACCACGATACGCCGGCCGATTGCTCCGTTACGGGCTGCGGCTGGCCGGAGAGTGCGCGCTTCATCGTGCCGACGGATTGGCGGCCGGGGGGATACCTGATCACCTTCATTGCCGAACGCGATGGCGACTGGGTCGAGGAACACCACCTGATTCTGGTCCGCCGCGCCCCGGACCTTCCCCGCGCCCCCTATCTTCTGGTTTGCGCGACCGGCACATGGCTGGCCTACAACTGCTGGGGCGGGTCCAACCATTACGAAGGCATCACCGGGCCGGAGGGCAACGCCTTTTCCCCGGTTCTATCGACGCAGCGCCCTTGGACGCGTGGATTCTGCAAGCTGCCCGCCGGCGCCCCGCGAGCGCTGCCAGAAGGGCCGCAACGCCCCGACGACATGGTGCGCTATCCCTACATGGAATGGGCCTATGCCTACGGCTATTCCAAGAAATATGCCTCGGCCGGCTGGGCGAGCTATGAACGCCTCTTTGCTCGCTGGGCCGAGAGCGCCGGTTATGATCTCGACTTCGCCACTCTGCATGACCTCGACGCTGACCCGGGCCTTTTAGACGGCCACAGCTGCGTGATCTTCGTGGGGCATGACGAATACTGGAGCGCAGCGATGCGCGATGCCGTCGACGCCTTCGTCGCTGGTGGAGGCAAGGTCGCCCGGTTTGCGGGCAATTTCCTGTGGCAGACCCGGCTGGAAGACGAGGGGCGCCGGCAGATTTGCTATAAATATCTGGCTGAAGATGACCCGCTTTCGGGAACCGAGCAGGCTCATCTGGTCACCGGGGCCTGGGAGGTCGCACCCGTCGATCGGCCCGGCGCGCTGACCTTTGGGGTTAATGCGTTGCGTGGGATCTACACGGGACTCGGGCGATGTGTCGGCCTCGGGTCGGGTGGCTTTACTGTGTATCGATCCGGACATTGGGCCTTTGCCGGAGCCGGACTGGGCTACGGGGACCAGTTGGGCGCCGCCTCGCGTGTTTTCGGCTATGAGGTGGACGGGCTGGACTACCGCATGGACGACGGGTTGCCGTTTCCCACGGGGACTGATGGCGGCTCCCTCGATATCACCATCCTCGCGATGGGCCTTGCGACCAACATCGAAACCGACAATCGGATTTGGGGCGAGACGCAGTATATCGGGGCGTCGGATGCCGCCTTTAAAGCGCAATCCCTCTATGGCGCGGTAACTCCCGAAACTGTGGATGCCAGCGCCCGCGGAAACGGCATGATTGTGCACTGGGCGAAGGAGCGCGGCGAGATATTTACCGCGGCGACCTGTGAGTGGGTGGTGGGTCTCGCGCGTGGTGACATGCAAGTTCACACCGTTACGCGAAACGTGCTCGACCGGTTCGGCGGGCGTTAAGGGGTCATTCGGGGCTTATGATCGCCGAGTTGCACTGCCCTGCAGATATTCTGTAGTCAGCCCATATCGTGCATTTGAACCAGGTTCAGATCATCCATCATTTTTCCCCCAATATGGGACGCACAATAGGCGGTTCTTGCGTGTTAAGGAGAGGAGCGGGTTAAGGGCGCGAACGAGCGTCCGTTCCCCGGCAATCCAGATAAAGTGCGGATCGTCAGGTGAATAGTGCGCACTTCGGAGTTCGTCGAGGCGCGAAAGGAACGACTGTCGTTCTTCACCCGGTATCCAAGCATTTTTTGGGCTCACAGGGTTTGTCACGCTGGATCGAAAGTATTCCGGCTCTGCGAAAATAAAAGTGTGCACTGCGGGAGTGTCTCCCAGATTCTCCGTGATCCGGGCGATTGCGGGAAGTGCCGTTTCATCCCCGACCAACAGATATCGGTTTGCCCTTTTTATGCCCAATCCGCACGGGCCAGAGAGACCGCAGATATCGCCCGCCTTTGCCGTGCAGGCGAAACGGCAGCCTGGTCCCTCGGTGTCATGAAGCGCAAAGTCGATGTCCAGCCAACCTGCGTCCGCGTCTATCCGACGGATCGTATAATAGCGGGTTGCGACGAGCTCGCTTCCCTCGCAACTTTCGGCCGCGATGAAGGCCCGAAACGTTTCTAGGCTATCCGCATCCCATCGCGCCGGAATGTGCGCGCGGGCATGGAGGTTGGCGTCGGTATCGAAATGATGCAGGTCGTTGCCCGTGAGACGGAGGCGCTGCATTCTCGGTGCGATTCGTGTCGAGGAGAGCACGTGCATCGCCCGGAAACTGCCATTTCTCCTCATGCCCTTCGTCCGATCAAGAAGAGGAGGAAAGGCCCGCCGATGAGTGTTGCCAGCAGACCTGCCGGGATTTGATACGGAAAGATCATGTTTCTGCCGGCCCAGTCGGCAATAAGGAGAACAAGCCCACCCGTCAGAGCCGAGGAAAAAAGATGGATCGAGGGGCGCCGAAAGCCGGCGAGGCGAGCGAGATGTGGTCCCATCAAGCCCGAAAAACTGAGCGGGCCGACCAGCGTTGTTGCCACAGCCGTCATAACCGCTGCGATCGAAAACAGGATCGAGCGGCTTTCAATCAGGGGTATGCCGAGGGACGATGCCGCGGGTTCACCTAGTGACAGAAGTTCAAGCCAGCGGGCAATTAGCGGAATGGTGAGGCAGCCGAAAAACAGCACGACGGCGGCGGCGACGGCATCAGAGGGGGTGACAGCGTAGGTCGACCCCGAAAGCCAGCTCAGGACCTGCCCCAAGCGAGGATCCTGGCTCGTCATCAGCAGCGCGATGATAAAGCTGGAAATCGAACTCAACGAGACGCCAAGCAGGAGCAGCCGGTTTCCGCCATACGCGGGTCGGCGCGACAGGATCAGCATGACTACGAGCACAATGAAAGCACCCGCTGCCCCGGCGCTGATCTGTCCCCATCGTGTCGGCTGTGCGACTGCCATGATGAACAGGATTGTGCCGACTAATGCGCCGGAGGAAACGCCCAGAATTTCCGGCGAGGCCAGCGGATTTGATGTCATGCGCTGCAGAATGGCGCCGGCCAGCGCCAGCATCGCACCTCCGGCAAAGGCGCACACTGCCCGTGGCAATCGCCAAGTCGAAAGTTTGAGGAGGGTGTCACCACTGGAGAGTTCCCAGCCACCCAATCCACGGCCGAGGGCAACTGCAAGCCAGAAAAGTGGGAGGCTGACAAGGATCAGCGCAGCCAGCAACAGGATAGGATGCCTCTTTCGAGCACCCTCTTGGCGAGCCCGTTGCTCCGGCACATTCGCCGGTCTCAGCCGGCGGATCATCACAATCAGCAGTGGTGCGGCCAGCAGGCCTGTAATTGTCCCAACCGGGAAGAGCCGATAGGTGACGGGAAAGGAGAGCACGACCTGATCCGTCAGCAGCAGAAGTAGTGCGCCGATCAGGCTCGACCACACAATCGCTCCACCGGTACGTCGCATACCGAGGCCACCCGCAATCGCCGGTGCGGCGAGGCCGATGAAGCTGATGATACCGACCTGTGCCGTTACAAGCCCGGTGAGCGCGGTCACCAGAACCAGCGCGATAATGCGGAAGGTCGTGGTGGAGAGACCCAGGCTGCGGGCGCTCCGGTCGTCAAGCGAGAGGATCGTCAGTGGGCGCAGAATGAGCGCTACGGCGATTGCCAGACACGCAAGACGGGGTGCCAGAAAAAGCACGCCGGTCCAGTCCTGCTGATCGAGATATCCCGCGCCCCAGATGAACAGTCCGAGAAGCAGGTCATGGTTGAACAGCGTCAGCACGGCGCTGGCTGCCCCACAGTAAAGGCTGACGATCAGGCCGGACAGGGTCACGGTCTCCGCTGAGAGGCCGCCTCTCCAGGAGAGGCCGAGAACGGCAAGAAGCGCAAGCGCTGCGCCGGCAATCGCGATCCATGTCTGGGCAACGAGCAGGATGGAAGGTGCGAAAACGCCGGCAATTGCAAGTGTCAGGTACGCACCCGCCGAAACGCCGATCGTAGCGGGTTCTGCCAGCGGGTTTTTCAGGATCCGCTGCATAAGCGAGCCGGAGAGGCCGAGTGCCCCGCCGGCCATTAGGGCCATCACGATGCGCGGCATAACGGTATATTGGAGCAGCAGTTCCGCCGTGCTCGACGGGTTCGGAAACAGGATCGTGCTGATGCCTGCCCCTTGAGGCAGCACGGCATAGATGTTTTTCAGGCAGACGGCTGCAGCTGATATCGCCATTATGCCGAGAACGGTCGAAGGATGGCGTAGTATGTCGCCCGGCCTCATGGCGCAGTGGTTTCCGTCAACGCGAAGGATGCCAGTCGCGCAAAACGTCGCGCCGAAGGCAGGCCCCCGTAAAATAGCACGTCGTCGATCGCAACGGCCCGGTTTTCCCGAACATAGGGAAGGCTGGCTATGACTGGAGATCGCAGCGCCGTTTGCAAAAGCAATCTGCTTTCGCGCCCGACTGACAACAATCTTGCATGGGGCTGCTGCGCAAGGGCATCGATCGTGATCGTCGCATGTCCATAAAAAGAGGTCGGGCCATCCCATGCATTTTCGATAGAAAACTGGTCGAACAGGCTTTGAAAAAGGCTGTTCTTTCCGAAGACGAGGGCACGGCGTGTGTCTAGTAGGGTGACGATATAGACCGCCCTCCCATCATAATCTCGCAATCTCGCCGCAGCCTCTGATATCCCTGCTTCGTAGGCATTCATGTAGGAGGAAAATGCACTAGGCCTTGCAATCTTGCCGGCTAGCCTTTCAAGTTTTATGCGGGCATTGGTAAGCCTGTCGATGCGTTGTGGGTCGTCATTCGCATCGGGATCGAAGAGAATTGCCGGCGCGATCGCATTCAGTTCCGGCCGAAGCATGTCGAGTTCCGGATGCAGAACGATCAGGTCCGGGAACAGGCTGTCAAGCAGCTCAAGATTTGGCTCTGAGCGAAGACCGAGATCGTGGGTGTGGGGCAGTGCTTCCGGCTCCACCACGCGCTCGCCGTAACGTGTGCGCTCGGGCAGCGTGATGACGTTTGCACCGAGCGCCAGCAGGTTTTGCGCACTGGTCCAGTCCAAGGCGGCAATTTGCTGCGGTGGAGGCTTACGGGCACCCGCTGTCGATGGAAAAGCAAAAGACATCAACCCGCCGAGAAATGCCCGGCGGGAGATGATTTGGCGTGACGTCCGTCGCCGGATCACGCGTCTACCATTTGTAGGCGAGGGTGGCGTTGATGGCGCGCCGATTGCCGTAAACAACGGTGTTCGAGTAGAAGCTGGGCGTGAAATACTTTTCGTCTGTAAGGTTTGTGCCGCTGATCGCTAGCGTCAACCCATTCAGATCGGCGTTTTTCGCGCCGAAGTCATAGGCGATCGAAGCGTCCAGAAGTGTATGGCCGGGAACCTTGACCTGCGATCCTGTCGTCGTGTCCATCACTGCCATCGAACTGCCGACGTAGCGTAATCCCGCGCCAAGTCTCAGGCCGTCGAACGTGTCGTCCTGAAGAGCGTAATCAAGCCAGAACGATGCAGTATGATAGGGAACAGACGCTGAGCGGGATCCGATCGCGCTGACGCCGCTCGTGTTCGGGTTGTCCTCCGTGACACGCGCATCCGTGTAGGAATAGCCGGCTGTAAGACTGAGCTCGCCGGTCAGGTTTGCCTTGGCTTCGAGTTCGAAGCCGCGCGAGCGTATCTCGCCTTGCTGCACGGCATAACCGACATGCAGAGGGTCGGCCGTCATGACATTCTGCTGTGTGATCTGGAAAACCGAGGCGGTCAACAGAGCATTCCAGCCAATTGGCTGATATTTTACACCGGCTTCGTATTGCTGCCCCGTTGTCGGCTCGAAGGGGCTGCCCGAGAAATCGATCGTTGAGTCGGGCTGGAAGGAGGTCGCGTAACTGACATAGGGCACGATGCCGTTGTCAAACATGTATCCAAGGCCGATCCGGCCGCTGAAGGCGGCATCGTCTGTCTTTGTCACGCTGTCGGAGAGATTGTCGTAGATCTTACCGTTGACCCAATCATACCGTCCGCCGAGCGAGAGAATCAAGTTGTCCCACTTGAGCTGATCCTGCGCATAGATGCCGAACTGCGAAGTGACGGTCCTTTCATCCGACCAGAGCGGATCATAAGTCAGGGCAGGGCCGCCATAGACCGGGTCGAGAACATCGATCGTGATGAAGTTGGAAGAGTTGGCGCGGCTTTCCTTGCCGGAATAATAACCGTAATCTGCGCCGAGCGTGATCGTGTGGGTCACAGGACCTGTCTCGATCTCGCCGCTGACATTGTTGTCGAAGAGGAAGCTGTTGATGCTCTTCGGGCGCTTCTGCGTGCCGATATTGGCGAAATGGCCATTAACCAGCGCCGTTGGCCAGTCCCAGATGAAACCGGCCGTATAATCCACCTTAGAATGGCTGAACCGGGCATTCTGGCGATAGGTCCAGCCATTGTCGAATTCATGCTTGAACTCGTTGCCAACTGACTCTCCTTCCACCTTCCATTCGGTGAGCCCGGGCACGCCGAGATAAGTGCTGGACGGAATCCGCACGCCGTTGTTGAAGATCGTGTTGTCCATCGGCAGGCTCTGCTCGCCGCCGCCCTTTGTCGTCTTCTGGTAATTGGATAGCAGGGTAAAGCTCGTCGCATCGTCCGGCTTCCAGGTGAATGCCGGCGCGATGTAGAAGCTGTCGTCGGGCGAGTGGTCGATTTGCGTACCGCTATCGCGGTAAAGACCAGTCAGGCGATAGAGGAAGGTGCCATCGTCATTGGCGGGACCACCGAAATCGAGAGCTGTCTGCTTTCTGTTGAAACTGCCATACTGGAACTCGACTTCCCGCAAGGGCGTCTCGGTCGGGCGCTTGGTCGTCGCATTGACGAGGCCTCCCGGTGTCGCCTGGCCGTAAAGGACCGAGGACGGCCCCTTCAATACGTCGAGACGGTCGAAAGCATACATCTCGATATCGCTGTCATAGCTATTGAAGCCGTTGCGCAGGCCATCGCGATAGTTGGCGAACTGGCCGATCGCCCTGAAGCCGCGCAAATAAATGTCCGGCATTCCCTGGCCGCCAGGATAATCGATCATGCGCACGCCGGGCGTATAGGCGACGGCGGAGTTGAAATCGGTAACGCCGCGATCGTCCATCTCCTTGCGCGTCACGACGTTGATCGTTTGGGGTACTTCAAGGATCGGCGTGTCAGTCTTGGTGCCGGTCTTGCTGCTTTCTGCAACATAGCCATTAACGCCACCGGCGTCGCCCGCCAGTATGATCGGCGCCAGCGCGGTTGCATCGCCTGTTACACCGGCACTGTCTGCCGGAATGTCACTGATGATGGTCACGGTGTTGGCGTTGGTGAAGCTGAATTGAAGCCCCGAACCGGAGAGCAGGGTGGATATCGCCTGCGACGTGCTCATCGTGCCACGCACGCTGTTGCCGGTTGTGGAGGCGACCGGCGTTTCTGGGAAGACGACATTGATGCCGGTGGTGCGAACGATGTCGTTCATCGCCTGGCGGATCGGCTTGGCGGGAATGTCGAAACTATGCTGGCGCCCCGCCAGAGCCTGTGCGGCGGCCGGTGTTACACCGGTGCCAACCACGGCAAAGCCTGCCATCATCGTTGCTGCCAGCAGAACCATGGTCCTGTTTCTCAATGCATTGCCCCTCATACGTCGCCCTCATTCCAAACAAAACCAGCACAGCCTGCCGGTGTCCGGCATCGGCTTCTCATAAGGAATGTCGCCCGGCGCGCGCGCGCACCCTCACATTCTCTCAAAAATTTTCTTTGGCGGTTCGAAGGTGTCTGTCAGGGGCCGACCACGGTCATGCGACCGAAACTGTTTAGGCGGAAGCCGACGGTTGACTGCAAGGCGGCAAGCGCCTTGTCGGTATCGTGGAGCGCAATATTGCCGCTGACCCTGAATTCGCCGAGGCTCGAACCCACAAGCACGATCCGTCCGGGCCGGTAACGTTCTATCTGGGCAAGAACGTCGGCGAGCCGGGCATTACTGAAAATGTAGCGGCCGTTATGCCAAGCCATCTCGTCTTCGATGATGGCCTGTTTGACGGGGCTGAGGCCTGCAGACCCGTAATCGACGCTTTCTCCCGGCTTGAGGATAACATCCTGTTCGGCTCCTATCATGCCGACCATAAGGCTGCCCTCCGCAAGCGTAACCGTGACCTGTCCGTGCTCCTTCAGCGAGACATCGAATTCGGTTCCCAGAACCTTCGCTTCCCCCCCGGCTGCTTCGACGAAGAAGGGCGCGCCGGTATGAGAGATGCGGAAGAAGGCGTTCCCTCGCAGCAGCTTCACACGCCGTTCACGAGCAGAAATTGACACGTCGAGCGCGCTATCGGCATCGAGCAGCACATGCGACCCATCGCTGAGAGCCAGTTCGCGGCGGTCACCGCGCGGCGAGACGAAATCGGCCTGCACATCCTGCAAAAGGTGAGGATGCTCCAGCCAGGCCCATGATCCTGCCAGCAAGAGCATGAGACAGCCGGTGACAACGGCCCCGGCCTTGCCTCTGGCCCGTTTTTCACGCAACCAGCGGATTTTTTCCAGCGGAAGAGCGAGATCGCCGTCCCCCGGATCTCCTTCCGGATCGGAGGCACCAAGATCGGACCATAACCCTCCGATGTCCTCGAATGCTTTTTTGTGAAGCGGCGAGGCGGCAAGCCAATCGTGAAAGTGGCGATTGTCCTGATGGGAAGGTTTGCCGTTCATGCGGGTAAACCAAGCAATTGCCTCCCGCTCGATCCGCGCCTCATCTGGAGAGATCTGCCTGTCGTCCATCGAATGAAATCGCCTTGACTCGAAATCCGACCCGGCTGAACGGGCCTTCCTCTAAGCATATCGTTCGCCGAGTGCGATTACCCTCGCGTCGCATCCCTGACTACCGCAATTGGCGGCAGGCAAGAAGGGCTTTGGCGATCTCGCGCTCGACGGTGCTGTAGGAGATGTCCAGCGCAACGGCGATCTCGTCATAGGTGCAGGCGTGAAAGCGGTTCAGCATAAAAATCTGCCGCGTGCGTTTCGGCAGATTGCAAATGGCAGCCTGAAGGGAGCGGAGTTCCTGGCGCGCGCCAACGATCTGGTCTGGCGGGATAACGGGTTGGGTATATTGCTCTTCGGTCAGGCCTTTGGTGAGCTTTTGGCGCCTCTGCTCAGCCCGGAAATGGCTGATCGCTGTAAACTGCGTGGCGCGGGAAAGATATGCTGGCGTAAGTGAGGCATGTTCTTTCGCGCGAGCCCAAAGGACGGTGAAAACGTCCTGCACGACATCGGCTGCATTCGAGCGGTCGATCCTGCGGCTGGCCAACTTCTCGAGCCGAAAGCGTTCCGACGCATAGAGCGCCTCGAATTCGTGTTGCTTGGTCGTCACGGGTGATCTACCGCTGTGATAACTGGACTAATGCACTCCGCTTATAGACTTGGCCGCGCTTTAGCAATCTAATGTCGTGACCTACGCCGATTTATCGTGATGCACGATCAGCGCTCGATACTTGATCTCGCGGGATCACCAACGGTAAACGGTGTCGAGAAATGTCGAGAAATGTCGAGAAATGTCGGGGAGATGTCGGGGAGATGTCGGTGCTGAATGCACGAAATCACATCAAGAAATCGATTGGCAGCCCAGGTGAGAGAGATTTGGGTCACGCCTTTGCAGTAAACAATATTGGCCTGACGATCGATGGGCGGGAGATTCTGTCAGACGTTACACTCGAATTTCCAGAAGGTGAGGTCGTGGCGCTCGTCGGCCATAACGGGTCGGGAAAATCCAGCCTCCTGAAAATACTTGCTCGCCAACTTGGGCCGACAGCGGGAACATCCACGTATGCCGGGCATCCTCTCGCGGCCTATGACGACAGGTCGTTCGCGCGGTCAGTGGCCTATCTTCCGCAGGATCTGGGAACCGGATCGGATATGACAGTCCGGGAACTCGTTGCATGCGGGCGCTATCCCTGGCATGGCGCGTTAGGCCGCTTTTCCGGTGTGGACCGCGAGAAGGTGGACGCCGCAATCCGTGCGACCGGTATAGGTGCGTACGCTGAACGTTTGGTGGGAACGCTTTCTGGTGGTGAGCGACAGCGGGCCTGGATCGCAATGCTTGTTGCCCAGGATGCAAGCTGCCTTCTTCTCGACGAGCCGACGGCAGCGCTTGATATCGCACATCAGATGGAAGTTTTGTCAGTCATACGCCAGCTGGCTCACGACAGCGGAAAGAGTGTGATCATCGTTCTCCACGACATCAATATGGCCGCCCGCTTCTGTGATCGAATTCATGCTCTTAAAAGCGGGCGCGTCGTGGCGACAGGGCTGCCGAGGGAGGTGCTGGTCTCGGATACCCTGTATACGATTTTCGGCATTGAAATGAATGTGATAACTGAAGCAAACGCACGACACCCAATCGCCTATCCTCTTTGACTTTATCGTTCGCAGCACATCGTCCGACGAAGAGGCAGACGACCAGAGAATGCATTCCGGAAAGATCTGAACTACGCTCTGCACGGTGCTTTCGAGTGGCCGATGTCTAAGTCGAACGACAACGCAGACACGGAACTTTTCACCGCGGCTAGGTCCCCATCCTAGCTTAAAATTGTTTTCGCAATTGCTGCGGCTGCGCCGACACGGGCGCGGCATGCGGAGGCTGCGGCATTCGGGTCATTGGCGTCGATTGCGCAAAGATTTCGCGCATCTGCTACGGTCCCGATGCCATGCGGTTCGACGTCGAGAGTGTCAATGTGCCAATCGAATTTCGACCATTGGGTTGATTGCCAGAGGTAGGTCATATCGCACGATAAAGCTCATGTGCGGAGATAATCATCCGTATTCTCCGCACCCACATTGCTGAGCATGCAAATGCGCAGCGCCTGCGACGAGGTCACGGGCAATAGAATCAAGCGGAAGCACGAACCGCCGCGCATCGTCGGTGAACTCCTGCAATCGGAGATCGCCGAGAAGCAGGCCCGCTCCATTTGCTATCAACTCAGCATCGCCAAGCTTCCACTCGCCAAGGACATCGACGACTTCGACTTCGCCGACACGCCCGTTAACGAATCCCTAGTGAGGGAATTGACTACCGGCACCGGGAATTGGCAAGAGCCACCTGGCCATCGCGATTGCCCCGCACTCATCCGGAACAGCACGCGCGGCCGCTTCTTCACCGTAGTCGATCTGGTCAACCGATTGGAAACGGAAACCCGCTCGGCGCTATTGGCGCCGCTGGAGAAGCCCGGCTAGGCGTGGTGCAACGCATGGGACGCTTTTACGGCTGCAGAGGCGCGGTTCTCGACGCCCAGCTTCACATAGATCTGTTCGAGATGCTTCGTGACAGTTCGAGCGCTGAGGCCGAGGATTTCGCCAATATCGCGGTTCGACTTTCCATTGGCAATCCAGAGCAGTACCTCGGACTCCCGATGGGTGAGCGAGAACCGCTGGCGCAGCGTCTCGTCGCCGGATTTGCGTTGTTCGGCAGAGAGGCGGAAGAGATGTTCGTCCACGCCGATCGTACCAAGGAAGGACAGTTGCAGGCTCGCCTGACCTTCGTTGCAGATCGTGAAAGGGGCTTCTCGCGTCGTGTTGCGCGCGCTCATCCATGTGCGCAGATGGGCAGTGATCGCCTCAAGTCCGTCGTCATTTCCCATCGCAGCATTCACGAGCCGGCTCGCCTGCGGCGTCGACCAGCGAATGTTTCCCGTCCCGCTAACGGCAAGGAGATGGCGTCCTGCTGCGTCCAGAGCAACGCGTGCGCTCTGGGCGGAGCGGGCATTGGCGAGATGCACGCGAATACGGGCGCGCAGTTCGTCGATGTTGATCGGCTTCGTGAGATAGTCGACGCCGCCGACGTCCAGCGCCCGCACGACATGTTCTGTCTCCGTCAGCCCTGTCATGAAAATGACCGGTACGGGGCTGACCGATGGATTTGCCTTGAGTTTCAGGCAGGTCTCGAACCCATCCAGCCCGGGCATGACGGCATCGAGCAGAATGATGTCCGGCGTGATGCGATCCACGATGTTGAGCGCGGACGCTCCGGATGTGGCGATCAGCACGGAGAACCCGGTCTGTTCGAGAGCTTCGGTCAGGAAGCCCAGGGCATCGGGTGAATCATCGACGATCAGCACGATGTCGCGGGGTTTGGCTGTCTCAGTCACGGGCCGCACCTTCCTGTCGGTTCAAGGTTTTCAAAAAGGCATCGTAACCGACAAGGTCGAAGGCCCGGACATAGGCGCGCACCGCCTCGGTGAAGGGTTGGTGTTCCGACGTGCGGGCGATCTCGGAAAGCTTTGCCTCGATGCCGCGCACATAACCGATCTCACCGAGACGGATCAGTTCCTGGACATGGTTTTCTGCGGGTACGACGATGCTGAGATTCTCAGGCGCGTCGCGCTTCGCCGCGTCGTGATAAATCCAGTCGAGGCCCATATGCAGGGCAAGTTTGTCGGTCAGTTGGCGCAGGTCGAAGGGTTTCGACAGCGCGTCGCTGTGACCGGTCTGGGACGAAGTCACGGTGCCGTCGCCGATATTGGCCGAGAGCATGATGATCGGCCCGGCCTGCCCGAGCGCCCGCAGGCGCGCGACCAACTCCCAGCCGTTCATGTCGGGCATGGAAATATCCACGAGGAACAGGTCCGGCTTTTGGCCTTCGACCAGTTGCAAGCAGTCGGCAGCGTCCTTTGCCGTCAGCACCGTGAAATCGAGCGGGCGCAGCACCTCTTCCATGAGATTGCGGTGGTCTGCATTGTCGTCGACCGCAAGAACGATGCGCCGGCGGCCGGTATAGCCCTTGATGCGCCGCACGGCGCCTTTTGGAACCATAGGGCGATCGACGGCGGACAACATGAGGCGCACGCGGAACTCCGTGCCCTTGCCGCGCTCGCTTTTGACGGAGATTTCGCCGCCGAGCGTCTGGGTCAACAGTCGCGTAATGGTGAGGCCGAGGCCGAGACCGGTCATCCGGCCATGTTCGGCATCGCCGCGCTGGAAGGGTTCGAAGATGCGCGGCAGGTCCTTTTCGAGAATGCCGCGTCCGCTGTCGGTGACGGTGAAGGCGGCGACTTGGCTGCGATAGGCGACGTCGAGCCGGATTTCACCCTGATCGGTGAATTTTAATGCGTTCGAGATGAGATTGACGAGGATCTGGCGCAGACGCTTTTCATCGGTGCGCACATAGGCGGGCAGATTGTCCGGACGGGTATACACGAAGGCCAGACCCTTGGCCTGGGCCTGCGGGCGGAACATGTCCACGATCTGGTCGAGGAAGTCGTGGATATGGATTTCGTTGGAATAGACCTGCAGCTTGCCGGCCTCGATCTTGGAAATGTCGAGCAGGCCGTCGATCAGGCCGGAGAGGTGATCGGCGCTGCGCTTGATGACGCGGATGGCGCCCTGCCGCTGCGGCGGGATGCTCTCGTCACGCTCCAGCACCTGGGCATAGCCGAGCACGGCATTGAGCGGCGTGCGCAGCTCGTGGCTGAGGCCGACGACGTAGCGGCTTTTCGCGCGGTTGGCAGCCTCGGCCGTTTCCTTCGCCTGCTGGAGGGCGGCGTCGGTCTTCTTGTGGGCGGCGATTTCTTTCAGGAGCAGCGTGGTCTGGCGGGAGGATTCCTCTTCCGCCACGATACGGCTGTCATGCGCCAGTACGTAGAACCAACAGACGACGCCGGCCACCACGGCGAAGACGAAGAACACCACCGCGATGGTACGCTCCACCACGGAGGCCGTCTCTGGTGAATGGGTGCCGACCTGATGGGCGATCATCGCAAGGATGATGCCCATGCCGGTGATCGACAGCACGGTGGCGATACCGTAGCGGCCGAGACGCGTGGAAAGTGCGGATGTAGCGGGTTCGGGCAGGATGCTTTTCGCAACACCCGCTACCTGTGCGTTGAAGCGCGCCTTTGGCTTGCACAGATCGTGGCAACGGCTGTCGAGCGAACAGCATAGCGAGCAGATCGGCGCGGCGTAGGCGGGGCACCAGGCCATATCCTCTGGTTCGAACGGGTGCTCGCAGATCGAGCAGGTGATGGAATGCTGAAGTGCCCAGCTCTTCCGGGGCTTGCGGGCGAGGTAATATTTGCCGCCGGTCGCCCAGGCGATGGCTGGGGAGGCGAGGAAGGCGACGACGGCGGCGATGTAGGGGGCGAGCGAGGCCGGGATTTCACCGAGGGCACCGAAATGCGCCGTGAGGGCGATCACCGCAGAGAGCGTCATGGCCCCAAGGCCGACCGGATTGATGTCGTAGAGATGAGCGCGCTTGAATTCGATGCCTTCAGGCGAGAGGCCGAGCGGCTTGTTGATGAAGAGATCGGCGGAGATCGTGCAGAGCCAGGCCATGGCGACGATGGAGAAGACGCCGAGCGTTTCCTCCAGCAGCCGGTAGATACCGAGTTCCATCAAAAGCAGCGCGATCGCCACGTTGAAAACGAGCCAGATCACGCGGCCGGGATGGCTGTGGGTGAGGCGCGAGAAGAAGTTCGACCAGGCGAGCGAGCCCGCATAGGCATTCATCACATTGATCTTGAGCTGGGAGACCACGACGAAGGCGACCATCAGCAGCAGGGCCGCCATATCCCAGGGCAGCATGTAGCCGAAGGCGGTGTAATACATCTGCGCCGGGTCGGCCGCGCGCGTCGAGGGCACGCCCGACGACAGCGCCAGCACGACGAGGAAGGAGCCGGCGATCAGCTTCGGCGCGCCGACGATGACCCAGCCGGAGCCGGCGAGGAAGATGGCGATGCGGTGGTGCAGCTTGCGCTGCCCGTCCGGCGGCAGGAAGCGCAGGAAATCGACCTGCTCGCCGATCTGCGCCATCAGCGCGAAGATGACGGCCGATGCCGCGCCGAATTCCACGAGATTGAACGGGGCATAGGTGCCGGGCGGGCCGGAAGGGTGGTGCAGACCGGAATAGGCCAGCCATGCGCCGACCTTTTCCCAGTCGGCGAAGGCGATGAAGACGAAGGGCAGGATGTTGAGCACGATCCAGAAGGGCTGGGTGACGAGCTGGAAGCGCGAGATGAGCTGCACGCCGTGCGTCACCAGCGGGATCACCATGACGGCCGAGATGATGTAGCCGATCCACTGGGGCACGCCGAGCGCCAGTTCCAGCGCGCCGGACATGATCGACGCCTCGATGGCAAAAAGGATGAAGGTGAAGCTGGCATAGATCAGCGAGGTGAGCGTCGAGCCGATATAGCCGAAGCTCGCACCGCGGGTGAGGAGGTCGATATCGACGCCGTGGCGGATGGCGTAGCGGCTGATCGGCAGGCCGACGAGAAGGATCATCAGGCTGGCGACGATGATCGCCACGATGGCGTTCGTCGTGCCGTAGGACATGGTGATCGCGCCGCCGATGGCTTCGAGCGCCAGGAAGGAAATCGCGCCGATGGCGGTTTGCGAGATGCGATCGGACGAGAAGCGCCGTGCGCTCTTCGCGGTGAAGCGCAGCGCATAGTCTTCCAGCGTCTGGTTGGCGACCCAGCGATTGTATTCGCGCCGGATCGGAATGATGCGCTGGCGTGCGGCCATCGTGTCCTGCTGTTCCCAACGCCGTTTGCCGGCTGTCTTTCCGTTTCGTAACACAGATGGGCCGGGGCCGAAATTGGTGCGATGCCGCAAAAGCTTCCCGCTTACCCCCGGTATCTACGTAGAATGACGTATGTGCGGCGCAGCATGACAGGCCGATAGTCCCCTCCAGCAACGGCTAAAAACAAATCCGCCCCGTTGCGGTCAAAAGAACAGAGGGGTTCAGACCATGTCCATCAAGGCGCGCGCCACCGGCGCATTGCTCGCAGCCATTCTCTCGACGACGGCCTTCCACGGCGCGTTCGCGGCCGACGATACGATCAAGGTTGGCATCCTGCATTCGCTTTCCGGCACCATGGCCATCTCCGAGACGACGCTCAAGGACGCCATGCTGATGCTCATCGACGAGCAGAACAAGAAGGGCGGTCTGCTCGGCAAGAAGCTCGAAGCCGTCGTCGTCGACCCGGCTTCCGACTGGCCGCTCTTCGCTGAAAAGGCACGTGAGCTTGTCTCGGTCGACAAGGTCTCGGCCGTCTTCGGCTGCTGGACCTCGGTGTCGCGCAAATCGGTCCTGCCGGTCTTCGAAGAGCTGAACTCGATCCTCTTCTATCCCGTGCAGTATGAGGGCGAGGAAAGCCAGCGCAACGTCTTCTATACGGGGGCGGCCCCCAACCAGCAGGCGATCCCGGCCGTCGATTACCTTGCCGAGAACGAAGGCGTCGAGCGCTGGGTTCTCGCCGGCACGGACTATGTCTATCCGCGCACGACCAACAAGATCCTCGAGGCCTACCTGATCTCCAAGGGCGTAAAGCCCGAGGACATCATGATCAACTACACGCCGTTCGGCCATTCCGACTGGCAGACGATCGTCTCCGACATCAAGAAGTTCGGTTCGGCCGGCAAGAAGACGGCCGTCGTCTCGACCATCAATGGCGACGCCAACGTGCCCTTCTACAAGGAGCTCGGCAACCAGGGCGTCAAGGCCGAGGATATCCCGGTCGTCGCCTTCTCGGTGGGCGAGGAAGAACTGGCCGGTCTCGATACCACGCCGCTGGTCGGCCACCTCGCGGCCTGGAACTATTTCCAGTCCGTCGACAACCCGGCCAATGCCGAGTTCATCAAGACTTGGAAGGCCTTTACCAAGAACGACAAGCGCGTCACCAACGACCCGATGGAAGCCCACTATATCGGCTTCAACATGTGGCTGAAGGCCGTCGAAAAGGCCGGCACCACGGATACGGACGCTGTGCTCGACGCGATGATCGGCGTTTCCGTGCCGAACCTTTCGGGCGGCTATTCCACCATGATGCCGAACCACCACATCACCAAGCCGGTGCTGATCGGAGAAATCCAGGCCGACGGCCAGTTCGAGACCGTCTGGCAAACGCCCGGCCTCGTGGTCGGCGACGAATGGTCGGATTACCTGCCCGACTCCAAGGATCTGATCGCCGATTGGCGCAAGCCGCTCGAATGCGGCAACTTCAACGTCGCCACCGGCAAGTGCGGCGGCAAGGGCTCCTGATAGCGCTTGGTCACGCCTGCCGTGTCACGCATTCGCGGCGGCACGACCCTGCATCCCGGCGCTGGGGCCGCCGGGATGCAATCCCTTTCCAACTCGACTGCCTGAGGATGTGAGATGCACGCGCGGCTCATCCATCGTTTCCTGCAATGCCTGCTCGTCGCCTTCTGCCTTGTCGTGACGCTCTTGGCGACCGACCTCAGGGCCGCCGACGATCTGCGCGCCATGGTCAATGCGCTTGGCGGCGGTAGTTTCCAGGAAAACCAGAGGCAGGTCGAGGCACTGGCCAAGACCGGCGATCCGAAGATCGTGCCGGCACTGGAGGCGCTCTCCGAGGGCGATCTCTACCAGCGCAAGGCCGATGGCACCGTCTTCATCGTCAAGCCTGCGGGTTCCAATTTTAAACTGATCGATTCGCTGACTGGCGACGCGGCCGGCGAAGAGGCAAAGGCTGCGCTCGAAAAGGTCAAGGTCAACAATGGCCTGCGGCGTGTCATCAGGGCCGCGCTTGGCGGACTGACGCTGATGAGCCCAGATGCCGACGTTCGCCTGCAGGCCGCAAGCACCGTCCTGCGCACGCCCTCGGCCGATGCGCTTGAAGGTCTCGATGCCGCATTGGCCGCGGAGACGGACGGCGCCGTCAAGGGCGTGCTCGAAAAGGCCCGCGCGGCTTCCGTCCTCGTTTCGGATCGGCCCGTGGACGAAAAGAAGGCGGCAATCGCCACGGTCGTGCAGACGGGCGGCCGGGATTCGCTTTCGCTCCTGTCCGGCGCGCTGTCGTCTACCGATGAAAGCCTGCGTCCCGATATCGAGACCGGTATCCAGCAGATCGAGGACCAGCTTGCGCTCTGGGCTGCCGGACAGAACATCTTGTACGGCCTGTCGCTCGGGTCGGTGCTGCTGCTTGCCGCCATCGGCCTTGCCATCACTTTCGGCGTGATGGGCATCATCAACATGGCGCATGGCGAAATGGTCATGCTCGGCGCCTACACGACCTTCGTGGTTCAGCAGGTCATCCGCACCTCCTATCCCGGTCTGTTCGACTGGTCGTTGGCTATCGCCCTGCCGCTCGCCTTCCTCGTTACCGGGGCGGTCGGCCTCGTCATGGAACGGGGTATCATCCGCTTCCTTTATGGACGCCCGCTCGAAACCCTGCTCGCGACCTGGGGCGTCTCACTGATCCTTCAGCAGGCCGTGCGCTCGATCTTCGGCCCAACGAACCAGGAGGTCGGCAACCCCTCCTGGATGTCCGGCGCTTTCGATCTCGGCGGCCTGACGATCACCTGGAACCGCATGTGGATCATCGTCTTCTCACTCGCCGTCTTCGCCTTTCTGCTCTTCCTGCTCAAGAAGACGCCGATGGGCCTGCAGATGCGTGCCGTCACCCAGAACCGCCGCATGGCCTCCTCCATGGGCATCAGGACGCCCTGGATCGACGCGCTGACCTTTGCGCTCGGCTCCGGCATTGCGGGCATCGCCGGCGTCGCGCTCAGCCAGATCGACAACGTCTCGCCGAACCTCGGCCAGGGCTACATCATCGACAGCTTCATGGTCGTGGTCTTCGGCGGCGTCGGCAATCTCTGGGGCACGCTGGTCGGCGCCTTCACGCTCGGCATCCTCAACAAGGTCCTCGAACCCTATGCGGGCGCGGTGCTTGGGAAGATCCTTGTGCTCGTGCTGATCATCCTCTTCATCCAGAAGCGGCCGCGCGGGCTCTTCGCACTCAAGGGCAGGGCGGTGGAAGCATGATCACCTCGTTCATCCTCAAGGCGCTCGATCGCAACATCGTCATCGTCGTCGCGCTTCTGCTGGCGATCGCCGCCCTCGTTCCTTCACTGAACCTGCTGACGGCGCCGAACCACCCGCTGCATGTGCCGACCTATATCGTCTCGCTGTTCGGCAAATACCTCACCTATGCGCTGCTGGCGCTGGCGCTCGATCTCGTCTGGGGCTTCTGCGGCATTCTCTCGCTCGGCCACGCTGCCTTCTTCGCACTCGGCGGCTATGCCATGGGCATGTACCTGATGCGCCAAATCGGCGCGCGCGGCTCCTACGGCAATCCTCTGCTGCCGGATTTCATGGTCTTCCTCAACTGGAAGGAACTGCCATGGTTCTGGTACGGCTTCGACATGTTCTGGTTCGCCGCGCTGATGGCGGTGCTCGTGCCCGGCCTGCTCGCCTTCGTCTTCGGCTGGTTCGCATTCCGCTCCCGCGTCAATGGCGTCTATCTGTCGATCATCACCCAGGCGATGACCTTCGCCCTGCTGCTCGCCTTCTTCCGCAACGACATGGGCTTCGGCGGCAACAACGGCCTCACCGACTTCAAGGATATTCTAGGCTTCAACATCCAGTCGAACGGCACGCGCTCGGCGCTCTTCGCCGCTTCGGCTATCGCGCTAGCACTGTCGCTGGTCATCGCGTCGGGCATCGTCCGCTCGAAATATGGAAAAATCCTCGTCGGGGTGCGCGATGCCGAAAGCCGCACGCGCTTCCTTGGTTACCGTGTCGAGCATATGAAGCTCTTCGCCTTCACCGTCTCGGCGATGATGGCAGGTGTCGCCGGCGCGCTTTATGTGCCGCAGGTCGGCATCATCAATCCGGGTGAATTCGATCCGGCCAACTCCATCGAAGTGGTGATCTGGACGGCGGTCGGCGGGCGCGGCACGCTGATCGGCCCGCTCGTCGGCGCCATCCTCGTCAATGGCGGCAAGAGCATCTTCACCGCCGCTTTCCCGGAATTCTGGCTCTTCGCGCTCGGCGGCCTCTTCGTGCTGGTCACGCTGTTCCTGCCGAAGGGCATCGTCGGCACGGCACGGCAGGCAATTGAGCGGCGCAGGGAATATCGCAAGGCGCGGGAAGCTGAGGCGGCCAGTGCTTTGGCGGCAGAACCACAGGCGGCGGAGTAACCGGCATGAACACGCTTGTCAGCAATGCAAAACCCACCAGCATTCTCTATCTCGACGGTGTCTCCGTTTCCTTCGATGGGTTCAAGGCTTTGAATTCCTTGTCCTTCGTCATCGAACCGGGTGAATTGCGTGCCATCATCGGCCCGAACGGCGCCGGCAAGACGACGATGATGGACATCATCACCGGCAAGACGAGGCCCGATAGCGGCGAAGTCTTCTTCAAGGGCACGGTCGACCTGACGCAGAAGGATGAAGCCGAAATCGCCCAACTTGGCATCGGCCGGAAGTTCCAGAAGCCGACCGTCTTCGAAAGCCATACGGTTTGGGACAATCTGGAACTGGCGCTGAACCGCAAGCGCGGTGTCTTCTCCACGCTGTTCTACCGCCTCACCGGCGAGGACAAGGCGCGCATCGAGGAGATCCTCTCGACCGTGCGCCTTAGCAATCGCAAGGACGACTATGCGGCCAATCTCAGCCATGGCCAGAAGCAATGGCTGGAGATCGGCATGCTTTTGGCGCAGGAGCCCGAGCTGCTGCTGGTCGACGAACCCGTCGCCGGCATGACGGATGCAGAGACGGCAGAAACCGCGATCCTGCTCAAGGATATCGCGAAAACCCGTTCCGTCGTCGTCGTGGAGCACGACATGGGGTTCATTCGGGATCTTGGCGTGAAGGTGACGTGCCTTGCCGAAGGCTCGGTTTTGGCGGAGGGCTCGATCGATTTCGTCAGCGCCGACCAGAGGGTCATCGAGAACTATCTAGGGAGATGAGACCATGCTGACCGTGGAAAAGGCCAACCTGCATTACGGCGCGGCGCAGGCCCTGCGCGGCATCTCGCTGACGGCGGAAATGGGAAAGATCACCTGCGTGCTCGGCCGCAACGGCGTGGGCAAGTCGAGCCTGCTGCGGGCCATCACCGGGCAGCATCCGCTTTCCGGCGGAACGATCAGTTTCAACGATGTCAGGCTCGACGGGATGGCGCCTTACGGCCGCGCCAAGCAGGGCATCGGCTATGTGCCGCAGGGGCGCGAAATCTTTCCCCTGCTGACGGTGAAGGAAAATCTCGAATCCGGTTACGCGCCGCTGAAACGCTCCGAGCGCTTCGTCCCGAATGAGATTTTCAGCCTTTTTCCGGTGCTGCAAAACATGCTTGGCCGGCGCGGCGGCGATCTGTCGGGCGGCCAGCAGCAGCAGCTCGCCATCGGCCGGGCGCTGGTGACGCGCCCCAAAATCCTTGTGCTGGACGAGCCGACGGAGGGCATCCAGCCGTCGATCATCAAGGATATCGGCCGCGCCATCCGCTATCTGCGCGATTCCACCGGCATGGCAATCCTGCTCGTCGAGCAATATCTGGATTTCTGCCGTGAGCTTGCCGATCAGGTCTACATCATGGATCGCGGCGAGATCGTGCACGAAGGGCCGGCGGAAGCGCTCGACACGCCGGAGGCACGCCGGCATCTGACGGTGTGACGCCCTCGCGTAATGAGCAGGCGTCGTGGCGACTGGCGGTCTACTATCTAGCCCGAACTGCCGATGATTCCCTGCCCACGATGCCATGGCGCTGGAGCGTGTCGTAAAATGTCTTGTGGGGGAATTGAAGCGCGGCAATCGTTTCCTGCACATTGCCGCCATGGACTGTAGCGTCTCGCGGATGCCCATCGCTCGCTTCCTGCCACAAGGTTTGTGCACTGTCAGCTTCTCTTCTCGATAGAGCCGGAAGAGCTTCTTGTGGTTCACATGGTGGTCAATCGAGCACCTTGCGCGTAAGCCCGGGGCAAGGCGCGCCGGCCTTCACAAAGTGGCATGCACGATAATCTCGCGCGGCTCTATCGGTCACGAGCCGGCCTGACATGAGACCATGCGTTGCACACCACCTAGCCTTCAATCACGTGACGAACCTTTTGGGCCAGCTGCTCCAGGCTGAACGGTTTTTGCAGCAGATGCGTGCCCGGATCCAGGACGCCGTTATGCACGACGGCGTTGCGTGTGTAGCCGGTCGTGTAGAGGACCCTCAGTCCGGCGACCTTTTCTAAGGCGAGCACCGCAAGCTCCCGGCCGGTCATTTCCGGCATGACGACATCGGTAAACAGCAGCGCGGGTTTCATGCCTGCCTCCAGCAGAGCAATCGCCGCCGCACCGCTCGATGCCGCCGCAACCTCATAACCGAGCTCGCGCAGAGCCTCCACCATCGGCGACGACCCCGCGGATAACGGCATTTGCCTCTTCGCGCCGCAGATATCCCTCGTATTGCAGCCGCTCAGCGGTTAGCAGTTTCGCGTTTACGTTTGCAGTGCCGATTGCCGTTCGGACCTGCCGCATCGATTTGCGAACGGCGTCGAGAAAGGCGGGAGTGGCGTTTTCCATCAGATGCTAGCGGTCGGCGACCTGATCGGCGTGTGGCAGGGCTCGTGCGACGGCCTGCGTATATCCACCACCACGGTCTCGTGCGACGATTTCGATCTGATGCTTCTGGATCAGCCAGGCCTCAGCGGTCGCCTGTTCCCTGTCGGGCAACACTGCGATTGCCCTTCGGCGTTCAAGATCGCAAATGATCATGCCGTATCGATGATTGCGTCGCCAGGCCAGTCATCAATTCCGATGACGTTCGGTGGTATCGGTGGGGGGCGATCGTATCGGCGAACAGTTCGCAGCAGCGTATCATTGCTCACGGGGCATCCGAGACGATCTGCAAATAGGGCCGCCGGGCGACCACCCAATGCGAGAGCGCGATGGCGAACCAGACAGTCCAGGCGTGCTGCCCGGCGAGCCATGGGGCGAGTTACGTCGTCGCCGAAGCGCTCGGCGAAGATCTTTCGAAGGCAATTGCCAGCACTGCAGACGAAGCGTCTGACGGTCAGGTGCAGCTCGATCCGGCGACCCGTACACTGCAGATCGGCAAGCATCCGAGGATAGCGACTATGAACACGCCGAGAGACGGTTCCACGGTGGTGGCATTTGCATTGTTCTGACCGGCCAGATGCTATGGCAACGACTGCGCTGGCTGCATCGAGCACTGTTTCAACGTTGAAGCCTAAACATCATCGAGATTCAGTCAGAGCCAAGATTGGACGCCGATGAGGGGGCAACATTCCGAGCCGATGACAGCTCAGCCTTAGCCGTCCACATACCTCGCATCCGCGCCATGGCGCAGTGGAAGTCGTGACGGCAGCGATTGGCTGAGTTCACCGACAACACCAGTTGTGGCCGTTGATCAAACAAGGTGACATCGCCACTGCACGTCAGCAAATCTGCGTCAGAGCCAGCTCTCAGTGCAAATCGGTCCCTGGCTTCTGAACGGTATCCGCTGATGGTGAACGGACTGGCGCAAAGCCCGTTCATGTACAGCTCTAAAAGGACGCCCCGCTGGGATCAGACGACCAGTCTTCTATGCGCAGGCCGTCCACGCGGTCGAACTCACCGACGTTATTCGTAACGAGCACTAAGCCACGCGCTTTAGCCTGGCCAGCGATTAAGACATCGTAGGGGCCGATGGGTGTGCCCTTTGCGGCAAGTGCTGCTCGGATTTCACCTGCGGTAAAGGCATCACGCTGGTCGAACTCCAGGATTGGAAAATCCGTAAACATCAGGCGCAAGGTTTCCAGATTGTACCGGACCTTCGCACTCCTGTGCGCTCCGAAGTACAGTTCATGGGTAACGATCGATGGCAGGCCGATCGTCCCATCGACGCTCCGGAGTACGCGATTGATAAGCACATCCGATCGACGGCCAATCAATGCGATGACCGCGTTTGTATCGAAGAGATGAGAAATCACGAAAACACCGTGTCAAGATCCGGCCGGTCTTCCGGTTTTGGCTGTTCACGCCCACTTTCCATGAAGTCCTCGCTCACGCCGCGCGCCAGCGCCGCCTTCAGCGAGGACCATGGTTCACGTTGATCGACATGTGGACGGAGAATGAGTGCGTCGCCCTCCTGTGTGATTTCAACACGATCGACGTCGAAGCGGAATTCCTTCGGCAATCGAACGGCCTGGGAATTTCCAGATTGGAATACGCGCGCGACATGGGGCATAGGCCTGCCTCCTTCATGTATATACTATCTGTATATACAGCCTCGCTCCTTGTCTTGCAAGCGGTAACACCCGCAGCCGCGGTCTTAGGCTGAGGACTGGTTGATCAGAGCCAGAAGATGACGGTTGCTGCGAGAGTGATAGCGGAGAAGAAGGCCATCGGGCACCTGTCGTAGCGCGTAGCGACACGCCGCCAGTCTTTGAGACGCCCGAACATGATCCCGATCCGGTTGAGCCGTTTGTAGCGGCGCTTGTCGTATTTGATTGTCTTGTTGCGGGATTTCCGACCCGGAATGCAGGGAGTGATCCCTTTCGCCTGCAAAGCGTCACGATACCAGTCAGCATCGTATCCACGGTCGGCCAGCAGCCATTTGGCCTTGGAAGTTCATCAGGCAAGGCGGCAGCACCGGTGTATTCGCTGAACTGACCGCCGTTATGAAGAAGCTGATCGGGCGACCACTCGTATCCGTTACGGCATGAAGCTTGGTGTTCATGCCGCCTTTCGTGCGCCCAATCAGGCGGCCCGCGCCCCTTTTTTACCCGCAGGCTGGAAGCCGTGCGGTGGGCCTTGAGATAGGTCGCATCGATCATGATGGTCTTGTGCCATGCAGCTTCAGGCACAGCCGGGCCTTCCATCATCTGGATAAAGATTCCCTTGTCGCCCCAGCGTTTCCACCGGTTACAAAGTGTCTTCGCCGGGCCATATTGCTTCGGCGCATCGCACAACCGGAGACCGTTGCGGTTGACGAAGATGATGCCGCTCAGAACGCGTCGATCATCAACGCGCTGGCAACGATGGCTCTTGGGAAAATATGGCTAAGACGGGCGATCTACTCGTCCGTCAGCCAAAACAAATTACTCATCAGTCAGGCTCCTATACGCCCGCCCACAGCCATTTCTTCAAATCAATGGGTCCTGAGCCTAATACCCATCGCCGCGCGCGTTTCGTAGCTTCAGCCAAAGAGCGAGATCATGGCAGCTTCGCGATGGCCGCCAAACCCGGCCCCTCATTCTACGTGCCAGGTAATTTTAGCATACCGGAATTCGCCAATTGGCGTAGATGGTCCCAGACAAGGTCCTTGTCCGCACAGGCGTGGTAAACTCCGCGGCACCGGTCTCGCAGCACCAAAAGCGCGTCCTGAGCTTCATTCCCCGGCAACCCGGCGGCATCCGCGATGGTTGCACCGAGGAACCCGATATCCATGGCCATTTGTGGGAAAGGGTCGACGTTGTGGCCAAAAGCGTGAACG
>NZ_JBLZPK010000030.1:0-13787 GCF_049199905.1 Shinella sp. M27
CTCTAGATGTTGTGGATAATCCGGGTAAGGATCAGTACCTGTAGTGTTCAGCCTTGAACGGGCCGGTCGTCGTCACGCCGATATAGCCGGCCTGCTCGTCGGAGAGTTCCGTGAGCCTTGCGCCAAGCTTGGCGAGGTGAAGGCGGGCGACCTTCTCGTCGAGCTGCTTGGGCAGGACATAGACTTCGTTCTTGTAGGCGTCACCCTTGGTGAAGAGCTCGATCTGCGCCAGGACCTGGTTGGAGAACGAGGCGGACATGACGAAGGACGGATGGCCAGTGGCGTTGCCGAGGTTGAGCAGGCGTCCCTCGGAGAGAAGGATCATGCGGTTGCCCTTCGGGAATTCGATCAGGTCGACCTGCGGCTTGACGTTCGTCCACTTGAGGTTCTTGAGCGCAGCGACCTGGATCTCGTTATCGAAGTGGCCGATATTGCCGACGATCGCCATGTCCTTCATCTCGCGCATATGCTCGATGCGGATGACGTCCTTGTTGCCGGTCGTGGTGATGAAGATGTCGGCGGAGGAGACGACGTCCTCGAGCTGAACGACTTCAAAACCATCCATGGCGGCCTGGAGTGCGCAGATCGGGTCGATTTCCGTGACCTTCACGCGCGCGCCTGCGCCACGAAGGGAGGCGGACGAACCCTTGCCGACGTCGCCGTAGCCGCAGACGACGGCGACCTTGCCGGCCATCATCACATCGGTGCCGCGGCGGATGCCGTCGACCAGCGATTCCTTGCAGCCGTACTTGTTGTCGAACTTCGACTTGGTGACCGAATCGTTGACGTTGATCGCCGGGAAGGGCAGCAGGCCCTTCTGCTGCAGCTGGTAGAGACGGTTGACGCCGGTCGTCGTCTCTTCCGTCACGCCTTGGATGGCGTCGCGCTGCTTGGTAAACCAGCCCGGCGAAGCGGCAAGACGCTTCTTGATCTGGGCGAACAGGATCTCTTCTTCTTCCGAACCCGGATTGACGAGCACGTTCTCACCGGCCTCGGCGCGGGCGCCGAGCAGGATGTACATGGTGGCGTCGCCGCCGTCGTCGAGGATCATGTTGGAGAAGCCGCCATCGGTCCACTGGAAGATCTTGTCGGTGTATTCCCAGTATTCCGTCAGCGTCTCGCCCTTCACGGCATAGACCGGGATGCCGGCGGCGGCGATCGCGGCGGCGGCATGGTCCTGCGTGGAGAAGATGTTGCACGAGGCCCAGCGCACGTCGGCGCCGAGTGCCACCAGCGTCTCGATGAGAACGGCGGTCTGGATGGTCATGTGCAGCGAGCCGGTGATGCGCGCGCCCTTGAGCGGCTTGGAAGCGCCGAACTCTTCGCGGCAGGCCATCAGGCCCGGCATTTCCGTCTCGGCGATCTGAATTTCCTTGCGGCCGAAATCGGCAAGCGCGATATCGGCGACGTGGTAGTCATGGGTGGTGGTCATGGAGAGCTCCAGCCTTTTGGCTTTTGGTGATGGCGCTTCCTATCAGGAAACGACCGCTGGAGCAACCGGACATAAAGAAGTCTTTATATCCTTATATTAACGGAAGGCTTACATCTCCTCGCCGAACTTGTCGGCAACAAGTGCGTCGAGCGCATCAAGAACGGCCTGCGCCTCAGCGCCCGTCGCCGTCACGAAAACGGAGCAGCCGGGGCTGGCGGCCAGCATCATCAGGCCCATGATCGAGGTGCCGCCGACGGTCATGCCATCCTTGGAGACGGTCACTTCCGCATCGTAGCCATCCACCGTCTGGACGAATTTCGCAGAAGCGCGGGCGTGAAGACCGCGCTTGTTGATGATGAGAAGCTCTTTCGAGACCGTCATGGAGGGCAGGGGACCTTACTTGCCGCTGAGGACGCGGCTTGCCACGTTGATATACTTCCGGCCGGCTTCGGACGCGTCGATCAGCGCCTTTTCCATGTTGTTTTCGCCGCGGATGCCGGCGAGCTTGATCAGCATGGGCAGGTTCACGCCGGCGATCACCTCGATCTTCTCGCCCGACATCACCGAAATCGCGAGGTTGGACGGCGTGCCGCCGAACATGTCGGTGAGGATGATGACGCCGTGCCCTTGGTCGGCGCGCTGGACCGCTTCCAGGATGTCCTGGCGGCGCTGGTCCATGTCGTCCTCGGGGCCGATGCAGACGGTCTCGATCGCCTTCTGCGGACCGACCACATGTTCGAGGGCGTGGCGAAATTCCTCCGCCAGCCTGCCATGGGTGACAAGCACCAGTCCGATCATCAGCAATCGCTCCACTTTCCCAACTCGAAACGGTCGGCCGAATACCGCAATGCAACAATTCCGTCCACCGCTGGGGTGGCCATCTTGTCAATGAAAAGGCCAAGTGCAAGCCCTAAATGGCCGATTTCGCGTTTTGGCGGGGCTTTTGCGATCAAGGATGAAGCAATTCCGGGTGAATTGCGATCAAAGTTGAAAATGCCGTGGCGCCTAGGAAGAGGGGCAGGCGGGTCACCGGCAGGAAGCAGGCGGGCAGAACCTCGAGGCGTTCCTCCTCCGGCGGCAACCGCTCGGCAAAGGGCGCCTCAATCGGCCTGACGGCCCGGTTCAGCACCGCAGCCTCGATGGTTTTTACGGAAACGATACCGGCGCCGCGTATTTCCGCCAGTCCGGCAATGCTTTTGGGTGCACGGGCAATCAGGCGGCCATTGGCTTCGGATATCAGCACCTGGTCGTCGCTGACGAGAGCGGCAAACAGACCCCGCGCTCGGGCTTCCTCGATGCAATGGAGGGCGATCGCGCTCTTGCCGGTGCCGGAGGGGCCTGTGAAAAGAAGTCCCGTCGTGCCGATGACGATTGCCGTCGCGTGCACGTTGGCGGGGTCGCTCATTTCTGCGCGCCGGCCGGCAGCGACAGCGTGAAGCGTGCGCCGCGCACCGCACCGGTCGCTTTGTCGACGATGTTTTCCGCTTTCAGCGTGCCGCCATGCGCTTCGGCGATCTGCCGCGAAATGGAGAGGCCGAGGCCGGAATTCTGGCCGAAGTCCTCGCTGGCAGGCCTGTCGGTATAGAACCGCTCGAAGATGCGGTCGATGTCCTCGGCCTGGATGCCGGGGCCGTTGTCCTCGATCTGGATGATGCAGCGGTCATTGCGGCCGCGCGACAGCCGCGCCACGATGCGCCCGCCCGGATCCGGCACGAAGGAGCGGGCATTTTCGATGAGATTGGTGACGATCTGGCCGATGCGCAGTTCGTAGCCCGAAATCTCGAACTTGACCTTGGGATTGTCCTTGCGGTCGACGACGAAATCGAGGCTGACAGGTTTCTTGCGCGTGTTGACCTGGCGGGAGATGTCGATGAGGTCGCCGAGCAGCTTTTCGAGGTCGACAGTGCGGGCATCGCTGCGCGCCAGTTCCGCATCGAGCCGCGAGGCATCCGAGATATCGCTGATCAGGCGGTCGAGACGACGCACGTCATGCTGGATGATGTCGAGAAGGCGCTTCTTCGATTCGTCCGTGCGCGCGAGCGGCAGTGTTTCCACGGCGCTGCGCAGCGAGGTCAGCGGGTTTTTCAGCTCGTGGCTGACATCGGCGGCAAAACTCTCGATCGCGTCGATGCGGTCGTAGAGCGCATTCGTCATCTGGCGCAGCGCGATGGACAAGTTGCCGATCTCGTCCTGGCGCACCGAGAAGTCTGGGATTTCCTCGCGCTCCTTGGCCCCGCGCCGCACGCGGATCGCGGCGGCCGAAAGACGGCGCAACGGATTGGCGATGGTCGAGGAGAGCAGCAGCGACAACGCGATGTTGACGAGGCCCGCGACACCGGCGACGCGCATGATGGCGAGACGTTCGGCATGCACGATCTTGTCGATATCGCCCGCCTGCGTCGACAGCAGCAGAACGCCGAGCACCGCACGAAAACGCTGCACGGGCACGGCGACCGAGACGATGAGCTCGCCCTTGTCGTTGACGCGCACGACGGCGCCGCGCACACCCGTCAGCGCGTTCATCACTTCCGGATAGATCGAGCCGTCGCCGCCGGGCGCTTCCTTGTATTGCGGCAGATTGCCCGGCTGGAGCATGCGGTTGAACCAGACGTTCAGCCGCTCGACGATGCCTGTGCTTTCCGGCTCCACCGGCGGCAGGTCGAAACGCAGCACCTGGCCCTGCGTATAGAGATGGCGCGAATCGAGCAGCAGGTTGGCGTCGGTATCGTAGATGCGGGCGCGGGTGCGGGTGGGCGAGATCAGCCGCCGCAGGACCGGGGCGATGCGCTCCGGATTGATCGGGAATTCCAGGTCCTCGTCGTTCGGCAGCGGCGTGATGCTCTGGCCGGCCTGCAATTCCAGCAGCTTTTCCGGATCAATGGTGATCGAGTTGGTATCGACGGAGGCGGAGGCCGAAATCGCCCCGGCGATGATTTCGCCCTGCGTCAGCAGGCTTTCGACGCGGGCGTCGATCAGTCCCTCGCGGAACTGGTTGAGATAAAGGATGCCCGCGACGAGCACGACCAGCGCGACGAGATTGAAGAACAGGATGCGGCGCGTGAGGCTGGAAAAGACGGCGTTGCCGAAGATGCGGCGCGCGATCGTGAAGGGATGCGTCCAGCGGCGGCGCAGCGAGCGCGGCGCGGGCTTGCCCTCGACGTCGTCTCCATCCCTGTCCGGCACGGTCTGCAACACCTGATTCTGTCCCTCATGCGGACGACATCACGCCGCCGACCGCGGCATGCCATCGCTGCCGCGGTTCATGCAAGCGATTTTACGCCTGGGACTCCGTCTGGTTCTGGATGAGCCAGACGGAGTCCCAATTTCTTTGTTTCCGTTTGCCTTGTCGAGAAAACCGGTTCCCACTTTTCCTGGCAAACTTTAAGCCGCTTCGCGGAAACGGTAGCCGACGCCGTAGAGCGTTTCGATCATGTCGAAATCGGTATCGACCATCTTGAACTTCTTGCGAAGCCGCTTGATGTGGCTGTCGATGGTGCGGTCGTCGACATAGACCTGCTCGTCATAGGCGGCATCCATCAGCGAATCGCGGCTCTTCACCACGCCGGGGCGCTGGGCGAGCGAATGCAGGATGAGGAATTCCGTGACCGTCAGCGTCACCGGCTCGCCCTTCCAGGTGCAAGTATGGCGCTCCTGATCCATGACGAGCTGGCCGCGCTCCAGCGAGCGGGCGGTCACTTCGCCGGCCTTGGCCGGTGTGCCGGTGGTGCCACCGCCGGCCGAGGCAGCGGCCTCGCGGCTGGACGCGCGGCGCAGGATCGCCTTGACACGCTCGACCAGCAGGCGCTGCGAGAACGGCTTGGTGATGAAGTCGTCGGCGCCCATCTTGAGACCGAACAGCTCATCGATCTCTTCATCCTTGGAGGTGAGGAAGATGACCGGGATGTCCGATTTCTGGCGGAGCCGCCGCAGAAGCTCCATGCCGTCCATGCGCGGCATCTTGATGTCGAAGATGCCGAGATGCGGCGGGCGGGCGAGAAGGCCGTCGAGCGCAGACGCACCGTCCGTATAGGTCTCGACCTTGTAGCCCTCGGCCTCCAGAGCGATCGACACGGATGTGAGAATATTCCGGTCGTCGTCGACGAGTGCGATCGTCTGCATCCTGTTAGTCTCCATATTCATCGGCGCCTTTCCCGACCTCGGATCCGAGTTCCTGTCCTGGATGTGATGCGCCTTCCTGGGGGTAAAGGTGGAACAAATTGTGGCAGAGATAAAGGATGACGTTTCAGGCCGGTTTTCCAATGGGCTTTTAAATCGATTATTCAACCGATTAAAAAAGTCAGACAAATATTTAAATCGATTAATTAATTGATATTATTGCCTAATTTCCGATTGCCTCTTGTTTTTATGACAGGAGCAGATTAGCTTCCGGCAAAATTCACCATGGGTCTTCGTCCACGGAGGAAATCTGGACCATGCAGGAAATCGGCGTTCGCAACCCCGCTCTGGGGCTCACCGCGATGGGTATCAACACCAACGGCACGGTTCGGTATAACTTTGCAGCAGAGGCCCTCTATGAAGAGGCGCTCGGTCGCGGCGAAGCTGTCAAGACCGCCCACGGCGCCCTTCGCGCCCTGACCGGCCAGCACACCGGCCGCTCGCCGAAGGACAAGTTCGTCGTTCGCGACGAAAACACCGAAAACGCCATCTGGTGGGACAACAACAAGGCCGTGTCGCGCGAACATTTCGATGCGCTGCATGCGGACATGCTGGCCCATGCCGGCAGCCGCGACCTCTTCGTGCAGGACCTCATCGGCGGTGCGGACGCGGATTATGCGCTTCCGACCCGCGTCGTCACCGAGCTTGCCTGGCACTCGCTGTTCATCCGCAACCTGCTCATCCGTCCGGAAGAGAAGGATCTTGCCGGCTTCGCTCCGAAGCTCACGATCATCGACCTGCCGACCTTCAAGGCCGACCCGGTCCGCCATGGCGCGCGCACCGAGACGATGATCGCCTGCGATCTTTCGCGCGGCATCGTCCTGATTGCCGGCACCTATTATGCCGGCGAGATGAAGAAGTCGGTCTTCACCGTTCTGAACTGGCTGCTGCCGTCGGAAAAGGTCATGCCGATGCACTGCTCGGCCAATGTCGGCCCGGATGGTGATGCCGCCGTGTTCTTCGGCCTGTCGGGCACCGGCAAGACGACGCTCTCGGCCGACCCGAACCGCACGCTCATCGGCGACGACGAGCACGGCTGGGGCGAAAACGGCATCTTCAACTTCGAAGGCGGCTGCTACGCCAAGACGATCCGTCTTTCAGCCGAAGCCGAGCCGGAAATCTACGCGACGACCCAGCGTTTCGGCACGGTTCTCGAAAACGTCGTGCTCGACGCCAACGGCGTTCCGGATTTCAACGATGGCTCGCTGACGGAAAACACCCGTTGCGCCTACCCGCTGCATTTCATCCCGAATGCCAGCGAGACCGGCCGTGCGCCGCATCCGAAGACGATCATCATGCTGACGGCCGATGCCTTCGGCGTCATGCCGCCCATCGCCAAGCTGACGCCCGACCAGGCCATGTACCACTTCCTCTCCGGCTACACCGCCAAGGTTGCCGGCACGGAGCGTGGCGTGACCGAGCCGGAAGCCACTTTCTCGACCTGCTTCGGCGCTCCCTTCATGCCGCGTCACCCGACGGTCTATGGCAACCTGCTGAAGGAACTCATCGCCGAGCACGGCGTCGACTGCTGGCTGGTCAACACCGGCTGGACCGGCGGCGCCTATGGTGAAGGCCGCCGCATGCCGATCAAGGCGACGCGCGCGCTGCTCGCCGCCGCCCTCGATGGCTCGCTGAAGAGCGCGCTCTTCCGCCGCGACGACAATTTCGGCTTCCAGGTTCCGGTATCGGTTCCCGAGGTCGATACCAAGATCCTCGACCCGCGCTCGACCTGGGCCAACGGTGCCGCTTACGACAAGCAGGCCCAGAAGCTCGTCGACATGTTCATCGCCAACTTCGAGAAGTTCGAGGACCAAGTGGACGGTAGCGTGCGGGATGCAGCACCCGGCCTCAAGGTCGCCGCCGAGTAAGCTTTCGGTAATGATTCACGTGAAACCCGGTCCGCAAGGCCGGGTTTTTCGTCTCTGTAAACGACTTTCCGTTTTCCGGTCTGCCGGCTACAACGGCCCGGAAAGGAATTTCCATGGCCAGCGACCCTCTCTATATCAGCAACACGATCACCATTGCCGGCTGGGAACTGACCGAGCAATTCGTGCTGGCGGGCGGTCCAGGTGGGCAGAACGTCAACAAGGTCTCGACCGCGGTCCAGCTGTTCTTCGACCTGCGCAATTCCCCCTCCCTGAACGAGCGGGTCAAGGCGAACGCGGAAAAGCTCGCCGGACGCCGGGTCTCCAAGGAGGGCGTGCTGCTGATCGAGGCGAACCGCTTCCGCAGCCAGGAGCGCAACCGGGAGGATGCGCGCGAGCGGCTGAAGGAGCTGATCCTCAAGGCGGCCGCGCCGCCACCGCCGCCGCGGCGGAAAACCAAGCCGACGAAAGGCTCGATCGAACGCCGGCTCAAGGAAAAATCCGGCCGCTCGGACGTGAAACGTATGCGGGCCAAGCCCGGCGGCGAATGATTGCCGCAACTTGGCCGTTAATCGATGGGAATGAAACGAAACCTTTCCTTTGCGGGAAGGCTCTGCTTAGAGTTTGACAGGGAAAAGTGGAAACCGGTTTTCCCGAAAGGGCAAACGAAAATAAAGAAATCTGGAACCGGACAGGTTCCAGTTCGGAAAAACCAGGGAGGTAGGCATGGGTCTCTTCAGCTTTATCAAGAACGCCGGCAAGAAGCTCGGCATCGGTGACGATGAGGAAGCGCCGGCGGCGGAAGCGGTCAAGAAGGAACTCGATTCCTTCGATCTCGGCACCAAGAACGTTGAAGTCTCCGTCGAAGGCGACAAATGCGTGCTGAAGGGCGTCGTGGCCGACCAGACCGCCTTCGAAAAGGCCGTCATCGCCGTCGGCAACACGCTCGGCATCTCCAAGGTGGAAGCCGCTGAGCTCAAGGTTGCTCCCGAATCCGGCTTGAAGCTCGAAAAGCTTGATCTGACCGAACTCCTGAAGACATCGACGCCGGCCGCTGCACCGACGCTTTACACCGTGAAAAAGGGCGACAATCTCTGGAAGATCGCCGAGGCGCATTACGGCAAGGGCAAGGGCACCAAGCATACGGTGATCTTCGATGCCAACCGGCCGATGCTGTCCCATCCGGACAAGATCTATCCCGGCCAGGTCCTGCGTATTCCGGACCTTTCGGAAGCGTAAGTGGCGACGGCCGAGCGCGGCCTCGCTCAGGGGCTGCGCTACCTCCCCGATCATCTCGACCGCGCGGCGCAGGAGGCCCTCGTCGCCGCCATAAGGCAGGTCGTGACGGAGGCGCCGCTCTTCGTGCCGCGCATGCCGAAGACGGGAAAACCGATGTCGGTCCGCATGACCAACTGCGGATCGCTCGGCTGGGTGACGGACAAGGAGCGCGGCTATCGCTACCAGTCCACCCATCCCGAGACCGGTCGCCCCTGGCCGGCCATTCCCGAGGCGCTTCTGGCACTCTGGAGAGATGTCTCGGGCTTCGACAAGCCGCCCGAGGCCTGCCTCGTCAATTTCTACGATCCCGACGCGAAAATGGGCCTGCATCAGGACCGCGACGAAAACGAATTCGCCGCGCCGGTTGTGTCTGTTTCGCTCGGGGATCAATGCCTGTTCCGCGTCGGCGGCGTTTCGCGCAATGATCCGACGCGGTCGTTTCGGTTATCGAGTGGTGATGTCTTCGTCTTTGGCGGGGAAAGCCGGCTTATCTTTCACGGCGTCGATCGAATCTATCCCGATACCTCGACGCTTCTGAAGAATACCGGCCGGATCAATCTCACGCTTCGCCGCGTCAATCCGTAGAGGATGTCTAGCGCTATCCCGGACGCAAAACTGCTTCGCACTTTTGCTGGGATTGCTTGAATCCGGCTACAGTTTGCGCAACGCCACCGTCTCGATGAGGTGGTTCCTGCCCTTTTGCAGGATCAGGTCGGCGCGCGGGCGGGTGGGAAGAATGTTCTGGTGCAGGTTCTTCAGGTTGATGTTGCGCCAGAGGTTTTCCGCAATACCCAACGCCTCGGTCTCGTTGATCGTCGCATAGCGATGGAAATAGGAATCCGGATTACGGAAGGCCGTTTCGCGCAGGCGCATGAAACGATCGACGTACCAGGTGTGGATCAGCGCCTCCTCGGCGTCGATATAGATCGAGAAATCGAAGAAATCCGAGACCATCGGCACGACCTTGCCGTCGGCTGGCAGGTTGCGCGACTGCAGCACGTTGATGCCCTCGAAGATCAGGATATCCGGGCGGTCGATGGTACGGAAGGCGTTGGGCAGCACGTCATAGGTCAGGTGCGAATAGGTCGGCGCCTTGACGTCCTTCTTGCCGGCCTTGATCGCCGAAAGGAAACGCAGGAGCGCGCCGATATCGTAGCTTTCCGGGAAACCCTTGCGCTCCATCAGGTTTTCGCGCTGGAGCACCGCATTCGGATAGAGGAAACCGTCGGTCGTCACGAGATCGACCTTGGGGCTGGAGGGCCAGCGCGACAGGAGTTCGGCAAGGATACGCGCCGTGGTCGATTTGCCGACCGCGACCGAGCCGGCAATGCCGATCACGAAGGGCGTCTTCGCCTCGTCCGACAGCGTCAGGAAGCGCTTGCGCTGCTCGAACAGCATCTGCGAGGATTCGACATGGGCCGAAAGCAGGCGTGACAGCGAGAGATAGATGCGCCGGACTTCATCGAGATCGATCGGGTCGTTCAGGGAACGCAGCCGCTGAACCTCGTCGGCCGTCAGCGTAAGCGGCGTGTCGGCGCGGAAATGGGCCCATTCGTCTGCCGTGAAAAAGCGGTAGGGCGAATAATCCCGGTTGCCGAAATCATCCGGAATATCCGGCTGGTCCTTGTCACGCGCTGCCTGAATCATCAGCTTTTCCGGCTGGCCTTCTCCACGAGACCGGATTGGCTCGTGCGCCGTTCCAGCTCCCCCATCACATCTTGTAGCGCCACCCCGCCGATTTTCAATACGACCATCAGATGATAGAGCAAATCGGCCGTTTCGCTCGTCAAGGCGGCCTTGTCGCCCTCGATCGCCGCGATAATGGTCTCGACGGCTTCTTCTCCGAGCTTTTTCGCCGCTTTCTGCTGCCCGGCCGCCACGAGCTTGGCCGTCCAGCTTTCCGACGGATCGGCCTTCGAACGGGCGTCGACGATCTCGACGAGGTCGGCAAGGGTGAAGGTGCTCATCGCTCTCTCCTCAGTCGAGCCGCATGGCAATGCCATGCTCGGCCATGTAGCGCTTGGCTTCGCCGACCGTGTAGGTGCCGAAGTGGAAGATCGAGGCGGCCAGCACCGCCGTCGCATGGCCGTCGCGCACGCCCTCGACGAGATGATCGAGCGTGCCGACGCCGCCGGACGCGATGACCGGTACGGAGACGCGGTCGGCGATGGTGCGGGTCAGGGCGATGTCATAGCCGCCCTTCTGGCCGTCGCGGTCCATGGAGGTGAGCAGCAATTCGCCGGCCCCGCGCTCGACCATCTTTTCGGCGAAAGCGACGGCGTCGATGCCGGTCGGCTTGCGGCCGCCATGGGTGAATATCTCCCAGCGGTCCTCCTCGCCTTCGGCCGAGACCTTCTTCGAATCGATCGAGACGACGATGCACTGGTTGCCGAACTTGTCGGCCGCCTCGGCTACGAAATCCGGGTTGGAGACGGCCGCCGAGTTGATCGACACCTTGTCGGCCCCGGCGAGCAGCAGCTTGCGGATGTCGGCCACGGTGCGCACGCCGCCGCCGACGGTCAGCGGCATGAAGCAATGATCGGCGGTGCGCGCCACGACGTCGAAGATCGTGTCGCGGTTGTCGGAGGAGGCGGTGATGTCGAGGAAGCAAAGCTCGTCGGCACCGGCCGCATCATAGACTTTCGCCGATTCGACGGGATCGCCGGCATCGACGAGATTGAGGAAGCTGACGCCTTTGACGACACGGCCGTCCTTCACGTCGAGGCAGGGAATGACACGGGCTTTCAGGGTCATGCGGCTTCTCCCCGCGCTGCACGGATGGCAGCCAGCGCTTCGGTCGGATCGATCCGGCCGTCATAGAGCGCCCGGCCGGAAATCGCGCCTTCGAGCTTGCGGGCATCGGGGGCGACGAGGCGGTGGATATCGTCCATCGAGGCAAGCCCGCCCGAGGCGATGACGGGGATGGAAACGGCCCCGGCGAGCTCCAGTGTTGAGGCCCAGTTGATGCCAGCGAGAATGCCGTCGCGGTCGATGTCGGTGTAGATGATCGCGGCGACGCCCGCACCCTCGAACTTCTTCGCGAGCTCGATCACGCCGAGCTCTGAGGCTTCCGCCCAGCCCTCGACGGCGACCTTGCCGCCCTTGGCGTCGATGCCGACGGCGACCTTGCCCGGAAACTGCCTGCAGGCCTCGATAACGAGCGCCGGATCGCGCACCGCAACGGTGCCGAGGATGACACGGGAGAGACCGCGCGACAGCCAGTTTTCGATATGGTCGAGCGTGCGGATGCCGCCGCCGAGCTGCACCGGGTTCTTCGTCGCCTTGAGGATCGCATCGACGGCGGCGCCGTTGACGCTCTCACCGGCGAAGGCGCCGTTGAGATCGACGACATGCAGCCATTCGAAGCCCTGGTCTTCGAAGGCTTTCGCCTGGGCGGCCGGGTCGGGATTGTAAACGGTGGCCTGGTCCATGTCGCCGAGTTTCAGGCGAACGCACTGGCCGTCTTTCAGGTCGATGGCGGGAAAGAGGATCATGTCAGGGCTTCCAGCGCAGGAAATTGGTGATGAGGGCGAGGCCGAGCGTCTGGCTCTTTTCCGGGTGGAACTGCGCGCCGGCCTTGTTGCCGTTGGCGACGAAGGCGGTCATCGGGCCGCCGTAATCGACGGTCGCGACCACATCCTCGGGGTTTTCGGCGGCAAGGTGGTAGGAGTGCACGAAATAGGCGTGCAGTGTCTCCGGGATGCCTGAAAACAGCGGATGCGCTTGTCTTCGATCCAGCGTGTTCCAGCCGATCTGCGGGATTTTCAGGCTCTGGTCGCCGGGTGTCATCTTGACGACATCGCCCTTGATCCAGCCGAGGCCTTCGGTCGTGGTTTTTTCGAGGCCGCGCGAGGACATCAGCTGCATGCCGACGCACACACCGAGGAAGGGGCGGGCTTTCGCCTCGACCGTCTCGCGCAGCGCCTCCACCATGCCGGGCACGGCATCGAGGCCGCGGCGACAATCGGCATAGGCGCCGACACCGGGCAGCACGATACGGTCGGCGCTCGCGACGCGCTCGGCCTTGTCCGTCAGGTCGATCTCGGCGGCGATGCCGGCCTCGCGGGCGGCGCGTTCAAAAGCCTTGGTGGCCGAGCGCAGGTTGCCCGAGCCGTAATCGATGATCGCAACGCGCATGTCAGCGTCCTTCCTTGAAACCGACGAGGCCGAGCATGGGAGCGTGCCGGCGCGCGGAGGTTTCGGAGGCCGGCAGGGAAACGCTGTCGCGCATCTCTGCCTCGCCGGCCGGGGTTTCCATATAATAAATCTCTTCCGCCGTTGCGCGGTCGTCGGCCGAAACCACGGCATCGACCGTCCAGCCGCTGCGTTCAAGGCCGGCGACGACCATCGCAGGGCCTTCGAGCGCGACGATGAGGCTGGTGGCAAGGTAGATGCCGAGGCCGGCAAGGCCGAAGACGGGATGGTCCGATATGGCCGCGCCGAGCGCCTGGACAGCGAAGGCAAGCGCCGCGGCGAGCCAGGCGCGATGCCAGAGCAGCCAGATCACGGGCAGGACGAACGCGATCCAGGAAAAGCGGTCGCGGATGATGCGGGCTTTTTCGTCACCGGATTTTGCGCCGGGCGGTATCAGAAAGAGGAACGTGGCCATCAACAGGCCTCCAGTTTTGCCTTTGTTAGGCCAGCGAACCCTTCGTCGAGGGAACGCGGCCCGCTTGGCGGGGATCGATCTCGGTCGCGGTGCGCAGCACGCGTGCGACGGCCTTGAAGCACGTCTCCGAGATATGATGGTTATTGGCGCCGTAGATGTTCTGGATATGCAACGTGATGCCGGCGTGCTGGGCAAGCGCATTGAAGAATTCGCGCACCAGCTCGGTATCGAACGTGCCGATCTTCGGCGCCGAGAAAGCGACGTTCCAGACGAGGAAGGGACGGCCGGAGACATCGACGGCGGCGCGCGTCATCGTCTCGTCCATGGCAAGGTCGAGCGAGGCATAACGCGTGATGCCGCGGCGGTCGCCGAGTGCCTTGGCGATGGCCTGGCCGATGGCGATGCCGGTGTCTTCCACCGTGTGGTG
>NZ_JBLZPK010000031.1:0-6622 GCF_049199905.1 Shinella sp. M27
CCCCGCCGATGACCGCCGTCAGCGCGGCGGCCCCGCCCGGCGGATGCAGCGAGCGCGTAAGCGACATGACGAGGATGGCGAGCGAGACTGCAAGGCCGATGGCGATGGCGGGGTCCCGGACCAGCGTGGTCACGGTGACGCCGACAAAGGCCGATATCACGTTGCCGCCGACGATTGACCAAGGCTGGGCAAGAGGGCTTGCCGGCACGGCGAAAAGCAGGACGGCGGAAGCGCCGATGGGTGCCACGATCAGCGGCAGATTGGGATCCTGCCCCATGAACAGCGCACTGACGAAGCCGGTAAGGCAGATGCCGACCAGTGCGCCGAGGCAGCCGATCAGGCGCTCTTTCAACGTTGCGCCGGCAAGAATGGGAGAGAACAGCCGGAATTTGGACAGGGTGCCCGATTTCTGGGCATCGTGTTGAGGTGGGGCCACGATGATCCTGATCTATAAAAGGCAGATGACTATTTTTAAGGCTTATCTGCCCTTCATGCCGTCAACGCAAGGGTTTCCGGGGAAGATTCTGTTTTGCCGGAGGGGAAGGAAAACGGCGCCGTTTCGGCCAACAAAAAAGCCCGGCTGAGCCGGGCTTTTTTGAGAACGCTCCTGGTAAGGAAGCGGGGAATTTGGTGCCCAGAAGAGGACTCGAACCTCCACACCCTTTCGAGTACCAGCACCTGAAGCTGGCGCGTCTACCAATTCCGCCATCTGGGCGACGGAGAGCGATGTAGAAGGACCGCCCGCCGGTGTCAACAGGCTTTTTGAAGTTTTTGCAACGGCTTGGCAAAAAGTTGTTTATCGGCTTTCGGCCCAGTCGCGGATGCGCTGAAGTCCAGCGGTGAGAAGCCTGACGGCGGCGGCTTCGTCGGCGGCTTCCACATAGCAGCGCATTTCCGGCGCATTGCCGGAGGGGCGCAAGTGGATGACGCTCCTATCCTCCAGCGTCACGCGCAGCCCGTCGATGTCGCTCACCTTCTGCGGTACGCCGATGGGCGCAAGGAACGCGGCAAGCGGTCCCGCACCCGAACGCAGCTCCGCCATCAGGGCGGCACTCGTCTCGACGGTAAAGTTTTCCAGCCGGTCGCTGGCGGCGGCGGGAAGCGCAAAGCCGGCTGCAATCAGGGAGAGCGGCTTTTCCTCGGCTGCCGCAAGCGCCAGCACGGCCAGGATCGGCATCAGGCTGTCGCGGGTCGGCAGCGGCGCCAGGTCATGACCGTTCACGCGGAAGGGCGTTGCCGTCAGCGTGCCGCCATTCGCCTCGAAGCCGGCAACCGCTTTCTCGCCGGCTGCGACGGCCTCGTTCATCGCCGCGATCACGAAGGGCGAGCCGACGCGGGTGCGCAGCACGCGGCCATCGATGGCGGCTTCGATGCCGGAATTGGAGGTGACGGGCGTGGCGATCACGGTCGCACCGAGGAAGCGGCTGGCGATGAGGCCGATCAGGTCGCCGCGTATGGGCGTTCCGGTCTCGTCGGCGACAAGCGGCCGATCACCGTCGCCGTCGGCGGAGATGATGGCATGCAGGCCGTGCTGCACGGCCCAGCCTTGCAGGAGCGCGATCGTCTCCGGCGAGACGGCTTCCGTATCGACGGGAATGAAGGTCTCCGAGCGGCCGAGCGCCACGACATCGGCGCCATAGTGTGCGAGCACCTCGACGAAGAGGTCGCGTGCCACGGTGGAATGCTGGTAGACGCCGACGCGCAGGCCGGCAAGGCTTTCCTCCGGCAGCAGGGCGCGGTTGCGGGCGCCGTAGAGCGCCATGGTCTCGACATGAAGGTCCTGCGCCGTTTCCTGCGCGGCATCGAAGACGGTCCCCTCGGCGCGGATAGCCTCGGCGGCGGCGGTGATCGCCGCTTCGTCCGCCTTGTCGATCTCGCCGTCCGGCCGGTAGAATTTGATGCCGTTGCGGTCGGCGGGAATGTGCGAGCCCGTCACCATCAGGCAGGCCGCGTTGCGGTCAAGCCCGAGCAGCGCCAGCGCCGGCGTGGGCAGCGGGCCGCAGTCGCGCGGCTGAAGGCCGGCCTTGCGCAGGGCGGCGATGGCGATCGCCGAAATGGCGGGGCTGGAGGCGCGGAAATCGCGGCCGATCAGGATGTCGTCGCCGGGCTTGGCCATGCCCGAGGCGATGAGGTGGCGCGCGAAGGCGGTGGCATAGAGCGCGGTCGCCGGACCCTCAAGATCGACCGAGAGACCTCTGAGGCCGCTGGTTCCGAATTTCAGGCTCATGCAACACCTCTGCCTCTTGCGGATCGTCCGCGCCGCGATAAATCCCCTCTACAGGACGGGCGCGCGACCATGAATAAAACAAAATGCGTGAACGTAATACAAAGCAGGGACGTGACAGGGAGAAATCCCGCCAAAGCTAGAGAGGATCACATGTCGAAGATCAAGAATCTCGTCTTCGGTTGCGTTATGGGCATCGCCTCCGCAATCGCGCCCATGGGAGTGGCCCAGGCCGTCCCGCTTGGCGTACCGGTGCAGACGACCAGCGACGTGCAAAAGGCGCAGGTGGAATTCTGCGTCGGCTATGGCTGCGAGCGTCCGCGCTACTACCGCCGCCATCATCGCCCGCATTACGGCTATGAGCGCCGCTACTATCGCCCGCGTTACGAACGGCCGCGCTACTATGGCGGCGGGCGCAACGCCCATGTGCGCTGGTGCTCGAACCGCTACCGCACCTACGATCCCTATACCAACCGCTATCATGCCGGCGGCGGCGTCTATCGTATGTGCTATTCGCCCTATCGCTGATCGCGACCGGGTTGAAACAGGCGGCGGGCTTCGGCCCGCCGTTTTCGTTTCAGACCTTGCTCATTTCAGGCCGGCATCTCTCCGACGCGGTCGGTATGGCCGAGATCGCGGCCGGGCTCGATAATATCGCGCACCCGCTGCTTCAATTCCTTCGGCCCCGGAAAGCCGCCGTCGCGTTTGCGTTCCCAGACCAGCGTGTCGTTGACGCGGATCTCGAAATTGCCGCCGGTGCCGGGAACGAGCGCCACCTCGCCGAGCGCGTCGGAAAAAGTCGACAAGAGCTCCTGCGCCATCCAGCCGGCGCGCAGCAGCCAGTTGCACTGGGTGCAGTAGAGAATGGAAATACGCGGCTTTTCCCCGGACATGGCAACCTCCTGATCGATCGCCGAAGCATATAGCAGCAGGTGCGGCTTGGCACGCCTCAGCGCACGGCGATCTCACGGAAATGTCAACTCAATTTATCAAGTATTGTCGCCGGACATCTTGTCGCAGCCCTTTTCCTGGAGGAGACGTGTTGCACTGCAATAGGATCACAGGAGAACCCATGACAGAGCTTGCCACCAACCGCCCGCGCCTCATCATCCCGTCGCTCGGCGGCCTCTATTCCAGGCTTTCGGAAAGTGCCGAGACGATCCTGCGCGTGGCCACGGGCCTGCTGCTCGTCACGCATGGTTATGGCAAGATCATCAATCCCTTCGGTGCCAGCGGCATGGTCGAGAGCCTCGGCTTCTATCCCGGCGCTTTCTGGTCGCCGTTGCTGTCGGCCACCGAATTCTTCGGCGGCATCCTGATCGCCATCGGCCTCTTCACCCGCCCGGCCGCCTTCGCCGCGATGATCGTGCTGGCCGTGACGGTCTATTTCCACGGCATCGTGCAGGGCGAGGGCCTTGGCGGCGCGGAGAAGTCGATCCTCTGGACGCTGATTCTCTTTTTCTTTGCGGTGCGTGGCGCCAACAGCCATTCGGTCGATGCGAAAATCGGCCGTCAGTTCTGATCGGCCTCCGGCGGTTGCGGTGTCTGCCGCAGCCGTCTCCTGGCGAGCGCCGCCAGCGTCTCGCCGTCATAGGGTTTGCGCGCGATAGGGACGACCTCGAAGCCTTCGATGCCGCCGATATGAATGTCGGCGACGGTGGTGAACAGCAGCGGTACGCGCGCCTCGATCAACCTGTTGATGCGCGCGGTGATCCGCGTCGCGTCGAGCGGCACGTCGAGCAGGCAGAGATCGATCCCGGCAAGCGCTGTTGCATCCCACTGGTCGAGCTGTTCCGGCCGAAGCAGGGTGATACGGCAATCGAGCGCCGACTTGATCAGGTATTCGGCGTCCAGCGCGATGAGGAACTCGCGTTCGGCGACGACGATGTGCGGTATAGAACGGTCCATGGTGCCGCACTCCAATCCATATGCAAGCACCGGGGTAGCGGTGCTGCGGGAGGCGGACATTGGGCATCATCCCAAAAAGTGTCATTTAAAAAAGACATAGCGTCTGCGTGATGGAACAAGTGTGCGGTGTCTGCGTTTCGAGGAGCCAGCCCGTTCGGGCTGGTGTCAATCGACAGGCCCGGAGGCATGATGGCAAGCGGTACGGTGGGCACCCAGCAGACCCGATGGCGCACGCCCTGCCAGCAATGTCCTTTGCGCAGTCTTCCCGATTTCCGCGATTTCACGCCGAAGGAACTGGACTTCGTCTCGCAGTTCAAGAGCGGCGAACTGTCGAGCGAACGGGGCGCGACGATCCTCGTGGAGGGCATGCACAGCGCGCATCTCTTCACGGTGCTGTCGGGCTGGGCCTTCCGCTACAAGCTCCTGCCGGACGGGCGCCGCCAGATCATGAACTATGTGCTGCCGGGTGATCTCATCGGTCTCCAGGGCAGTTTGATGGGCGAGATGGATCATTCCATCGAGGCGCTGACGCCGGTGACGCTCTGCGTCTTCGAGCGCTCCAAGCTGGAGCGGCTGTTCGAGCGCCATGCCTCGCTCGCCTACGATCTCACCTGGATCGCCGCGGCGGAAGAACGCATCCTCGACGAACATCTGCTGTCGATCGGTCGGCGCACGGCGCTGGAGCGCACGGCCTATCTCCTGTCCTTCATCCACCAGCGGGCGCATCTGGCGGGGGTGAACGGCGGGCGGCGGGTGATCCCGATCACCCAGCAGCACGTCGCCGACACGCTCGGCCTGTCGCTTGTCCACACCAACAAGACCCTGCGCAAGCTCTCCGACCGCAAGCTGATGCGCTGGCAGGAAAAGGGCTGCGAAATCCTCGATGCCGACGGACTTCAAGCGCTCGCCGGGTGGGAAGGGCTACAGCGCGGACCGCGGCCCTTCATCTGAAGGCTCGGATTATGCCACATCCCAGTGCAGCGGGAACATCGGGTCGAACACCGTCACCGGCCCGGCACCCGTCTCGATCTTCGCCGGGAAGGCGACCGGTTCGGCCCGCTTGACGAGACGGATCGTATCCTCATTGGCCGGCAGGCCGTACCATTCCGGGCCGTTCAGCGAGGCGAAGGCTTCGAGCCTGTCGAGCGCTCCGTCCTCTTCGAAGACATGGGCAAGGCAGCTCATCGTGTTGATCGAGGTATAGATGCCGGCGCAGCCGCAGGCGCATTCCTTGAGCGGATCGACATGCGGCGCCGAATCGGTGCCGAGGAAGAAGCGCTTGTCGCCGGAGGTTGCGGCGGCGCGCAGTGCCAGCCGATGCTCCTCGCGCTTGGCGACGGGCAGGCAGTAATAATGCGGCTTGATGCCGCCGACGAGGATGGCATTGCGGTTGATGATCAGGTGGTGCGTGGTGATCGAACCGGCAAGGTTCGCCTTGGACGCCTTGATGTAATCGATGCCGTTCTTCGTCGTGACGTGCTCCATGGTCACGCGCAGCTCCGGCAGGCGCTGGCGCAGCGGGTCCAACACCGTCTCGATGAACACGGCCTCGCGGTCGAAGATATCGACCTCCGGTGTCGTCACCTCGCCATGCACGCAGAGCGTCAGGCCGATCCTGGCCATGCGCTCCAGCACCGGCATCGCCTTGTCCATGTCGCGCACGCCGCCATGGGAATTGGTCGTCGCGCCGGCCGGATAGAGTTTGACGGCGCGGATCAAGCCGCTCTTGAAGCCGGCTTCCACGTCGTCGGGATTGGTGTGCTCGGTGAGATAGAGCGTCATCAGCGGCTCGAACCGGTCGCCCTTGGGCAGGGCGGCGAGGATGCGGTCGCGATAGGCGCTTGCATCGGCGGTCGTGACAACAGGCGGCACGAGGTTCGGCATGATGATGGCGCGGGCGAAGTGGCGGCTGGTGTCGCCGATCACGCCCTCCAGCATGGCGCCATCGCGCAGGTGCAGGTGCCAATCGTCGGGCCGGCGAATGGTGATTTCTGTGGTCATCGGCGTCTCTCCCGTCTTGGAGCATTTCCGCAAGCGGAACATGCTCCAATCCCTTTGTTCAGCGCAATTCCGGACGCAAAACCGCTGTGCACTTTTGCTGGAATTGCTTTGGGGCTGCGATAGCACCCGCAGGGCGTCAGGACAATTCCTCAGAAAAGGTCGATATGAAGATCGGCGGGCCGGGAGTTTTCCAGGATGCGCTTTCCGTTCGGCAGATCGTTGCCGTAGAGCTTCCAGCCGATCTGGTCCTCGGGCAGGGCATAGCCCATCCAGCGCTGGCGCAGCCGCTCCTCCAGCACGGGATAGGGCGGGCCGACGAAGATGGTGAAGTCGAAGACGCCGTCGAGCGCGTCCCAGGGCGCGTCCTTGAACAGCAGGTAATTGCCCTCGGCCAGCACGAAGCGCGTTTCGACGGGAATGGCGCGGGCGGCATTGATGGCGAGTTCGCGCGAGCGGTCGAAGACCGGCACCAGCACCTCGCCCTCGGCC
>NZ_JBLZPK010000032.1:0-1838 GCF_049199905.1 Shinella sp. M27
CGGCAACGCCCTGGCGCTGGCCGCCGGACAGCGTCTCCACCGCCTGGTTGATGTTCTGGATCGTCATCAGGCCGAGTTCCGACAGCTTGTCGCGGGCGAACTTTTCCATCGCCCCGCGGTCGAGCTTGCGGAATACGCTGCCCATGACGCCCGGCTTGCGGATCTCGCGGCCGAGAAACATGTTGTCGGCAATCGACAGTGCCGGCGACAGTGCGAGGTTTTGATACACCGTTTCGATGCCGGCCTTCTGCGCCTCGATCGGCGAACGGAAGTTGATCACCTGGCCTTCGAGCCGGATTTCGCCTTCGTCCGGCGTGATGGCGCCGGAGATCGCCTTGATCATCGAGGACTTGCCGGCGCCGTTGTCGCCGATCACGGCGAGGATTTCGCCGGGATAGAGGTCGAAATCGGCATTGTCGAGGGCGGTGACGCGGCCGTAGCGCTTGACCAGTCCGCGTGCGGTGAGAATGGGTTCGAGTGCCATCAGCCTGCTACCTTTCTGATCCACTGGTCGATTGCGACTGCCGAGATGATGAGGACGCCGATCAGCAGATAGGTCCATTGCGGGTCCGTGCCGATGAGGCGAAGGCCGAGCGAGAACACACCCACGATCAGCGCGCCGAAGATCATGCCGAGGATCGAGCCGCGTCCGCCGAAGAGCGAGAGGCCGCCGATCACCACGGCGGTGATCGATTCGATATTGGCGAACTGGCCGGCCGTCGGCGAGACTGAGCCGATACGGCCGATGAGCGCCCAGCCGGCGAGCGCGCAGATGAGGCCCGACAGCGTATAGACCGAGACGAGCATGCGCTTGACGTTGACGCCGGCCAGTTCCGCAGCGTCCGGGTCGTCGCCGACCGCATAGACATGGCGGCCCCAGGCGGTCTGGTTCAGCACGTACCAGAGGAGCGCCACCAGCAGCACCATGGCGATGACGCCATAGGTGAAGACCGCGCCGCCGAGCTTGAGGTTGTTGCCGAAGAATTGCAGGAGCGGCGCCTGGCTGGCGAGGTCCTGCGAGCGGATCGTCTCGTTGGCCGAATAGAGGAAGTTCGAGGCGAGGATGATCTGCCACATGCCGAGCGTGACGATGAAGGGCGGCAGCTTCATGCGGGCGACGAGCAGGCCGTTGATATAGCCGCAGAGCGCGCCGCAGGCGAGCCCGCAGGCGACCGACACGACGGGCGGCAGGCCGTAGCGGAAGGTGAACTGGCCCATGACCACGGACGACAGCACCATGATGGCGCCGACCGACAGGTCGATGCCGGCGGTCAGGATGACCAGCGTCTGTGCCGCGCCCACGATGCCGACGATCGCCACCTGCTGGAGGATCAGCGTCATGGTGAAGGCGGAGAAGAATTTTCCGCCGAGAATGATGCCGAAGATCGCCACCGACAGCACGAGCACGATGAGCGGTACGGCAGACGGGCTGCCGTGCAGGAAATGCTGGAATTTCTGGATGGGTGTCTTGTCGTTCGTATCGAAGGACGCGACCTGCGTCGAACTGCCGGTCAGTACCTTCTCGAATTCCTGCGAGGGCTGCGAACCCTGCGGGGCCGTTGTTGTCTCACTCATGATCCTTTTCCTCCCCTTCCGATGCCGACCGTTGCGGCAGTGCGGATACAATGGGTGCGCGGACGTATCGGTAGAGACGCGTTCTGCGCACCTGCCGCCTTCTTCGGACGGCCTTCTCCTCACAGCGGCCATGATACAGGACCGCTGATCATTGGGGAGAAAGGTGCCCACGTCTTTTCGCGATTGTCAAAACAAGGGTGCGTTTTTCGCGACCCGATCCGTCCGTAGCGGATGGCCGGCCCGGTCAAACCGGGCCGGCGGGG
>NZ_JBLZPK010000032.1:1903-75069 GCF_049199905.1 Shinella sp. M27
CGATCGACTCGACGCCCGCTGCCGGTTTGTCCGTCACGAGGGCGACGCCCGTGTCGAAGAAGTCCTTGCCTTCGGTGGCCTTCGGCTTTTCGCCGGTGTCGGCGAATTTCTTGATCGCCTCCACACCGAGCGCCGCCATCATCAGCGGATACTGCTGCGAGGTAGCGCCGATGACGCCGTCGATGACGTTCTGGACGCCCGGGCAACCGCCGTCGACCGACACGATCAGCACGTCCTTCTCCTTGCCGACGGCCTTCAGCGCTTCATAGGCGCCGGCAGCGGCCGGTTCGTTGATGGTGTGCACGACGTTGATGGACGGATCCTTCTGCAGGAGGTTTTCCATGGCGGTGCGGCCGCCTTCCTCGTTGCCGTTGGTCACGTCATGGCCGACGATGCGCGGGTCATCCTCGTCGCCGATCTTGTTGATGTCCTTCACGTCGATGCCGAAGCCCTTCATGAAGCCCTGGTCGCGCAGAACGTCGACCGACGGCTGCGAGGGCGTCAGATCGAGGAAGGCGACCTTGGCGTCCTTGGCGGCATCGCCGAGCGTTGCGGCGGCCCACTTGCCGATCAGTTCGCCGGCGAGCAGGTTGTCGGTGGCAAAGGTCATGTCGGCGCTGTCGAGCGGCTCCAGCGGCGTGTCGAGCGCGATGACCAGCAGGCCGGCTTCACGCGCCTTCTGCACCGAGGGAACGATGCCCTTGGTGTCGGACGCGGCAATCAGGATGCCCTTCGCGCCGTCGGCAATGCAGGTCTCGATGGCTGCCACCTGGCTTTCGGAATCGCCGTCGACCTTGCCGGCATAGGCCTTCAGCGTCACGCCGAGTTCCTTCGCCTTGGCTTCGGCGCCTTCCTTCATCTTGACGAAGAAGGGGTTGGTGTCGGTCTTGGTGATCAGGCAGGCGCTGACATCGGCGGCGGCGGCCGGCGAAGAGAAGGCCACGCCGAGCGCAAGGGCGCCAAGAGCGGCGGAAATGATCGATTTCTTCATAGGTATCCTCCCAAGGACAAAACGGGATGCGCTCCTCTCTGGGAGCCATCCGGTCGCAGGTGGCCGTGCGGCTCCTCCGCCAGCCGACCATGCTTCCGGGCTTGAGAAAAACACCAAAAGAAATGCCTGTCAATAAATAAATCGAATTGAATTATTAACCCGATGTGGCATGCTCCGGTCAAGATTGGGCGAAGACCCCGGATGTCACATTTCCGATGGAAGAGCGGAAAGACAGCCGATAAGAGGACCGCAAGAGGCGCGTTGCGCCGCGACCGGGACGGGAGGAGACGATGAGCAAACATGCCGCGACGGCGCCTGCCGCGCCGGCCGAAATCCTCGATCCCAGCGGTGGCGCCAACCAGGTGCGCGTGCGCGCCTATAACGAGCGCCTGGTCATGTCGCTGGTGCGCCGGCACGGCAGCCTGTCCAAGGCCGATATCGCTCGTCGCAGCGGCCTTTCGGCCCAGACCGTCACCGTCATCATGCGCGCGCTGGAGGCCGAGGGCCTGCTGATGCGCGGCGAGCCGATGCGCGGCAAGGTCGGCCAGCCCTCCGTGCCGATGCGGCTCAATCCGGATGCGGTCTATTCGCTGGGTCTCAAGATCGGCCGCCGCAGCGCCGATATCGTCTTGATGGATTTCGTTGGCGGCATCCGCCGGCAGGTGCGGCTGACCTTTCCCTATCCGATGCCCGGCTCGCTGCTGGCCTTCGTCGAGAAGGGGCTGGCGGAGCTCGAAGCCTCGATCACGCCGGAGGAGCGCGCCCGCATCGCCGGCTTCGGCGTCGCCGCCCCCTTCGAGCTGTGGAGCTGGGCAAGCGAGGTGGGCGCCCCGCAGGCCGATATGGACCAGTGGCGCGGCGTCAACCTCGAGGCCGAGATCGCACGCCGCGTGTCCTATCCCGTGACCTTGCAGAACGACGCGACCAGCGCCTGCGCGGCCGAGCTGGTCTTCGGCCTCGGCCCGCAATATCCCGATTTCCTCTACCTCTTCATCGGCTCCTTCATCGGCGGCGGCGTGGTGCTGAATTCGGCGCTCTTCACCGGTCGGACGGGCACCGCCGGCGCCATCGGCCCGCTGCCCGTGCAGGGCCGCAACGGCGAGACGGTGCAGCTGCTGAAAATCGCCTCGATCTACCGGCTGGAAAACCTGCTGCGCGAACACGGCATCGATCCGAAACCCGTCTGGTATTCGCCCGACGACTGGGTTGATTTCGGCGCACCGCTGCAGATCTGGATCGACGACATGGCGGCCGCACTCGCGCAGGCGGTTGTCGCCTCGGCGTCGGTCATCGACTTCTCGGCGGTCATCATCGATGGCGGCTTTCCGGCCTGGGTGCGCGAGCGTGTCGTCGCCGCCACGCGGGCCGCTGTCGCCCGGCTCGACCTGCAGGGTGTCACCATGCCGGAGATCGTCGAAGGCGCGGTCGGCAGCCGGGCGCGCTCGGTCGGCGGCGCCAGCCTGCCGCTGTTCTCCCGCTATCTTCCTGATCATAACGTCCTCTTCAAGGAGCTTGCCTGAATGTTGAAAGGTATCGACCCCATCCTGAGCCCCGAGCTGCTCTCGACGCTGCGCGCCATGGGCCACGGCGACGAGATCGCCATCGTCGACGGCAATTACCCCGGTGTCGAACATGCCCGCCGCCTCGTCCGCCTCGACGGTGTGGCGCTCATCCCCGCCGTCAATGCCGTGCTGTCCGTCATGCCAATTGACGATTTCGTCGAGGAGGCGATCTTCCGCTCGACCTTCCGCCAGGAGCGCGACACGCTGGAGCCCGTCCACCACGAGATCATCGCCTGCTGTGCCCACCACGAGCCGGACCGCCAGGTCGTGCCGCTCGTCGGCGCCGATTTCTACAACCGCGTGCGCGCCGCCCATACGCTGGTGCAGACCAGCGAGCCGCGGCTCTATGCGAATGTGATCCTGCGCAAGGGTGTCATTTATCCCTGACCCTGTTCCATCCGGAACAGCGGCGGGGCGGGCGATATGAGACTTTCAGATCACCGGATGAGAGAGACTCATCCTTAACCGATCAGGAGAGACCCCATGCGCAAGTTCATCGTTTCCGCCACCGTTGCCCTCGTCGCCGCCGTCTCCTTCGCGGCCCCCTCGCAGGCCGGTTACTACAGCTACGATTACCAGCCGTACTGCTTCATCAAGAAGATCAAGTCCTACGACTACTACGGCAACGTCGTCATCAAGCGCATCAAGGTCTGCCGCTGATTTCTTCCTTTCGTCGATCCTCCCCGCCTGACCCGGCTCGAAAGAGCCGGGTTCTTTCTGTTTGAGCCCTTGAACGAAGCAAAAGGGCATGGTTGTGTCGCGCGATATCGAAAGGGAGTATCGCATGCGGGTTCTGGTGGTGGAAAACGACAGGGTAACGCTGCTCGGGCAGATCGGCATTGCGCTTGAGGAAGTCGGCGCCGAACTCGATATCTGCCGCCCCCATGCCGGCGACGCCATCCCCGCCGACGAGACCGGCCATGACGCCATCGTGGTCATGGGCGGGCCGCAGAATGCCCGCGACGACGAAAACCACGCCTATCTGCCGGATCTCGCCGCCTTGATGCGCCGCTTCGGCGATGCCGACAAATCCGTGCTCGGCGTCTGCCTCGGCAGCCAGCTTCTGGCGCGAGCCTATGGCGCGGAGAACCTGATCGGCACCCATCCGGAATTCGGCTGGTGCCAGGTGGCGCTCACCAAGGACGGTGCCGGCGATCCCGTGCTGTCCGCTGCCGCCGGCAGCTTCCCGATCTTCGAATGGCACAGCGATTCCTTCACGTTGCCCGAGGGTGCGGTGCGCCTTGCCGGCAATGCCGCCGCAGAAAACCAGGCCTTCCGCCTCGGCCGTGCCATCTACGGCACGCAGTTCCATTTCGAGGCGAGCCGCCCGGTCGTCGAGGCCTGGGTCGAGACCTTCCCGGACCTGATCCGGACCACTGCGCCCGAATGGTATGCACACCGCGACGCCCTTGCCGCCGAACACGGCCCGGCCGCCGACGCCACCGGCCTTGCGCTGGCCCGTGCCTGGGTGGCGACGATCGGTGCGGCGGAAGCCCGCCGCGTCGCCTAGCGACCGGCGATCGCGGCCGCGAATCGCCTTGCGGCCGCCTCCAGCACTTCGGGTGCAAAGCCTGAGAAGCCGATCACCAGACCCTGCCGCTGCGCATGGGTGACGGCCATGGCCGAGAGGGCGCGCACACCCAGCCCGGCCTGACGGGCGATCTCGACGGCCTGCGTATCGGCAAGCGATGGGGGTAGCGCTGCGACGAGGTGCAGACCCTGGTCCGGCACATCGACGGTGAGGTTCTGCGCCGTAGAAAGCCCTGCGACCAGGGCATCCCGTGCCGCCTGCGCCTGCCGCCTTGCCCGCCTCAGATGCGCTGAAAAATGACCCTCGCGGATGAGGTCGGTCAGCGCGGCCTCGGCCAGTGTCGGCGGGCTGCGGTCGGTGCGGATGCGCAGCGCGATGACCTCATCGAGCAGCGCCTCGGGGAGCACGGCATAGCCGAGCCGCAGGCCGGGAAACAGCACCTTGGAGAAGGTGCCGAGATAGATCACGCGGCCGCTGTCATCCATGCCCTGCATGGCGGCAAGTGGCGGGCCGGCGTAGCGGAATTCGCTGTCATAATCGTCCTCAAGGATCCAGCCGCCGGTCTCCCGCGCCCAGTCGATCAGCGCAAGCCGGCGGCGCATACTCATGGCGACGCCGAGCGGGAACTGGTGCGAGGGCGTGACATAGACCGCCTTGGCGCCCGGCACGGCCTGCCCGATATCCGCACCCTCCGCATCGACCGGCAGGCCGGTGAGAGCAAGACCGGCGCCGGCAAGAGCGGCTCGGGCGCTCGGATAACAGGGATCCTCGATCATAACCCGGTCGCCGACGGCAAGCGCGCTGCGGATGACGAGGTCGATGCCCTGCTGCGTGCCGGTGGTAATGACGATCGAGCGCGCCTCGCAGCGCACGCCGCGCGCCTGCCGCAGATAGGCGGCGATGGCCTGGCGCAGCGCATCGCCGCCGCGCGGATCGCCATAGTAAAAATGCTCCGGGCCAGGACGGGCGAGGTGGCGCGCAAGCAGCGTGCGGAACAGGCCGAGCGTGCGGGCATCGGCCATCGCCACGCCGAGCGTGCCCGGCAGTGGCATTTTGGGTGCGACGCTCTCCGATGGTGCGGGGATCGTGGGTTTCACCGTCGGCACGCGGCCGGCGACGAAGGTGCCGGCGCCGGTGCGGGCCTCGGCATAACCCTCGGCGATCAGCATTTCGAAGGCGGCGACCACGCTGCCGCGCGATGTCTTCAGCCGGCCGGCAAGGTCGCGTGACGGCGGCAGCTTGGCGCCGGGCGGGATGCCGCCCGCCTCGATCAGCCGGCGCAGTTCGCGGTAGAGCGCCGGCGTGCGTTTTCCCGCCGTCGGCAGGACGGGAATGAGCGAGGACCAATCCGGAAGATTGGTCCTGATTTTTTCCTCTGAATTGGTGCTTTTTCGATCCAATGGCATGGCGCACCATGGCGGCACAGTGTTTGAAAGGCAAGAGCCGCATGACCGCCGAGACCGAAACCGCATCCTACCCCGTCACCCCGCGCAACCGCGTCAAGCGCATGCACGAGCGCGGCAGTTATGACCGCGAAGCGGTCCATGCCATCCTCGATGCGGCCATGCTCTGTCATGTCGCCTATGTCATCGACGGCCAGCCCTATGCCACGCCGACGCTGTTCTGGCGCAGGGGCGACACGCTCTACTGGCACGGCTCGTCGGCCAGCCGCATGCTGCGCCACCTCAAGGCTGGCACGCCCGCCTGCCTCACCGTCGCCCATCTCGATGGTCTCGTGCTCGCCCGCTCCGGCTTCAACCATTCGGCCAACTACCGCTCCGCCATGTGCTTCGGCACGGCGCGGCTCGTCGAGGACGAGGCGGAGAAGATTACGGCGATGCGCGACGTCGTCGACCGCTTCTATCCCGAACGCAGCGCGCTCTTGCGCCCCATCACGCCGCAGGAGGCCAAGGCGACGACGATCATCGCCATGGTCATCGACGATGCCGCCGCAAAGGTCCGCGCCAAGGGCGTCGGCGACGACGAGGAAGATTTCGCCCTGCCGATCTGGGCCGGCGTCATCCCCGTCACGACCGTGCTTGGGGAGGTGCAGACATGTCACCGGCTGGTGGACGGTGTCGACAAGCCGGAAACGCTGTCGCTCTTTCCCGCAGGCGGCCGGCTCGACACGGCTCTTCTCGAAGGGCAGCGAATCTACGAGAACGCCTGAGGCGTCTCCACAAGCCACGGTCCACGCGGCGGATTTTCCGCCCGTGGGTTCAAAGAGCATTTCGGACGGAGCGCCGGTGGTGCCGCATCTGAAATAGGTAAAATGACACCTTCCGGCGCCCCGTTCGGCGGTTTTTGCCTGCGACTCCGGTCTCTCTGGGAGGATGGGTCTATGGGAACGGTGGCGTGCCTTTCCGTGGGAAAGCGCCATGCACGCCCTCAGACTTACGGTGCCGCAGCCATGGCCGCCGGTCGGCACCGTCTTCCATCGCGCCGGACAAACCAGGGAAACCCCTCGGACGTCATCCGGCGCCAAACCCGATCCCTTTGTGTGCCACACAGGCACGCCCGCCGAATTTATCAGGAGAAACGAAGGGAACAGTCCGCCGCCCCGCCGCTTCCCCCGGATCGCCGGAGGGAGACCATTTTCCGCGGACCCTTTCGATGAAGGCCTACGTCCTTCCCGCACCGAAAGCGCCGATCCCGCCTCGCTGCCACGCCTGGCAGTGTATCCGTGACGAGATGGTTGGGATTGTAGGCACAGGTTGAGAGGGCGGGGAAAATTGTGCTGCGGAGAGCGAGGATCGCGCACGCCTCCTGCTTGATTCTTGGCGGGGCGTGACGAATGGTGTGCACATGGAAGATCTCACCGACATCCTCTCCTCCCTTCTGTCCGGCTTCGGCGTCGTGCTGGCGACCATTGGGGTGGTGCTCGCCTCCTATTTCGTCGCGCGCCGGCTGCTGCATCCGGGACAGGAGGGCGACAGGACGCTGGAAGTGGCGGGAAACGTCGCCGTGCGCGTCGCCACGCTGCACAGCCTCATTCTCGGCCTCGTCTATGCGCAGGAACTCGACGACTACAAGGGCGTGCGCGCCACGCTGGTCGATGAAGCGATCGCGATCTCGGATGTCTTCAACGATGCGGGCCGCTATGGCGGCGCGATCACGCTGCCGGTACAGCAGGGGCTCGCGCGCTACGTCGCTATCGTCGTCGACGAGGAATGGGAACGGCTGGCGCATCGCGACGGGCTTTCGCCGCGGGCCTGGGAGGAGTGGAACGCCGTTTATGCCCGCGTGCTGGACCTGGTGCCGGCCACGGAACGCGAACGCTACCTGAGCGGCCATATGCGCGAAAAGACCGCGACCATCGCCCGCTACCGGCAGCTGCGCGAGGCGTCGTCGGCCGGCCGCTTCTCCGGCCTGTTCTGGGGACCGGCGATCATCGGCCTCATCATCATTTCGGCGGCCTTCTACGTCTATCGGCCGACCAAGACGCACCTCGTCCTGCTCTCGTTCTTCGGCGCCTATTCCGGCGTCATCCTGTTCTTCATCTTCGCCTTCTCCAATCCCTACGCCAACCCCGGAAAGCTGCCGCCCCGGCCGTTCGAGCGCCTGTTGAACGGCGATGTCGGCAAGGTGCTGCCGCCGTCGTGAGGATATCCGCGGCAAGAAAAAAGGGAGGCTGAGCCTCCCTTTTCCGTCTTATTCGTCGCCCATCTTGAGTGCGGCGATGAAGGCTTCCTGCGGGATCTCCACCTTGCCGAACTGGCGCATGCGCTTCTTGCCGGCCTTCTGCTTGTCGAGCAGCTTGCGCTTGCGGGTGGCGTCGCCGCCGTAGCACTTGGCCGTCACGTCCTTGCGCAGCGCCGAGATGGTCTCGCGGGCGATCACGTTGCCGCCGATGGCGGCCTGGATCGGGATCTTGAACATGTGCTTCGGGATCAGCTCCTTGAGCTTCTCGCACATGTCGCGGCCGCGCTTTTCGGCGGCCATGCGGTGCACCATCATGGAAAGCGCATCGACCGGCTCGCCGTTCACCAGGATCGACATCTTCACCAGATGGCCTTCCTTGTGGTCGGTGATCTGGTAGTCGAAGGAGGCATAACCCTTGGAGATCGACTTCAGGCGGTCGTAGAAATCGAAGACGACTTCGTTGAGCGGCAGGTCATAGGTCAGCATGGCGCGCGTGCCGACATAGGTCAGCTCGATCTGGATGCCGCGGCGGTCCTGGCAGAGCTTGAGGATGCCGCCGAGATAATCGTCGGGCGTCAGGATCGTCGCGCGGATCCACGGCTCGTGGATCTCGGAGATTTTCACGACGTCGGGCATGTCGGCCGGGTTGTGCAGCTCGCGCATCGTGCCGTCAGTCATGTAGAGCTGATAGACGACCGAGGGGGCCGTCGCGATCAGGTCGAGATCGAACTCGCGCTCCAGACGCTCCTGGATGATTTCGAGATGCAGCAGGCCGAGGAAGCCGCAGCGGAAGCCGAAGCCGAGCGCCGCCGACGATTCCATTTCGAAGGAGAACGAGGCGTCGTTGAGGCGCAGCTTGCCCATCGCCGAGCGCAGGTCCTCGAAATCGGCGGCATCGACCGGGAAGAGGCCGCAGAACACCACCGGCTGGGCCGGCTTGAAGCCCGGCAGGGCCTTGGCGGTCGGGCGCTTGTCCTCGGTGATCGTGTCGCCGACGCGGGTATCGGCCACTTCCTTGATCGAGGCGGTGATGAAGCCGATCTCGCCGGGGCCGAGTGAGTCCATCGCGACCATCTTCGGCGTCAGCACACCGACGCGCTCGATGGTGTATTTGGCGTCCGTGCCCATCATGCGGATGGTCTGGCCCTTGCTGATGCGGCCTTCGATGACGCGCACGAGAACCATGACGCCGAGATAGGTGTCGTACCACGAGTCGACCAGCAGCGCCTTCAGGGGGGCCTTCTCGCCGCCTTCGCTCTTCGGCGCGGGCAGGCGCTTGACGATGGCTTCCAGCACGTCGGGAATGCCGAGGCCGGTCTTGGCCGAGATCAGCACAGCGTCGGAGGCATCGATGCCGATGACTTCCTCGATCTGTTCCTTGATGCGGTCGGGCTCGGCTGCCGGCAGGTCGATCTTGTTGAGCACGGTGACGAGCTCGTGGTTGTTGTCGATCGCCTGGTAGACATTGGCGAGCGTCTGGGCTTCCACGCCCTGGGAGGCGTCGACGACCAGAAGCGAGCCCTCGCAGGCCGACAGCGAACGCGAGACTTCATAGGCGAAGTCGACGTGGCCGGGCGTGTCGATGAGGTTCAACACATAGGTCTCGCCGTCGTTGGCCTTGTAGTGCAGGCGCACGGTCTGGGCCTTGATGGTGATGCCGCGCTCGCGCTCGATATCCATCGAATCGAGGACCTGTTCCGACATCTCGCGTTCGGCAAGGCCGCCGGTCGTCTGGATCAGACGGTCGGCGAGCGTCGACTTGCCGTGGTCGATATGGGCCACGATGGAGAAGTTGCGGATATGGTCGAGGGGCGTCGAAGTGTTGGTGCTCATGCGCGCCATATAGCAGCGCACTGGATTCCCGCAAAGCGGTAAATGAAGGGTTTCGGGACGGGAAGCGTCGCTATTCCGGGGCGTTCTGGCCTTCGACCAGCGCGCCGGCATTCGGCACCTGGGCGCTTCTGATCTCGAAGGTCTCGCGTGCCTCCACCGGCACCGTCTCGCGGCGGCGCAGGCGGTGTGCGACGAAGGCGGCGTAGGCGACCGCGACGGCCATGGCGGCATAGATGAAGGTTTTGGGGCCGAAGGTCGGCGTCAGCGCCGTGACAGCGAGCGGCACGAGCGTTGCCGCCGCCGACCAGGCGACGAGCAGCGTCGAGGCGAGCGGCACGAAATCCTCGGGATCCGTGCGGTCGTTGGCATGGGCGTTGGCGATGGAATACACGCTTTCGGTCGCTCCCGCCCAGAGCGCGAAGACCAGCATGAGGATGACCAGCGCCTGGAAGGAGACGAAGAGCGCGGCGATGGCGGCTCCCGTGATGAGCAGGCAGGTGAAGATCAGCACGACGCGCCGGTCGATGCGGTCGGACAGCGTCCCGAGCGGATATTGCACGAAGAGCAGGCCGAACTGCATGACGAACATCAGGAGCGCCACGTCCTTCTGCCCGACATTGTTGGTGGCGGCGTAGATCGGCGTAAAACCCTGCACGACCATGGAAAGGCCGCCGGCAGCGAGCACGCCGATGAGTGCGACGGGCGAATTGCGCCAGGCCATGGCGAAATCCACGCTGACGCTGGCGGGTGCCGGCGGCGTCGGCAGTCGGGTGAGGCCGATCGGCAGGATGGCGAGCGTCGTGACGAAGATGGTGACGAGCGGCGCGAGATTGCCATCGGCCGGCATCTGGCCGAAGAGCCAGGCGCCGACGCCGAGCCCCAGCACATAGGCCATGTAGAAGAACGACATGGCCTTGCCGCGCCAGCGGTTGTCGGCGGCGTGGTTCAGCCAGCTCTGGGCGATGATGAAATTGGCGTTGCCCGCCGTGCCGTAGATGCCGCGTGCCAAAACCCACAGCAGCGGATTGACGCCGAGCGCCACGAGGAAGGCGGCGATGAGGACGAGCGCCATTGAGCAGGAAAACGCCCGTGCATGGCCGACGCGGCGAATGACTGGGCCGGCAAGGATGCAGCCGAGCAGGCCGCCGAAGGCGATGGCCGTGACGGCGGCACCGGGCGTCCAGGACGGCGCGTCGGCGCGCGACAGCACATAGGGCACATAGGCGAGCATGATGCCGTTGCCGATGGCGACGAAGGTCATCGAGACGACGATGGCGGTGATGGAAAAGAGCGACGACGCCCGCTGTGTTTCCCCCGCCATGTGCCGCTCCCTCCGATTCTCGTGCGGCCACCATATCTGGTCAGGCCGATGTCGCATTGTCGCCGGAGCGCCATGGACGAGAATTATTTTGGGATGAGGTCATGCCGGTTGACTCCATTATCCGGGAGAATTATTCCATGATAATGGAAAATGAAAGCGATCCCCTGGAAAGCGCCATCGGCGAGCGGCTGCGGCAGCTGCGCATGGCCCGCAATCAGACGCTGGACGACCTGGCCGGTGCCTCTGGTGTCAGCCGGGCGATGATCTCGCGCATCGAGCGCGGCGAGGCGAGCCCAACGGCGCAGCTGCTCTCGCGGCTCTGCGCCGCACTCGACCTGACGCTGTCGGCCTTCTTCGCCTTTTCGGGGGAGGCGGGCGATCCGCTGTCGCGGCGGGAGACGCAGACCGTCTGGCGCGATCCGGAAACCGGCTACCAGCGCCGCGCCGTCTCGGCCGCCAACACGGCCGCGCGCGTCGAGGTGATCGATGTCGAGTTCCCCCCCGGTGCGCGCATCGCCTATCCGCCGGAGACGGCCAAGGCCGGCATGACGCAGCATGTCTGGCTGTTTTCCGGGCGCCTGCGCATGACGATTGCCGGAACCGTGCATGATCTTAACCCCGGCGACTGCCTCTATATGAGCATCACCGAGGGCCATGTCTTCGAAAACCCCGGCGACGCGCCGGCGCATTATGCCGTGGTGCTGGACCGCGGCAGAGCCTGAGGGAAAAATGAGCGATATCAGACTGCTCGACCAAGCCGAAGCGCAGGCCCGCATCGGCGAATTGTCCGAGGTGCTGGCCGATTGCGTGGCGGGCGGCGCCTCCGTGGGCTTCATGGCGCCCTATGGGCCTGCCGATGCCGTGCCGTTCTGGCAAGGCGTGGCGGCGGCCGTCGGCGCGCAGGCGACGCTGCTCTTTGCCGCCGAGCGGGAGGGCCGCATCGTCGGCACGGTGCAGATCGGCATCAGCCAGATGCCGAACCAGCCGCACCGGGCGGATGTGAAGAAGCTGCTCGTCATGGAAAGCGAACGCGGCCGGGGCGTGGCGCGCGCCCTGATGACGGCGGCGGAAGCCGAAGCCGCAAGGCGCGGCAAGACCGTGCTGGTGCTGGATACCGCGACCGGCAGCCCGGCGGAAACCGTCTATGAACGGCTCGGCTGGCAGCGGGCGGGCGTCATTCCCGACTATGCGCTCTATCCGGACGGCCGCTATTGCGCGACGACCTTTTTCTACAAGCGCATCGGCGCATGACAAAAACCCGGATGCAGGGGACATCCGGGTTTTCGGGGAGGTCAGTGGAAGGCTGGATTACTTGCAGACCTTGATCTTCTTGATCACCAGGTTGCCATAGTAGTCGTAGGACTTGATCTTCTTGATGAAGCAGTGCGGCTTGTGGCCGTAGCCGTAGTAGCCGGCCTGCGAGGGAGCGGCGAAGGAAACGGCGGCGATAAGGGCGATGGTGGCGGAAACAATGATCTTGCGCATGGGGATCTCCTGATCTCTGTAGGATGAGCCTCTCTCATCCGGTGTGAGCAGACTTTCCCACGATCCTCCGCCGCGCGCTGTTCCGCATGGAACAGGGCAGCGTTTATTCCGTCCCGATCTGGCGGATGGCGGCAAAAAGTTCGCCGCCGAGCCTCAGTGCCGCCCCACAGGCGACCACCATCTGCGGCAGGATCAGCCATTCGAGCGTCCAGGCGGCACCCGAGCGCTCCTGTTCATGCACCGCCGCCTGAGCGATGCCGCCAAGCTGGGCGGCGTTGAAACGGGCGAGCGTCACCAGCGCTTCGGCGGCGACCGGGTTCTGCTTGTGCGGCATGGCGGAAGAGCCGCCGCCCCCGGCAAGCATGATCTCCCCGCCGCGATCCGCCATCAGCGCGATGTCCTGCCCGATCTTGCCGAGGCTGCCGGTGATGGCGGCGAGCAGGCCGGCAAGTTCAGTGACGCGGTCGCGCTGGCTGTGCCATTGCGGCGCGTCGACGAGGCCGAGTTCATCGGCCAGCGTGGCGCGCACGGCGGCAGCTTTGTCGCCAAGCTTTTCCAGCGTGCCCGCCGCGCCGCCGAACTGCACGGCAAGCCCTTCCAGCGCAAAGATTTGCAGTCGTTCGGCAATGCGCTCCAGCGGCTGGCGCCAGCTGTCGAGGCGGTCGGCCACGGTGATGGGAATGGCCTGCTGCATACGCGTGCGGCCCATCAGGCTGTGTGTACCAAACGTCGCCGCGAGGGCGGCCAGTCCGCCGATCAGCCCGTCCAGCCGGTCCTCCAAAAGGGGCAGGACGCGCGACAGGCGCAGCATCAGGCTGCTGTCGATGACATCCTGGCTGGTCGCGCCGAAATGCAGGTGTCTTGCATGCGGCTCGTTAACGGCGGCGTGCAGCTGCCGAACGAGATCCGGCACGACGACGCCATCACGCGCCGTCGCGGCACGCAGGCTCGTGACATCGGGCGAAAAACGATGCGCCGCGCGCGCGATGGCGTGGGCCGCATCGGCCGGAATGACCCCCGCCAAGGCCTCCGCCTTCGCCAGCGCCACCTCGAAGGCCAGCATGGCCTCCAGCTCCGCCGCGGCGGAAAAGAACGATGCCACCTCTTCGTCGCCGACGAGGCCGGAGAGGTAGGGGTGGTCGAAGGGCGAAACGGTCATGGGGTGCCTCTTTTCGGCGGATAGCGTGGGCGTGGGCTGGATGGGGCGTGGGGTTCAAGTCCTGACACGACCAAGGGAATGAAGGACGCCCGGATATAGAGCGGTGTGGAGCAGGTATTGTTGATTTCCGTACCGCGATACCCCCGACCGAAAGCGCCGCCAGCAATTAGTTAGTCGAGCAGAACGCCGGCTGAAGTTTACTATCAGCTCAGTTATCTTGAGTGATGCCTCGCCCCGAATCGCGCTGACATGTCAGTATCCGCAGTGACCCGTCCGCAGGTAGTTGAGGCGCGCTGCGGCGAGAGACAAAGGACCGTTGGGGCCTCCCCTCACAACGTGAGCGTCGGCGTCACTTTGACCATCATCTTCCCATCCGCAGCGTTCGCAGATCTCAAAACCTGCTGGTTCACATATGGTCAACGCACTGCAGCAGGGACACGGGAGGAGTCTCGGAGAAGTCATACTCCATCCTCGAACACGGCTGTGCATTTGTCCACCAGAACAGCGAGCGATAGGAAGTGAGCGTCATGTGCGGCAACTCCTTTTGTGACCTCCGGCTTTGATCCGATAATGCCCCTATAGGCAGAGCGGCCACCATGAGTGGCTTTAAATATCGAAAAACACGGTCTCCTTCTCACCCTGCAGATGAATGTCGAAGCGATAGTGATCGCCTTCACCCGCGGCGATCAACGTCGGCACGCGCACGCGGTGTTCGATGCGGGCGAGCACCGGGTCTTCAGCGTTGGCGGCCTCCTCGTCGGCGAAATACATCCTTGTGTTGAGGCCGAGATTGATGCCGCGGGCGACGATCCAGACGGAGATGTGTGGGGCCATCGGGCGGCCGTCGCGGAAGGGGACGCGGCCGGGTTTGATGGTGTCGAAACGGTATTCGCCGGTCGTGCCGTCGGTGGCGCATCGGCCCCAGCCGGTGAAGTTGGGGTCGGCGCTGCCGCGCAGTTCGGACGGGCTGTTGTAGAGGCCGGCGGCGTCGGCCTGCCAGATTTCGAGGAGCGCGTCCTTCAGCGGCGTGCCGGTGCCGTCGAGCACGCGGCCGGTGATGGTGATGCGCCGGCCGAGCGTCCTGTCGTTGACCATGACGGCGCCGAGGTCGGTGTCGTAAACGCCGCCGATGCCGGCATGGTTGGGCGTCAGGCCGATATGGACATAGGGGCCGGCGGTCTGCGAGGCGCTTTCCTTGAGATAACCGAGGGACTGGACCATCAATTGCCCTCCATGCGGTTTTCGAACAGCGTCGAGCGGCGGCCGCGCAGCACGATGTCGAACTTGTAGGCGCGCGCATCCATCGGGATCGTGTTGCCCCAGTCGAGCGCGGCGACCAGTTGCTCGACGGCCGCCTTGTCCGGGATCGTCTGTACGATGGGACACTTCCAGATCATCGGGTCACCCTCGAAATACATCTGCGTGATCAGCCGCTGGGCAAAGCCGTGGCCGAAGACGGAGAAGTGGATATGCGCCGGGCGCCAGTCGTTGACGCCGTTCGGCCAGGGATAGGGGCCGGGCTTGATGGTGCGGAAGGCATAACAGCCGTCCGCATCGGTGATGGTGCGGCCGCAGCCGCCGAAATTCGGATCGAGCGGCGCGAGGTAACTTTCCTTCTTGTGGCGATAGCGCCCGCCGGCATTGGCCTGCCAGAATTCGAGGAGCGCGCCTGGGACCGGGCGTGCCCGCTCGTCCAGCACGCGGCCATGCACGATGATGCGCTCGCCGATGGCGCTTTCGCCCGGCTTTGCAAAATTATGGATCAGGTCGTTGTCGAGCTCACCCAGAATGGAGTGGCCGAAGACAGGGCCGGTGATTTCCGAGATCGTGCCGTCGAGCGACAGCAGCGCCTTCTGCGGCGAGCGCAGCACGGAGGTCTTGTAGCCGGGGGTGAGGCCGGGCGGGTGCCACAGGCGATCGCGCGCGAAGAAGGCGCCGGTTTCGGGTTTTCGGTTGGGAAGATCGTTCATCGTCGCCTCAGGCCGCCTGTTCCGCATCCATATCCGCAAAGACCTGTTTGGCCACGCGGATCGCCCGGTTGGCGGCGGGCACGCCGGCATAGATGGCGACATGCAGCAGCGCCTCGGCAATGTCCGCGCGTGTCGCGCCGGTATTGGCGGTGGCGCGCACATGCATCGCCACCTCCTCGTCATGGCCGAGTGCCGCGAGCAGCGCGATCGTCACCATGGAGCGCTCGCGCTTCGTCCAGCCGGCGCGCGACCAGACGGTGCCCCAGGCGCTTTCGGTGATCAGCTCCTGGAAGGGCTGGTCGAAGGGCGTGGCGGCGGCGCTGGCGCGGTCGACATGGGCATCGCCCAGCACGGCGCGGCGCGTCGCCATGCCCTGCCGGTAGCGCTCGGATTGCGGTTCAGGCATGCAGCTTTCCTCCGGCGGGAATGGTGTCGATGAAGGCGCGGATCATCTCGGTCAGCATTTCCGGCTGCTCGACGCAGGGAATGTGGCCAGCATCCTTGATGACCTCGTAGCGCGCGCCGTGGATGAGTTTGGCCATGGACAGCACGACATCCGGCGGCGTCGAGCCGTCCTGATCGCCGACGACGCAGAGGGTGGGCACGGCGATGCGCTTGGTCGATTCCGTGAGGTCGGCATCGCGCAGCGCCGCACAGGTGGCGGCATAGCCGACGGCGGACTGGCGCGTCAGCATGGTGCGGTAGCCGTGATAGGCGGCGTTCTCAGGCCGGCGGAAGGCCGGCGTGAACCAGCGCTCCATAATGCCGTCGGCCAGGCTCTCGATGCCCTTCGTCTCGACGCTTTCGATGCGGGCGTTCCACATCTCGGCCGTGCCGATCTTGTGCGCGGTGTCGCAGAGAACGAGGCCTTTCACGAGATCCGGGCGCTTCGCCTCCAGCCCCTGGGCGATCATGCCGCCGACGGAGAGGCCGCAGATGATGGCCTCCCGGACGTTCAGCCGGTCGAGCAGGCCGGCGAGATCCAGCACGTGGTCGTCGATCGAATAGGGCACCTGGCCGAGATCGGACAGGCCGTGGCCGCGCTTGTCATAGGTGATGATCGGGAAATCGCCGGCAAGGCGCACCACGACGTCGCGCCAGATGCGGAAATCGGTGCCGAGCGAATTGATGAAGACGATGACCGGCTTGCCGGCCGGCCCGCCGATCAGCTGGTGATGCAGGATCACGTCGTTGACGGTTGCGAATTGCACGTCTGTCTCCTCCCGTTGCCGCAGATTGATCCTTCAATCCGGTTCGGTAAAATGATATTTTCAGCCGATCTGATAACTGATGGGTTATGAAAAGCGTGATCGACAGCCGTATCAAGGTCCGCCATCTCCAGACCTTTGTCGAGGTGGCGCGCCAGAAGAGCGTGATGAAGGCGGCCGGCCTCCTGCATGTCAGCCAGCCGGCGGTGACGAAGACCATCCGCGAGCTGGAAGAGGTTCTGGGTGTCGCCGTCTTCGAGCGCGACGGGCGCGGCATCCGCATCACCCGCATGGGCGAGGTGTTTCTGCGCCATGCCGGGGCGGCGCTCGCGGCGCTGCGTCACGGGCTCGATTCGGTCTCGCAGGCGCGCGCGGGCGAAGCACCGCCGGTGCGCATCGGTGCGCTGCCCACCGTCTCGACGCGCATCATGCCCAAGGCGATGCGGCTCTTTCTGGCGGAAGAGACCGGCGCGCGGATCAAGATCGTCACGGGGGAGAATGCGGTGCTGCTGGAGCAATTGCGCCTCGGCGATCTCGATCTGGTCGTCGGGCGGCTCGCTGCGCCCGAGCAGATGACCGGCTTTTCCTTCGAGCATCTCTATTCGGAAAAGGTGGTTTTTTGCGTGCGCGCCGGACATCCCCTGCTTTCAGGGGGTGCTGTTTTTGTCGGGCTCGATGCCTATCCGGTGCTGATGCCGACAGAGGGTTCGATCATCCGGCCCTTCGTCGAACGCTTCCTGATCGCCAACGGGATCGCCTATGTGGCGAACCCGATCGAGACCGTCTCCGACGCCTTCGGCCGCGCCTTCGTGCGCGACAGCGACGCAGTCTGGATCATCTCCGAAGGGGTGGTGGCCGGCGATATTGCCGAGGGCGTGCTGGCGGCGCTGCCGATCGATACGAGCGAAACGAAGGGCGCCGTCGGCCTCACCATGCGGGCGGAGATCGCACCCTCCCTGCCGCTCGCCATCCTCATGCAGACGATCCGTGAGGTGGCGGGCGCGGTGGCGCCGCGGGCCTGACGGCGGTTGCATGGCGCGACGCGCCGTGCCAGCCTCGTGGTCCGAACCGCACGAGGAGGGTGCTGCATGATCATTCAGGCCTGCATCAACGGCGCGCGCGACGCGGCCTTCCATCCGGCCTTGCCGCTGACGCCAGAGGCGATGGCGGCGGATTGCCTCGCCTGCATCCTCGCCGGTGCCGGCGAAATCCATCTGCATACGCGTGGCGCGGATGGGCGCGAGAGCCTTGCGGCCGAGGTCATGGACGACACCCTGCGGCTGGTGCGCGCGGCCGTGCCCGGCACGCTGGTCGGCGTTTCCACCGGAGACTGGATCGAGAAGAACGATGCGCGCACGCTTGCGGCCATCGCCGCCTGGCGGGAGCTGCCGGACTACGCCTCGGTGAACCTGTCGGAACCGGCCGCGCCCGCCGTCATGCAAGCCCTCTCGGCGCGCGGCGTGGGGATCGAGGCGGGGCTCGCCTCGGTTGCCGATGCGGAGCGGCTTGTCGGCATCACACTGGAGCGGCCGCCCTTGCGCATTCTCATCGAGATCGGTGAGCAGGATTTTGACGCGGCGACGGCGGTTGCGGAGGGCATTCACGCGGTTCTCGACAAGGCCGGCCTGCGCCGGCCGGTCCAGCTGCATGGCATGGACGAGACGGTCTGGCATTTTACCGGGATTGCGGCCACCAGGCGCTGGTCGACGCGTGTCGGTCTCGAGGATGGGCGGGTGCTGCCGGACGGAATGCTGGCGGCGGACAACGCGGCGCTGGTGCGGGCGGCGGTGGAAATCTACCGGCAGGTAGCCGCTCAATAGGGCAAGCCGACATAGTTTTCCGCCAGCGCCGTCTCGGCGGCGCGGGAATGGGTGAGGTAGTCGAGCTCGGCTTCCTGGATCTTCTGGTCGAAGGCGCCGGTGCCGGGGAAACGGTGCAGCATGCTCGTCATCCACCAGGAGAAGCGTACGGCCTTCCAGACGCGGGCGAGCGCCTTTTGCGAATAGGCGTCGAGGCCGGCATTCGAGCGATCCGCGTAGTGCTCGATAAGGCCGCTTGCGAGGTAATGCACATCGCTTGCCGCAAGATTGAGGCCCTTGGCGCCGGTCGGCGGCACGATATGGGCGGCGTCGCCGACGAGGAACAGCCGGCCGAACCGCATCGGCTCGGCGACGAAGGAGCGCAGCGGCGCGATGGATTTTTCAAAACTCGGCCCCGTCACCATCGCCGCGGCATGGTGGGCGGGCAGGCGGCGGCGCAACTCGTCCCAAAAGCGATCGTCCGACCAGGCCTCGATTTTCTCATCCAAAGCGCACTGGATGTAATAGCGGCTGCGGGTGAGCGAGCGCATGGAGCAGAGCGCGAAGCCGCGGGGATGATTGGCATAGATCAGCTCGTGATCGACCGGCGGCACCTCGGCGAGAATGCCGAGCCAGCCGAAGGGATAGACCTTCTCGAAGGTGCGGATGGCCTTGTCAGGCACGGCCTTGCGGCTGGCGCCGTGAAAGCCGTCGCAGCCGGCGATGAAATCGCAATCGATGCGATGCGTCACGCCGTCCTTCTCATAGGTGACATGGGGCGTTCCGCCGTCGAAACCGTGCGGCGTGACATGGCTCGCCTCGTAGATCGTTAGCCGGCTTTCGGCCTCGCGTGTCTCGATCAGGTCTCGCGTCAGTTCGGTCTGGCCATAGACCATGACGCGTTTGCCCTCGGTGAGATCGTGCAGGTCGATGCGGTGGTCGCGGCCGTCGAAGGCGAGCGAGAAGCCGTCATGCGGCAGGCCCTCGGCCTTGAGGCGTGCGCCGACGCCGGCGGCGTCCGCCAGACGAACCGTGCCTTCCTCCAGCACGCCGGCCCGCACGCGCGACAGGATATGCGCGCGGCTGGAGCGATCGAGAAGGACGGTGTCGATGCCGGCCTTGCCCAGAAGCTGGCCGAGCAGCAGGCCCGACGGACCCGAACCGATGATGACGACCTGAACGCGCATGATGTCCTCTCCCTGACATTTCGCAAAGTTTCGGGAAGCGGGCAGACTTGCGCAATGGACGGATCACTCCTCAACTTGTACAAAACGAACATTGCCATCGGGAGGCGGTGACATGGCGAAAACCGTTCCGACCTACGATCTCTATGGCGAAAAGGCGGGAAACGGGCCGGATTTCTGGCTGCATTGCGAGACGATCCCGTCACGCAGCAGCCTGCTCCGCTATGAGATCGGCCTGCACCGGCACGAGAGCTTTTTCCAGATCCTGTACATTTCCGCCGGATCGGGCGACGCGCGGTTCGGCGCCGAAACAGTGGCGCTGACGCCGCCGGCCATCGTCACGATGCCGCCGGCGGTCGATCACGGGTTCCGCTTTTCCCGCGATGTCGATGGTCACGTCTTCACCCTGCTCGCCTCGCATCTGCGCCTTTCCGGCGAGGTGGGGCGGTTTGCGGCCGAGCCCCGCGTGACGCCGCTCGATGCCGGCGATCCGGATGGCGGCTTCGTGTTGGCGGCGCTGGAGCGGCTGGCCGGCGAATGGGCGGGGCGGCGCGGCGGCCGCACGGACCTGATGGAGGCCTATCTGGTCTCGGTGCTGACGCTTGCGGCACGGCTGTGGAGCCGGGACAACCCCACGCAAGGGGTGGGTGAAGCGACGGGCGAGACGGCGCGGCGCATGGAGCATCTCAACGGCCTGATCCAGCAGCATTTCCGCAACCAGAAGCCGGCACAGTTCTATGCGCGGGAAATCGGCATTTCGCCGACCCATCTCAACCGCGTCGTCAAGGCGGCGACGGGGCTGACGGCGCATGCCTATATCGCCCGCAAACTTATTGACGAGGCCAAGCGCGCGTTGGTCTTCACCGAGACCCCGGCGCAGGAGATCGGCCTTGCCCTCGGTTTTGCGGATGCCGCCTATTTCTCCCGCGCTTTCCTGCGGGCGACGGGGGCGACGCCGCGCGCCTTCCGGCTGGCGGAGCGGGCGCGGCTGGCAGCTCAGTCGTCGGAATAGCGTTCTTCCGCCCAGGGATCGCCGCGCATGTGATAGCCGTTGCGCTCCCAGAACCCGGCCTGGTCGCCGGGCAGGAAATCGATGCGGGTCAGCCACTTGGCGCTCTTCCAGAAATAGAGATGCGGCACGACGAGGCGCATCGGTCCGCCATGCTCGGCTGAGATCGGCTTGCCCTCCCAGTGCGTGGCCAGAATGGCGTCTTCGGCGGCGAAATCGGCCAGCGGCAGGTTGGTCGTATAGCCGTCATAGCTCGTCAGCATCACGAAATTCGCCTCCGGCCGGGGCATCACGCGGTCGAGCAGGTCGCGGGTCGAAACACCTTCCCAGCGGTTGTCATAGCGCGACCAGGTCGTCACGCAGTGGATGTCGGACAGTTTCTGGCTCTGCGGCAAGGCGAGAAAGTCCGTCCAGCCGAAAGACATTGGGTTTTCCGCGCCACCCTTCACATCGAGCCGCCAGCTTTCCGGGCGGATGACGGGCTGCTGGCCGAGATCGAGCACGGGCCAGTTCGTCACGAGATGCTGACCGGGCGGCAGGCGATCGGTTTCCGGCCGGGCGATGCGGCCGGTCAGGAATTTTCCCTGGTCTGCCCATTGGCGCTTGGTGCGGGTGAGCTTGCTCTCGTCGTCGGACATGGCGGCCTCCTGTTGCGCTGCAAAAGGTGGGGGCCGCGCCTGCGGTCTGTCAAGATCAGGCGAGCAGCGGCCGCAGCGCCGCCTGCACCGCGCGCATCGCCGGCAGATAGCGCTCGATCATTTCTTCCGCGGCGGCATGGGCGGCCGGCGCGCCGATATTGAGGGCTGCGACGGTGCGGCCGCGCGCGTTTTCCAACGGCACGGCGATGGAGCGCAGGCCGATTTCAAGCTCCTGGTCGATCAGGGCGAAACCCTGTTTGCGGACTTTCGAGAGTTCGTCCAGCAGCGCGTCGGGATCGGTCTTGGTGAAGGGCGTGTTGGCCTTGCGCTCGGAAGCCTCGATGATGGCGCGGGCGTCCGCCTCGGGGAGGGCTGCGAGCAGCACGCGGCCCATGGAGGCGCAATAGGCCGGCAGGCGCGAGCCGGCCATCAGGCTGATCGACATGACGCGCTTCTGCGCGGCCCGCGCGACATAGACGATATCGGCGCCATCGAGCACCGAGGCGGACGCGCTCTGGCCGACCGTTTCGGAGAGCTGGTCGAGAAACGGCTGGACGAGGCGCGGCAGCGGGGTCGCCGAGAGATAGGCATGACCGAGCCGAAGAATCTTCGGCGTCAGCTCGAAGAACTTGCCGTCATAGGCGGCGTAGCCGAGTTCGGCGAGTGTCAAAAGGCACCGCCGCGCCGTGGCCCGGTCGAGGCCGGTTTCCCTCGCGATGTCGGTAATGGTGAGGCGCGGCTTTGTCTCGCCGAAGGCTTCGATGACCCGGAGGCCCTTGGCGAAGCCGCCGATGAAGTCCGTTTCCCGCATTCCCAGTTCCTTCCCGATCGCGACCTCTCCTCCGTCATGCTCGGGCCTGACCCGAGCATCCACCCTCTGTGGGTGCCGTGCGGATCCTCGGCTCAAGGCCTGACATGGCGTTGAGAGGAGGTGAGGCCGTCTTCAAATCCGTCTCGCTTCGGTTGTTCATCTTGTGCGTATATTGAACAAAAGTCAAATAACGCACAAAATGCATTGCCGCTTTTCCCGTTCGGATTTACCTCTCTTGCCGACATCGGGAGATTGGCATGGACAAGAGCATCTCAAGTCTGGCGGAAGCGGTATCGGGCATCGGCGACGGTGCGACGGTGATGATCGGCGGGTTCGGCGGCTCCGGCGCGCCGATCGAGCTGATCCACGCGCTGATCGATACGGGGGCGAGGGACCTCACTGTCATCAACAACAATGCCGGCAACGGGCGCGTCGGCATCGCGGCGATGATCGATGCGGGGCGGGTGCGCAAAATGGTCTGCTCCTTCCCGCGCTCGTCCGATCCGCGCGCCTTCACGGAACGCTATCTGTCAGGCGAAATCGAGCTGGAACTGGTGCCGCAGGGCACGCTGGCCGAGCGCATTCGCGCCGGCGGCGCGGGCATCCCCGCCTTCTACACGCCGACGGGTTTCGGCACGGAACTCGCCGGGGGCAAGCCGGTCGCGGAATTCGATGGCCGCATGTATGTGCAGGAACGCTGGCTGAAGGCGGATTTCGCGCTGATCAAGGCTGAAGTCGGCGATACGCATGGCAACCTCACCTACAACAAGGCCGCCCGCAATTTCAGCCCGCTGATGTGCATGGCGGCGGGCAAGACCATCGTGCAGGTCTCCCGGCTGTTGCCGCCGGGGGGTATCGATCCCGAACAGGTCGTCACGCCGGGTATCTTCGTCGACCAGATCGTCGAAGTCGCTAATCCCGGCCAGGAAGAAGCGCTGATCCGCGCAGGAGTGGCCTACGCATGACCGTCGATACACGCGAAGACATCAAGCTTTCCAACGCCCAGATCGCCTGGCGCGCGGCGCAGGACATTGCCGACGGCGCCTATGTGAACCTCGGCATCGGCTTTCCCGAGATGGTGGCGCGCTATAAGCCCGAAGGGCGCGAGGCGATCTTCCATACGGAGAACGGCATTCTGGATTTCGGCGAGGCGCCGCCGCCGGGTGAGGAAGACTGGGACCTGATCAATGCCGGCAAGAAGGCGGTGACGCTGAAGCCGGGTTCTGCCTTCTTCCACCACGCCGACAGCTTCGCCATGGTGCGCGGCGGGCATCTCGATGTGGCGATCCTCGGCGCCTACCAGGTGGCGGAGAATGGCGACCTCGCCAACTGGCGCGTCGGCTCCAAGGGCGTGCCGGCGGTCGGCGGCGCGATGGATCTGGTGCATGGGGCAAAGTCGGTCGTCGTCATCACCGAGCATGTCACCAAGAATGGCGAACCGAAGCTGGTGGAGCGTTGCAGCTTTCCGCTGACCGGCGTCGGCTGCATTACCCGTATCTATACCAGCCACGCCGTCATCGACGTGTCGGGTGGCCGCTTCGTGCTGCGCGAAAAGCTTGAAGGCATGACGGTCGAGGAATTGCAGGCTATGACGGGCGCGACGCTCCATCTCGACGGCCCCGTCGCCGATCTCGTCGTGCCGGAACTCTGAGGAAAAACATGTCTGACGCCTATATCTGCGACTATATCCGCACGCCCATCGGCCGTTTCGGCGGCTCGCTCTCGTCCGTGCGCGCCGACGATCTCGGCGCCACCCCGCTGAGGGCGCTGATGGCCAGGAATGCCGGCATCGACTGGGAAGCGGTCGACGATGTGATCTACGGCTGCGCTAACCAGGCGGGCGAGGATAACCGGAACGTCGCGCGCATGGCGTCGCTGCTGGCGGGCCTGCCCGTTTCGGTCTCGGGCACGACGATCAACCGGCTCTGCGGCTCGGGCATGGATGCCGTCATCGCCGCGGCGCGCGCCATCAAGGCGGGTGAGGCGGACTTGATGATCGCCGGCGGCGTCGAGAGCATGAGCCGCGCGCCCTTCGTCATGCCTAAGGCGGAGACGGCGTTTTCGCGGAACGCTGAAATCCACGACACGACGATCGGCTGGCGCTTCGTCAATCCGGTGATGAAGAAGCAGTATGGCGTCGATTCCATGCCGGAGACCGGCGAGAACGTCGCCGAAGAGTTCAAGGTGTCGCGCGAGGATCAGGACGCCTTTGCCCTGCGCTCGCAGGCCAAGGCGGCTGCGGCGCAGGCGAATGGCCGTCTGACGAAGGAAATCACGCCCGTGACCATTGCGCAGCGCAAGGGCGATGCGGTCGTGGTGGAGAAGGATGAACATCCGCGTGCAACGACGATGGAGGCGCTCGCCAAGCTCGGCACGCCCTTCAAGAAGGAGGGCGGCACGGTGACGGCGGGTAATGCGTCTGGTGTCAATGACGGCGCGGCCGCGTTGATCATCGCCTCCGAAGCGGCGGTGAAGAAATACGGCCTGACGCCGATCGCCCGCATTCTCGGCGGCGCCATGGCCGGTGTGCCGCCCCGCATCATGGGCATCGGCCCGGTCGCAGCCACACAGCGCCTTTGCGCCCGCCTCGGCCTCAAGCCCTCGGATTTCGACGTGATCGAACTCAACGAGGCCTTCGCCTCGCAGGGCCTCGCCACACTGCGCGAACTCGACATTGCCGATGATGCCGAGCAGGTCAATCCGAATGGCGGAGCCATTGCGCTTGGCCATCCGCTTGGCATGTCCGGTGCGCGTATCACCGGGACTGCGGCGCTGGAATTGCAGCTTTCCGGCAAGAAGCGCTCGCTGTCCACCATGTGCATCGGCGTCGGGCAAGGCATCGCCGTGGCGCTGGAGCGGGTCTGAGCACCCTCTGTCCGGGCGGTTGACAAGCCGCCCGGCATTTCGCACCCATGCGGTCCGATATTTTCGTTTCGATGACGGCCCGCTCATGTCCAAGACCACCCGCGCCACCCAGGCCCTCGCCAAGGCCGGCGTTTCCTTCACCGTCCATACCTATGACTACGATCCGACCGCCGACCGCGTCGGCATCCAGGCCGCCGAGGCTTTGGGGGAAGATCCGGCGCGCGTGCTGAAGACGCTGATGGCGGAGGTGGATGGCAAGCCGGTCTGCGTCATCGTGCCCTCCGATTGCGAGGTCAGCATGAAAAAGCTCGCCAGCGCCTTCAAGGGCAAGTCGGCCAATATGATGAAACCCGCCGATGCCGAGCGGGTGACCGGCTTCGTCGTCGGCGGCATCAGCCCGTTCGGGCAGAAGAAGCAGGTGCCGACGGCGATCGAGGAGGCGGCGCTGGCGCATGAGGCCGTCTATATGAACGGCGGCCAGCGTGGCTTGCAGGTGCGGCTTGCGCCGCGCGATGTCCTGACGGCGCTGAAGTCGATTTCCGCATCCGTCATCGCCTGATTGCGCCTTCTCATTCGGCGCTCCGCACACTAAGTTTCATCCATCGATTTCAGAAAGACAGGCCTGTCATGACATACCCCGCCAATTCCGCCGCCGCCGTTGATCCCGCAAAACTCGACAAGCTCGCCGAGGTCGCCGTGCGCGTCGGCCTGCAGCTTCAGAAGGGACAGGACCTCGTGATGACGGCGCCGATTGCCGCGCTGCCGCTCGTCCGCCTCATCACCAAACACGCCTACAAGGCCGGCGCCGGCCTCGTCAGCACCTTCTATGCCGACGAGGAGGCGACCCTCGCCCGCTACCACAATGCACCGGACGAAAGCTTCGACCGTGCCTCGGACTGGCTCTACGAGGGCATGGCCAAGGCCTATGCCAATGGCGCGGCGCGCCTCGCCATTGCCGGCGACAATCCGATGCTGCTTGCCAATGAGGACCCGGCCAAGGTCGCCCGCGCCAACAAGGCCAATTCCATGGCCTACAAGCCGGCGCTGGAGAAGATCGCCAATTTCGACATCAACTGGAACATCGTCTCCTATCCGAACCCGTCCTGGGCCAAACAGGTGTTCCCGAACGATCCGGAGGACGTCGCGGTCGAAAAGCTCGCCAATGCGATTTTCGCCGCCTCGCGCGTCGATGTCGCCGATCCCGTCGGAGCCTGGGCCGCGCACAATGCTGGCCTTGCAAAACGCTCGGCCTGGCTGAACGGCGAGCGTTTCGCCGCCCTTCACTTCAAGGGACCGGGCACCGACCTGACGGTTGGCCTCGCCGACGGCCACGAATGGCACGGCGGCGCGTCCACGGCGAAGAACGGCATCACCTGCAATCCGAACATCCCGACGGAAGAAGTGTTCACGACGCCGCACGCGCTGCGCGTCGAAGGCCATGTCTCCTCGACCAAGCCGCTGTCGCATCAGGGCACGCTGATCGACGACATCCAGGTGCGCTTCGAAGGCGGCCGCATCGTCGAGGCGAAGGCATCGAAGGGCGAGGCGGTGCTGAACAAGGTGCTGGATACCGACGAGGGCGCGCGCCGCTTGGGCGAAGTGGCGCTGGTGCCGCATTCCTCGCCGATTTCGGCGAGCGGCATCCTGTTCTACAACACGCTGTTCGACGAAAACGCCTCGTGCCACATCGCGCTCGGCCAGTGCTATTCCAAATGCTTCCTCGATGGCGCAAACCTTTCACCGGAACAGATCCGCGCGCAGGGAGGCAATGAAAGTCTCATCCACATCGACTGGATGATCGGCTCCGACAAGGTGGATATCGATGGTATCCGCAATGACGGCAGCCGCACTCCGGTCATGCGCGGCGGCGAGTGGGCCGGCGAGCGCGCATGACCCATCTCGGCGTGATCGGCGGCGGCGGTTGGCTGGCCGGGGCTCTCCTCCGGCCGGTTCTGGCCGACCGCATCATTAAACCCGCCGATCTCGTCCTGTCCTCGCGCTCCGGCAATATTTCCGGCTTCGAAACCTGGCCGGGCGTGCATATGACGACGGACAACGCGATCCTCGTCGATGCCTCCGACGTCATCCTCCTCTCCATCCGCCCGGCCGATATCGAGGCCCTGCAGCTGGATCTGCGCGGCCGCTTCGTAATCTCGGTCATGGCGGGGGTGACGGTGGAGGAAATTTCCGACCGGTTTGGCGCACAGCGCATCGTTCGCGCGATGCCGAATGCCTGCGCCGAACAGCGCCTGTCGTTTACGCCGTGGTTCGCAACACAGGATGTGCGCCGATCGGAGCTGGACTTCGCCCGGCGGCTCTTTGCCGCGTCCGGCCGTGAGCATGTCATCAGCGGCGAATACGAGCTGGACTATTTCACGGCGCTGACCGGGTCGGGTGCGGCCTTTCCGGCACTGATGGCGGACGCGATGATCCGTCACGCCATCGAATCCGGCATCGACCCTGATACGGCCGACATCGCGGTGCGCCAGCTTTTCCTCGGCGCCGCCACGCAGATGGCGGGCATTGCGCAAACGCCTGCCGATATCGTCGAACTCTTCATGGAATATCGCGGCACCACCGCCGCCGGCCTCTCCGCCATGGTCGAGGCCGACCTTGCCCATGCCGTCTTCAAAGGGCTGACGGCCGCGCGGCGGAAGGCGCAGCGCGCGGACTGACCGTCTTTGCCGCCGGGGCCGATTGCGCCCATTGGCTGAGCCAGACGCTGGCGAGAACCACCACCATGCCGGCGATCTGGAGCAGGTTGAGATCCTGCGCCAGCAGCGCCCAGCCGAGCACGACGGCGACGAGCGGGCTGAGGAAGCCGAGCGGCGAGACGGTCGCCGGGTCGAGCCGCGACAGGCCGCGGAACCAGACGATATAGGTTAGCGCCGCACCGATGCCGCCGAGATAGACGAAGCCGAGCAGGTTCTGCACGGACGGAACCGGCAGAGCGGGTTCGAAGGTGAGCGCGACGGGCACCAGCAGCAGGCCGCCGGCCGTCAATTGCCAGGCGGTGAAGGTGAGCGGAGGCACGGGTGGCTGCCAGTGGCGCGATAGAACCGTGCCGAAAGCCATGGAGACTGCGCCGGCAAGGCCGGCGGCGATGCCGATCGGATCGAGATGGGCAGCCGGTGTCCGCACGAGAAGCGCGACCCCGCCGATGCCCGCAAGGCCGGCGACGACGGCAAGCGGACGCACCGCCGTTCCCATCACGGCGCGCGACAGGCCGAGGACGATCAGCGGCTGGATGGCACCGACGGTCGCGGCGACACCGCCGGGCAGACGATAGGCCGAGACGAAGAGCATCGCCCAGAAGAACGAGAAGTTCAGCGCGCCGAGCAGGAATGTGCGCGGCCACCAGATGCCTTTCGGCAGCTGCCGCACGAGCGCAAGCAGGATGAGACCGGCCGGCAAAGCGCGCAGCATGGCGACCGTCAGCGGATAGCCTGATGGCAGAAGCTCGGTCGTGACGATATAGGTGCTGCCCCAGATGGCCGGGGCGGTCGCGGTGAGCAGGATATCGGCGGTGCGAGACATGGATATCTCCATTCAAAGAATCTTGATATCAAGATATGTGATTTTATCTTGACGTCAAGATAGTTGCCGGCTTTAGTCGCGCCATGGATCATGTCGACAGAATTCTCGCCCAGTGGAACCGCGAACGGCCCGACCTCGATGTCGAGCCGATGGGGCTTCTCGGCCGCATTGCGCGGCTGCGCACCCATCTGGCGCGGGAGATCGAAAAGGCGCTGGCCGCGCATGGGCTGAATTCGGCGAGTTTCGACGTGCTGGCGACGCTGCGCCGCTCCGGTCCGCCCTATCGCCTGTCGCCGGGCGACCTCATCGCCACGACCATGGTGTCCTCGGGCACGATGACCAACCGGCTCGACCAGCTGGAAAAGGCCGGCCTCATCGAACGCGCGAACAATCCCGACGACCGGCGTGGCGTGATCATTGCGCTGACGCCGAAAGGACTTGCACTGGTCGATGCGGCGGTGACGGACCATGTCGAGAACCAGCACAAGCTGCTCGGCGGTCTCAACGCGCAGGAGCGCGCGGCGCTCGACGGCCTGCTGCGGAAATTTCTCGGCGAATTTGAGTAGCTAGATTCGGTCGACGAGTTTTTCGACGTGCAGAAGATGCGCGCGGCGCTTTGTGTCGTCGATGCGGTCCATGTCGTGGAGAGAGACCAGCTTGAAATCCAGCCCCTTGGCGCAGAAGGCGGCGATGCCGCGCTTCAAAAGGCGCTTGACGGGATTGCCCATATAGAAGTTCACGACCCACCAGGGCGAGCCGGTCGTGGTGAAGGCCCAGAACAGGTGGATATTGCCGAGCCGCGGCTTAATGCGCCCGCCCTGCGGATCGTTCTCGAAGGCGACGCCGGGGGCGAAGACGCGGTCGAAGAAGCCCTTCAGGATGGCCGGGAAATTGAACCACCACTGCGGGAAAACCAGCACCAGCCCGTCGGCCGCTTTCAGCCTGATGATATAGGGTTCGGCTTCCGCTGGGTCATAGTCCGGCTCGAAATAGCGGCTGCGCTCGGACACGCTGAGGCGCGGGTCGAAATTCTCGCGATAGAGATCGAGAAGATCAACCGTATGGCCGTTCTCCATGAGCTTCCGGCGCACAGTTTCGGCCGTGCTGGCGGCAAAGCTGTCTTCCAGGGGATGGGCGAGCACGAGCAGGATACGCATGGCGACCTCAGAACAGCGAGCCCTGGCGCGGTGCCGGTTTGGCCGCCTCCGCTTCCGGCTTGGCCGGCTTCTTGCGGGGTGGCGTGCCGCCACCCGAAGGGGTGCCCGTGCCGGTGATGGCCTCGACGCTGCCATCGGCGAATTCGATGGCGATTGCGCGGCCGGGGCCAAGCGCTGTCGCCCCCTTCACTGGCACGCCGTCCTCGTCGCGCACCAGCGCATAACCGCGCTTCAGCACGTTGCGATAGGAGAGCGACTGCAGCACGCGGTCCTGTGCCTGGACGAGGGCGCGACGGCGCGAGAGATCGCCGGATAGCGCGCTTTCGGCTCGCAAGGCCAGGCCCTTGAGCTTGTCGCGCGAACGCTCGGTCTGCGCCTTGATGCGGGCGGGCGTGGCGCGCAGCGACACGTCGAAGGCGGAGAGGCGGGCGCGCAGCTGGTCGAGCCGGCGCTCTACGATGCGCTCGGCGCGCAGCACGCGATCGGCCACGCGCTGGCGGCGCTCGGCGATGCGGGTCAGCAGCATGTCGGGCCGCAGATGCGCAGACGTGCGTTCGAAGGCCCGGCGCTTGTTGACGGTGTTCATGTGCAGGCCGCGCCCAAGACCGGCGGCCGCCTCGTCGAAGCGGCGGCGCGGCAGCGCCAAAAGCTGGTCGAGCGAGGGCAGCGCGCGGGCAAGCGCACGAACGCCCTGGCGGCGATTGTCCATCTGCCGGGCCGTCGCGCCGCGCAGGCGGGCGGCAAGCGAGGCGACTTCGGCGTCGAGATCGGCCTTCACGGGCACGGCCATTTCGGCGGCTCCCGTCGGTGTCGGCGCGCGGCGGTCGGCGGCGTGGTCGATCAGCGTCCAGTCGGTTTCGTGGCCGACGGCCGAGATCAGCGGGATTTTCGAGGCGGCGGCGGCGCGCACGACGATCTCGTCGTTGAAGCTCCAGAGGTCTTCCAGACTGCCGCCGCCGCGCGCCACGATGAGCACATCCGGGATGCGGATCGGCCCGAGTGGATCGAGCGTGTTGAAGCCCTCGATGGCAGCCGCGACTTCCTGTCCCGAACCTTCGCCCTGCACCTTGACGGGCCAGACGACGACATGGACCGGAAAACGATCGGCGATGCGGTGGAGAATGTCGCGGATGACGGCACCGGTGGGCGACGTGATGACGCCGATGACCTTCGGCAGGAAGGGCAGCGGCTTCTTGCGTTCGGTATCGAACAGGCCTTCGGCGGCAAGCTTGCGGCGGCGTTCTTCCAGCAGCGCCATCAGCGCGCCGGCGCCGGCGGGCTCCAGCGCCTCGATGACGATCTGGTATTTCGACGAGCCGGGGAAGGTGGTGATCTTGCCGGTGGCGATCACCTCCATGCCCTCTTCCGGCTTGAAGCGCAGGCGCGAAAAGCTGCCCTTCCAGATAACGGCGTCGATGCGCGCCTTGTCGTCCTTCAGCGAGAAATAGGCATGTCCCGAGGAATGCTGGCCGCGATAGCCGGAAATCTCGCCGCGCACCCGCACCTGGTCGAACGCCTGCTCGATGGTGCGCTTGATGGAGCCGGACAGGTCCGACACCGAATATTCGGTGAGGTTGGTCGGCGAATCAGTCTCGGAAAAGAAGCTCATGGCCCAAGTGTAGTGCGTTTGGCGCGGCAGGACAGGGTGGAGCGGCGGGCATCCCCAGCACTGTTGCGAACGTTACGCGGCCTCGAAATGTGCCCGCGTCTCGGCATCGGCGGGGAAGAAGCTCTCGATCAGCACGCCCTGCACCAGCGCATCCTGCGCCGAGCCGAAGGAGGTCAGCGTGGTGATCCAGTTGAAGCGCTTCGTGCCGATCTTCATCTCGATGGGCAGGATCGGCAGGCGGTCGCCCTCCGGGAAGGTTTCGAGCGCCGCCTTGATGTCGTCCGCGGCGGCGAGCCGCTCGATGCGCTTGAGGAGCGGGCTGCGCGGCCCCTGCAGCCAGGCCTCCGCTCGGATGCGGTGCACGAGATCGGCGGCCGATTGCGCCCAGTTGACGACGATGGAGCGCAGCGGTGTCGGGCCAAGATAGGCATCGAGGAAATTGTCGCCGGGCGAGACGGCGATGCCCGCCATGCCGGCAAGGCCGAGAAAGGCCTGGTTGGCCGTCAGCACATTGTATTCATGATCGAAGACGACGCCCGGATAGGGATCGTGCCGGCCGAGGATGAGGCCGATCGCCTCGGCGACGGCGGGCGGCACGGCGGCTAGGCTTTTGGCCGGCGCCGTGCCGAAGCGCGGGCGAAAACCGGCGGCGGAAAACAGCAGGCCCTGATCGCGCGCGGGAATGTCGAGCACGGCGGAGAGCCGCAGGATCATGCCTTCCGAAGGGCGCGAGCGGCCGGTTTCGAGGAAGGAGAGGTGGCGCGAGGAAATGCCGGCCTCATTTGCCAGTTCCAGCTGGCTCATGCGCCGGTGGCTGCGCCATTCCTTCAGGTGTTCGCCGAATTCCATTCTCGCCTCCACTGATTGCCCATGCACTCAACACGAGGCGGGGCATGATTTCCATTACCTCTGACGTAATTGGTTTGCGACGGGGCGCGGGGCAGGATCGGCCCATCGAAACGAAAGGAGCCCATCATGTTCGCCACCCTCAACCGCAATCTCTTGAAGTCCATCATGCTGTTCGACGGCGTCTTCTCGCTTGCCACCGCCAGCCTGCTCTTCGCCTTTTCCGGCCCGCTCAGCGGCCTCGTCGGTCCGCTCGTTACACCCGGCATTCTCCTGGCCTTCGCCGTCTTCTTCGTCTTCTGGGGCGGTTTTCACCTCGCCGTCGGCCGGCAGGAGCAACCGTCGCCCGCCGCCGTGCGCTTTGCCATCATCGGCGATGCGCTTTGGGTGCTTGGCAGTGTGGCCGTGCTCGTTCTCGGTCATGGCAGCCTGACGGCCGTCGGCATGGGCCTCATCGCCGTCGCCGCCGTCGCGGTTGCCGATATCATGCTGATCAAGCAGATCGGCCTTGGCCGCCAGCGGAAGGCCCTGCTCGCCTGAAGCATGGATCGTCCCGCAATCCGCACGGCCATCGGCTGGGGCGGATTTGCATTTTGGGCGAAAACCTACCCCGCGGGAGAGATTTCCCTTGCCGGAAAAATGCACTACCGTCGCGTCCAAATGACAATGGGGACTTTTCATGCGCGTTATCTTTTCCGAGGACCACAAGCTCAGGAACGCTCGCAGCGAGCTTTACGGCGGCGAGCTCGTGCCGCCCTTCGAGGCACCGTTCCGGGCCGAATGGATTCTGGCTGCGGTGAAGGAGGCCGGCTTTACCGATATCGCCGCCCCGGAGCGGCACGGCCTCGAAACCGCGCACAAGGTGCATGACGCCGGCTACCTGTCCTTCCTCCAGACCGCCTGGACGCAGTGGCAGGCCGCCGGCTACAAGGGCGAGGCGATCGCCACGTCCTTCCCCGTGCGCCGCACCTCGCCGCGCATCCCCACCCAGATCGACGGCCTGCTCGGCTACTATTGCAACGCCTCGGAAACGGCGATCTCGCCCGGCACCTGGGAGGCGGCGCTCTCCTCCATGCAGACGGCGCTGACGGCAGCCGATATCGTCGCCGGCGGTGCCAAGTCCGCCTTCGCGCTCTGCCGCCCGCCCGGCCACCATGCCGGCATCGATAGTTTCGGCGGTTATTGCTTCATCAACAATGCCGCCGTCGCCGCCCAGCGCTTCCTCGACAAGGGCGCGAAGAAGGTCGCGATCCTCGACGTCGATTTCCACCACGGCAACGGCACGCAGGACATTTTCTACGAGCGCGACGACGTCTATTTCGCCTCGCTGCATGGCGATCCGGCCGAGGCCTTCCCGCATTTCCTGGGTTATGCCGAGGAGACCGGCAAGGGCGCCGGCTTGGGTTACACGCAGAATTACCCGATGCCGCCGGGCACGCCCTATTCCGTCTGGGAGGCGGCGCTGAAGGATTCGCTGAAGCGCATCGAAGCCTTCGGCGCGGAAGTGATCGTGCTCTCGCTCGGCGTCGATACCTTCGAGGAGGACCCGATTTCCTTCTTCAAGCTGACCTCGCCGGATTACATCACGATGGGCAAGGCAGTCGCGGCGACCGGTGTGCCGGTCCTCGTCTGCATGGAAGGCGGCTACGGCGTGCCGCAGATCGGCCTCAACGTCGCCAACACGCTGAAGGGTATTACGGGCTGATATCTTGCATCAAAATTACTGAAGTAAGGCGTCACGATTATCCATTTGTCTGATGGCAGCCCCTCCTCTAGGACTGGGTGTCCTAGGGGAGGAGTTATTATGGCAGATCAACAGGCGGCGGCCGGCGGCGGTCTCTCGGGCTCGGGCAATGCGGGGCTCTTCACGGGCATCCTGCTGTGCTTCGGCTCGATGTCGAGCATCCAGTTCGGCTCGGCCTTTTCGGCGACGGCGATCCATGCCTTCGGGCCCTCGACGACGACCTTCCTGCGTCTTGTCATGGCCGCGGCGATCCTCGCGCTGATCGTGCGCCCGCCGATGCGCTCCTACAGCCGCGAACAGTGGAAGAGTGCCGCCCTGCTCGGCGCCACCATGGCGGCGATGACGCTGTGTTTCTTCGCGGCGATCGCCCGCATCCCGCTCGGTCTCGCCGTTGCCATCGAATTCCTCGGGCCGCTGGCGGTCGCCACCTGGTCGCTCGGCAAGGACTGGCGGCTGATCTGGCCGGTCGCGGCCTTTGCCGGCGTCGTGCTCCTGTCGCATGACGGCGCGGGCTGGGTCGGCGATCCCGTGGGCATGCTGTTCGCCTGTGGCGCGGGCGTCGGCTGGGGCACCTATATCATCCTCATGAAGAAGACCGGGGCGGTGTTCAAGGGGCTGGAGGGCCTTTCCATGTCGCTCCTCTTCGCCGCCATCGCCGCCGCCCCCTTCGGCCTGCCGCGCGTCGGCGAGGCGTTGAACCCGGAGGGGCTCGGGATGATGCTCGGCCTTGCCGTTCTCGTGCCGCTCTTCCCCTATGCGCTGGAGATGATTGCGCTGCGCCGCATGCCCATGTCGGCCTTCGGCATTCTGATGAGCCTGGAGCCGGCGCTCGGCGCGCTTGCCGGCTTCCTCGTGCTCAGCCAGCCGATGACGCCGTTGCAGATGCTCGGCACGGCGCTGGTCGTGGCGGCGAGTGCGGGTGTCACATCGAGCGGAAACGGCGAGGGTGAGGGGAAAACCGCCTGAAAACGGCCCTCTTTCATGTTCCTGCCGCAATCGCTAGGTTGAAGCAGAATCATCGACGTTTCCGGGGACACTCCATGTTGAAGAAAGTTGCGCTCGTCGCGCTCGCCGCGACCTACCTTTCCGCCTGCACGACGACGGATCCGTATACGGGCGAGCAGAAGGTTTCCAACACGGCCGGCGGTGCCGCCATCGGTGCGGGCGTCGGCGCGGTCGCGGGCCTGCTCATCGGCAACAACCCCGTGCAGCGCCGCAATGCCGCGCTGATCGGCGCGGGTGTCGGCGCGCTCGCCGGCGGCGCCATCGGCAATTACATGGACAACCAGGAATCGGAGCTGCGCGCGCAGCTGCAGGGCACCGGCGTTTCGGTGACGCGCGTCGGCGACCGCATCGTGCTCAACATGCCCTCGAATGTCACCTTCGCGACGGACCGCGACCAGGTGATCCCGCCGTTCTATCCGACGCTCGATTCGGTGGCGATCGTGCTGCGCAAGTTCGACAAGACGCTGATCGACGTCGACGGCCACACCGATTCGGTCGGCAATGCCGGCTACAACATGGATCTCTCCAACCGCCGCGCCAATTCGGTCGCCAATTACCTCGCCTCGCGCGGTGTCGATCCGCGCCGCATGTCGGCCATGGGCTACGGCCTGGAGCGCCCGATCGCTTCCAACGCGACGGAAATGGGACGCGCGCAGAACCGCCGCGTGGAGATTTCCATCTCGCCGCTCAAGAACTGAGCCACGACGCTTTCATTGCCGGACGTTGCGAGGGGCCGTTTTACGGCCCTTCTCTGTTTGGCGCCCATTCCAGCCGCTTGTAGTCGAAGCCGTATTCCAGCGTCGGCTTGACGATCTCGAAATAGGGCGAGAGGTCGAAGTCGCGCGGCGTGTAGAGCGAGTGGTGGCGGATGTGCAGGATTTCCTCGCGCGAATAGGTCGAGGTGGCGGCGGCATGGCCGGGCGCGCGCGTCACGTCCGGCAGGATCGGGTAGCGGATGCGCTCGAAGCCCTCGGCGATCAGCGTCGAACAGATCGCTCGCGTCGGATCGCCCGAGCCGAAGGCGATCATGCGGCGGCGCCAGCGCACCGGGATGGGCGGCGTGGGCAGGAAATAGCGCAGCATGTCGGTGATGTTCTTCAGGTCGTATTTCAGCCCAAGCCGCGAGACCATGAAGGAGACCAGCATGTCGCGGTCGTCGGGCGTCAGGCCGACGGGGCGGCAGATGCGGGTGTTGTAGGTGCGGTATTTGGTGAGCGGCACCGCCACGCAACCTTCGCCGAGATTGACCTCGATGAGCTGCGGCCGTTCGGTTGCGCGCAGGGCGGCCTGGTCGAGCGTCAGCGGCACCTGGTCACCGACGAAGAGGGCGGCGTGCGACCAGGTCGATTGCGTGAGGTATTTGATCGCCGCCGAGACCTTCTGGTTACCCTCGATCAGCAGGATATCGCCCGGTCGCAGCGTGCGCGCCAGGGTCTCGGGGTCTGAGGGCGTGTAGGGCTCGTAGCCGGAGGTCTGGCTTTCCAGCCGGTCGGCGAGTTTTCGGCCGAGACGGTCCATCAGCGTGTCGCGGCCTGCGGAAAGAGGCTTCAGTGCGGCGGTCACGTCTCATCCCTTGCAGTCTTGTCGGCCTCCACTCTAGCCCTACGCGCGACATCCTGTCGAGGTTGACCAAACGCCATCGCATCTTATATTTAGAATTATTCTAAATTGGATGTCCGACGATGTTCTCCCGCCTTCTCCGCCCCGGCAAACGCAGCCTCGAATCGCTGAGCGAACAGGAAATCCTGGCGCTCGCCATCACCTCCGAAGAGGATGACGGACGCATCTATCTCGCCTATGCGGATGCGCTGCGCGACGCCTATCCCAATTCCGCCCGTGTCTTCGAGGAGATGGCGGCGGAGGAGAGCCATCACCGCCAGATGCTGATCGACCGGCACATCGCCCGCTTTGGCGACCGCATTCCGCTGGTGCGGCGCGAATTCGTGCGGGATTTTCCGGAGCGCAAGCCGGACTGGCTGATCGGCAACATGCCGCTGGAAAGTATCCGTGCGCAGGCGGAAGCCATGGAGGCGGCGGCGCACCGCTTTTACCTGATGGCGGCGGCGCGCACGCAGGATGCGGCGACGCGAAAACTGCTGGGCGATCTGGCGCTGGCGGAGAAATCGCACGAATCGCTCGCCCGGCGGCTCGGCGAGAAGCACACCCCTGCGGACGTGAAGGAAGAGGAAGACCAGACGGCGCGGCGGCAATTCGTGCTGACCTATGTGCAGCCCGGCCTTGCCGGCCTGATGGACGGCTCGGTCTCGACGCTCGCACCGATCTTCGCCGCGGCCTTCGCCACGCAGGATACCTGGCAGACCTTCCTCGTCGGCCTGTCGGCCTCGGTCGGCGCCGGCATCTCCATGGGGTTCACGGAAGCCGCCCATGACGACGGAAAACTCTCCGGGCGCGGCTCGCCGGTCAAACGCGGCCTTGCCTCCGGCATCATGACGGCGCTCGGCGGCCTTGGCCACGCGCTGCCCTATCTCATTCCGAACTTCATGCTGGCGACGAGCATCGCCGTCTTCGTCGTGTTCGTGGAACTGTGGGCGATCGCTTTCATCCAGAACCGCTATATGGAGACGCCGTTCTGGCGCGCGGCGATGCAGGTCGTGCTGGGCGGCAGCCTCGTGCTGGCAGCCGGCGTGCTCATCGGCAATGCGTGATCACGAACCTGCGGGGCGGTTCATGTCGCTGACGACCCAGCGGAAGAAAAGATAGATGCCGAAGCCCATGGCGGCGACAGGCAGAAGATTGGCAATGGATTCCATTTTGACCTCGTTATCCCTCCTGAGGAGGGAATTAAGGTTTCGCTAACCATTCCGCAATCCACCCGCCGGTGACGGTGCGTTCACAAATTGCGACCACCCCTCACGAAACGGAAAACGGGGCGTTACCGCCCCGCTTTTTGTGTGATCAGGCGCGTAGCGCGCCTCCCGTCGTCTTCACGACATTGCCGACGATCTTGGCGGTCAGCGCCTCGAAATCCTCATCCGTCAGCGTCTTGTCGGTCGGCTGGATGACGACCTCGATAGCGATCGACTTCTTGCCTTCCCCGACCGAGGCGCCCTCGAAGACGTCGAAGACGTTGACGGCGGAGATCAGCTTGCGATCGGCGCCGGTCGCGGCGCGCACGATGGCGCCCGCTTCCACCGTCTTGTCGACGACGAAGGCGAAGTCGCGCTTGACGGCCTGGAAGGGCGAGAGGTCGAGCGCCGGCTTGGTGCGGGTCGCCTTCCTCTTCGGGTCGGGCATGGCATCGACGAAGATCTCGAAGCCGGCAAGCGCGCCGGAGACGTCGAGCGCGCCGAGCGCCTTCGGATGGAATTCGCCGAAGTAACCGAGAACGATCTTCGGACCCATCTTGATCGTGCCGGAGCGGCCCGGATGATACCAGGCCGGCGCGCCGGGCTCGATCTGCACATTGCCCATCGGCAGGCCGCAAGCCTCGATCACGGCGAGCGCATCGGCCTTGGCGTCATAGACATCGACCGGCTTGCCGCCGCCCTTGGCGGCATTCGACCACAGGCGGCCGGACCCGGCGAGCGACGCCGTGCCACGGCGGATACCGCCGGCCACGCGGCGCTGGCCCTCGGGCCGGTCGTTCTCATAGGTGCCGGACACTTCGAACAGCGCGACGTCGCCGTAACCCTTGTCGGCATTGCGCTGGGCGGCTGCGAGCAGGCCCGGCAGCAGCGAGGGGCGCATGTCCGACATGTCTGCGGCAATCGGGTTCGACAGCGCAAGCGACGGCGCACCGCCGCCGAACAGCTCGGCATGCGCCTTCGGGATGAAGGACCAGGTGACGGCTTCCAGCATGCCGCGCGCGGCAAGCGCGCGCTTCGCAAGGCGCGAACGGATCTGCAGCGTCGTCAGGATGCGGCCGTTGACCGAACCATGGCTTTCGAGCGGCGACGGCTTGATGTTGTCGACGCCGTGGATGCGCATGACCTCTTCGACGAGGTCCGCCTTGCCGTCGACATCGGGACGCCAGGAGGGGACCGCGACAGAGACGCGCTCGCCGGAGCCCGTCACGGTGAAGCCGAGGCGGGTCAGAATATTGGCGCTTTCGGCTTCCGATACGTCCAGACCGGTCAGGCGCTTCACCTCGGCGAAGGGGAAGTCGACGATCTTGGCGTCATAACCCTTGTAGCCGACGACATCCGTCTTGGCCGGCGTGCCGCCGCAGAGTTCGAGCACCAGTTCGGTGGCACGCTCGAGGCCGGGCACCATGTATTCCGGATCGACGCCACGCTCGAAGCGGTAGCGCGCATCGGTGATGATGCCGTGCGAACGGCCGGTCTTGGCGACGTTCATCGGATCCCAGAGGGCCGATTCGATCAGCACGTCGACGGTGTTCTCGTCGCAGCCGGAATGTTCGCCGCCCATGATGCCGCCGATGGATTCGACGCCATTGTCGTCGGCGATGACGACGTTGGCCGGGTTCAGCGTATATTCGCGCGTGTCGAGCGCCAGCACCTTTTCGCCCTCGGTCGCGCGGCGCACGACGAGATTGCCCTTCACCTTGGCCGCGTCGAAGACATGCAGCGGACGGCCCTGGTCGAAGGTCATGTAGTTGGTGATGTCGACGAGCGCGTTGATCGGGCGAAGGCCGATGGCGATGAGCCGCTGCTGCATCCAGCGCGGGCTCGGGCCGTTCTTGACGCCGCGCACGAGACGCAGCGCAAAGCCGGGGCACAGATGATCGTCGCCGCCGAGCTCCAGCCTCACCTTGACCGGCGTTTCGCCTTCGACCTTGAAGGACGGGGCCTTCGGGGTCTTGAGCGTGCCGAGGCCGGAGGCGGCGAGGTCGCGGGCAATGCCAAAAATGCTCGTGCAATCAGGGCGGTTCGGCGTCAGGTTGATCTCGATGACCGGATCGTCGAGGCCGACATAGGAGGCGTAGCTCGTGCCCACGGGCGCATCGGCGGAAAGCTCGATGATGCCGTCATGGTTGTCGGAGATTTCGAGTTCCTTCTCCGAGCACATCATGCCGCGGCTCTCGACGCCGCGGATCGTGCCGACGGCGAGCGTCACGTCGATGCCGGGCACATAGGTGCCGGGCGCCGCGAAGGCGCCGACGAGGCCGGCGCGGGCGTTCGGCGCGCCGCAGACGACCTGGATCGGGTCGCCCTTGCCAGTATCCACCATCAGGACGCGCAGCTTGTCGGCATTCGGATGCTGTTCGGCCGAGACGACCTTGGCGATAACGAAGGGCTTGAACGCCGCCTTGTCGTCGACGTCTTCCACTTCAAGGCCGATCGCCGTCAGCTTCGCGCAGATGTCTTCGAGCGAGGCGTCGGTGTCGAGGTGGTCCTTCAGCCAGGAGAGCGTGAATTTCATGGATAGTTTCTCCTTGGATGCCGGTTATGCGCTGAGGCCGCCGAACAAAGTCGGCATGTCGAGCGGGCGGAAGCCGTAGTGGCTCAGCCAGCGGACGTCGGCGTTGAAGAAGTCGCGCAGGTCGGGCATGCCGTATTTCAGCATGGCGATGCGGTCGAGGCCCATGCCCCAGGCAAAGCCCTGATATTCGTCGGGATCGAGACCGCCGGCGCGCAGGACGTTCGGGTGAACCATTCCGCAGCCGAGGATTTCCATCCAGTCGGTGCCTTCGCCGAACTTGACGATCGGGCCGGACGAGCGGTCGCACTGGATGTCGACCTCGAAGGACGGCTCGGTGAACGGGAAGAAGGACGGGCGGAAGCGCATGGTGACGCTGTCGACCTCGAAGAAGGCCTTGCAGAACTCTTCCAGCACCCAGCGCATGTTGGCGACATTTGCCTTTTTATCCACCACGAGGCCTTCGACCTGGTGGAACATCGGCGAGTGGGTCGCGTCCGAATCCTGGCGATAGGTTTTTCCCGGAATGATGATGCGGATCGGCGGCTTCTGCGCCTCCATGGTGCGGATCTGCACGGGCGAGGTGTGCGTGCGCAGCACCTTGCGGTCGCCGTTCTCGTCCGCGGGGAAGAAGAACGTGTCGTGCATCTCGCGGGCCGGGTGGCCCTCGGGGAAGTTCAGCGCCGTGAAGTTATAATAGTCGGTCTCGACATCAGGGCCTTCGGCGATGGAAAAACCCATATCGGCGAAGATGGCGGTGATCTCGTCGACGATCTGGCTGATCGGATGGATGCGGCCGCGCTCGGCCGGCGACGAGCGGACCGGCAGGCTGACATCGACCGTCTCGGCCTTCAGCCGGGCGTCGATGGCAGCATCGCGCAGAGCGGTCTTGCGCTCGGTGATGGCGTCGGTCACGCGCGTCTTCAGCGCGTTGATCGCCGCGCCGCGCGTCTGGCGTTCTTCCGGCGACATGGTGCCGAGCGTCTTCAAGAGGTCCGAGACGGAGCCCTTCTTGCCGAGCGCGGACACGCGCACGGCTTCGATCGCCGCCTCGTCGGAGGCCGCGGCAATGTCGGTGAGGAGCTGCTTTTCCAGTGTGTCGAGTTCAGTCATCTTTACCTGCTTTGCTTGCGTCGGCCGGGCGGGGAGCGTTCAGGAGAACCTCGGATAGGTAGCCAGTTGCGGCGAGGAAGCGCCTGAGATCACTACCCATGTGCACGCGCCCGATCAATCGGGTTGGCGACAAAAACTTGCCGAGGAACCGGAGCATTTTCACCAGTTCCGCATTGATTCCCGCCGGCGCGGCATGGCGCCAGGCGGCAAAGGCTTTATCGGCGGTCTCGCGCCCGAGAAGGGCGCGGTCGGCGATCTGCAGGAAGAGCAGCCAGAGGTCGCGCGCCTGCGCCGCCGCAAGCGGCATGGCTGCCTCCGGCTCCTCCTCGAAATCCATGAAGCCGATCGCCTCGCCGGCAAGGAAGAAATCGCGCGGATGCGGCCGTCCGTGACAGAGGCCCTTTGCATGCAGCGCACCGAGATGGGCGGCACAGGCAACGAGCAGATCGTCATGGGCGGCAGGATCGGTCGCGGCGAGCGCCTTGAGGCGAGCTGTGATCGTCGGCGCGACGTCGGACAGAACGAGTGCGCTGCCGGAGGAATAAAGCACCCGCGGCACCGGCACGCCAGCTGCGGCAAAAGTCTCGATGCGGCGGATTTCCCGCGCGATCATGCCTGCTCCGTCGAGCGCGGGGGAGGGTCGCAGGAAGGGCTGGCCGAGTAGGCGGGCGAGTGTTGTCTGCGCCCTAGTCCAGACCGGCGGGCGCTCGGTGCCGTAGCGCTTGATCCAGACCGCGCCGAATGACAGGTCCACGCGCTCGACGCGGCGTGTTTCGCGCGTCAGCGCGGCAAGCAGCGTCTCGATGTCCCCGTCGGTCATCCGGGGGATCGTCTCAAGCGCGAGAAGCTTGCCGTCCATGGCTGCAATCCTGGTTGAAAGCAAAAACCCGCACCGGTTCCCCGGCGCGGGTTTCACAACGAAGCGAAGATTTGTTGTGAGCGCCGGTTAGTTGACGGCGGTCTCAAACTCGTTCTTCGTGCCGGCGTCCTTGAGGTATTCCAGAGCCTTCTTGGCGGCTGCGACGAGCGCGCCGAAAGCTGCGGTCTCATGGATCGCCATGTCCGACAGAACCTTGCGGTCAACTTCGATGCCAGCCTTGTTCAGGCCGTCGATGAAGCGGCCGTAGGTCAGGCCGTGCTCGCGGACGGCAGCGTTGATGCGCTGGATCCAGAGAGCGCGGAAGTTGCGCTTGTTGACCTTGCGGTCGCGGTAGGCAAACTGCTTGGAACGGTCAACCGCTGCCTTGGCGGCGCGGATGGTGTTCTTGCGGCGGCCGTAGAAACCCTTGGCTGCCTTCAGCGTCTTCTTGTGCTTGGCGTGGGAAGTTACGCCGCGTTTTACACGTGCCATGTCATGATCTCCTTAACGTTTCAAAAGCGCGATTAGTCTCAGAGACCGTTCGGCAGGTAGTTCTTGACCACCTTCTTGCCATCCGGCTCGGCCAGCACCATGGTGCCGCGTGCGTCGCGAATGAACTTGTTGGAACGCTTGATCATGCCGTGGCGCTTGCCGGCGGCGGCAGCGACGACCTTGCCGGTCGCGGTGATCTTGAACCGCTTCTTGGCAGACGATTTCGTCTTCATCTTGGGCATTTTGCTACTCCATTCTTCTTGAATTCGAGAGGCACTGACGAAGGCGCCTCTCCAGCGTAAAGAACGGCCACGGCATGCCCTGCCGGACCGTTCGGACGGCGGCTTGTAACCGAAGTCCTTTTAAAGCGCAACCGGATTCCGCAAAACGGGATGTTCCAGAGGCGGAAATGGAAAAGCCGCCCCGAAAGGCGGCTTGATCCGTGCGGTCCGGGGACCGATGGCTCACTTCGGCGCGAGCACCATCATCATCTGGCGTCCCTCGAGCTTCGGCTCGGCTTCGACCTTGGCGATCGCCAGCGTGTCTTCCTTGACCTGAAGGAGAAGCTTCATGCCGAGTTCCTGGTGGGCCATTTCGCGGCCGCGGAACTTCAGCGTCACCTTCACCTTGTCGCCTTCTTCGAAGAAGCGGTTCATCGCCTTCATCTTCACGTCGTAATCGTGCGTGTCGATGTTCGGGCGCATCTTGATTTCTTTGATCTCGACGATCTTCTGCTTCTTGCGCGCTTCGGCTGCTTTCTTCTGGTTGGAATATTTCAGCTTGCCGAGGTCAAGGATCTTGCAGACGGGCGGTTCGGAGTTCGGTGAAATCTCCACGAGATCGAGGCCGGCTTCTTCCGCCATGCGGAGCGCCTGATCGGTGGGAACGGTGCCGTGGTTGGTGCCTTCGGCATCGATGAGCTGGACGCGGGGAATACGGATTTCCCGGTTGGAACGCGGGCCGTCTTTGACGGGGGCTTCCGCTTTAAAGGGTCTGCGAATGGTCGTGTTCTCCTCGAACTGTTTCGAACGATATGAATCTGTGCGGCGACCGGGCCGTTTTGCCGGATAGACGGCGTTTTCGGCAATGTGTTGATCGCGCTTGTGAAGTCAATAGCACGCGGCGCGGAAAAAATCACCACCTGTCCTTGCGTGCGCGAATCTGGTCTAGCTCGGGGCCAAAGACCGGCAAAAAGGCGCTTTTGCATGGGGTCGGTGCACGGACAGGAGATAGGGACGATGGCGGCGAACGGCAACGGTGCGGGTGCGGATTTCATCACGGTGGGCACGGGCGACGCCGCCCGGCGGATCGCCGTAGCGCTTCAGCCCGCGGCCTCTGGCAACGCGCTTGCCCATCTCGTCTGGCTCGGCGGCTATCGTTCCGACATGAGCGGCACCAAGGCCGTGGAACTCGCCGCCCTTGCCGGGCGGATCGGCACGGCCGCAATCCGCTTCGACTATTCCGGCCATGGCATCTCGGGTGGGGCGTTCGTCGAAGGCACGATCTCGCGCTGGCTGGAGGAATCACTCGCCGTCATCGACCATGCGGCAACGGTGCTCGGCACGCGCCGCGTCGTGCTCGTCGGTTCGTCCATGGGCGGCTGGATCGCGCTGCGCGCCGTCGCCGAGCTGGCCAAGCGCAAGGACATCGACATCGCCGGCCTCGTGCTGATCGCGCCGGCGCCGGATTTTACCTCGGAACTGATCGAGCCGAATCTGACGGAGGCCGAGCGCACCGCCCTTGCCGAGCGCGGCCAGTTCGAGGAGCCGACGCCCTATGGTCCCGATCCGAACATCTATACGCTTGCTCTCATCGAGGACGGGCGGAAAAATCGCGTGCTCGACGGCGCCATCGAGACGGGCTGCCCGGTGCATATCCTGCAGGGCATGGCCGATCCCGATGTGCCCTATGCCCATGCCGTGCGGCTGATGGAGCATCTGTCCGGCGACGACGTGGTGCTGACGATGATCCGCGACGGCGACCATCGCCTGTCGCGCCCGCAGGATATCGCCAAGATTCTGGAAACTGCGGAGGTTTTTGCGCGCCTCGCTTAGGCGGGGGCGTGTCGTCGCGAACACATCTTAACCATATTCGCGCATCGCCAATTCTGATGATTGACGAGTAGGCCTCCTCACCGTTAACTCTTTGTTAACGATTAGGGGACGTTACATGGCACGAATGATTGGTGCGAAGGCTGGGGCGGCGGCGTTTTTTGCTCTGCTCATTTCTTCTTCCTCGGCTTTCACGGCGCCCGCGTCCGCCCTGTCCATGAAGACGGGCAGCGTGACCTCCCAGCCGATCGGCCATTACGAATTCTGCCAGACCAACAAATCCGAATGCCAGGCCGGCGTGCGCAACCAGGCGCCCGCCAAGGTCACGGAATTCGGCTGGTCGGTCGTTCGCCAGATCAATGCCAGCGTCAACCGCGACATCACGCCGATGACGGACAAGGAACTGCACGGCCGCGACGAATTCTGGTCCTATCCCGATGGCGCCGGCGACTGCGAGGACTTCGTTCTCCTGAAGCGCAAGAAGCTGATGGAAAAGGGCTTTGCCGTCGGCGATCTGCTGATCACGGTCGTGCGCAAGCCGGATGGCGAAGGCCATGCCGTGCTGACGCTGCGCACCACCGAGGGCGATTTCGTGCTCGACAACCTCAACAACGAGGTCAAGCTCTGGACGACGACGCCCTACCGCTTCCTGAAGCGCCAGGCCTCGTTCCATGCCGGCCGCTGGGTCTCCATCGAAAATGGCGATGCCGTAATGGTGTCGTCGGTCGGCCAGTAAACATTTTTCCGGCGGGGGGCTGCCGAAAGGCCGCGGAGCGATCCGCGGCCTTTGTCGTTTCAGCGGTTGGCCATTGCCGCCTGTTGCTGCGAATAGCGCCCGCCGGACACCTTTGCCGGCGAAAGCAGGTCGCCGAGACGGGCGGCTTCCTCCTGCGTCAGCGCCACATCCGCGGCCGCAGCATTCTGCTCGAGATGCGGCACCTTGCTGGCGCCGGGGATCGGTACGATGAAATCGCCCTGCGCCAGCACCCAGGCGAGCGCCAGCTGCGCCGGGGCGACGCTCTTTTGCGCCGCCATCTCTTCGAGCGCCGTGATCAGCGCCAGATTGGCATCGAAATTCTCCGCCTCGAAACGCGGCAGGGAGCGGCGGAAATCGTCGGCGGAGAGGCCGTCGAGCTTCTTCAGTGCACCGGTCAGCACGCCGCGGCCGAGCGGGCTGAAGGGCACGAAGCCGATGCCGAGGGTGCGGCAGGTGTCGAGCACGCCGTTCTCCTCGACGTCGCGGGTCCACAGCGAATATTCGCTCTGCACGGCGGCGATCGGATGCACGGCATGGGCGCGGCGGATCGTTTCGGCGCTCGCCTCGGACAGGCCGAGCGCCTTCACCTTGCCCGCGCGCACCAGATCGGCCATCGCACCGACCGTTTCCTCGATCGGCACGGCCGGATCGACGCGGTGCTGGTAGTAGAGATCGATGACATCGGTGCCGAGCCGTTTCAGCGAGGCCTCGGCGACCGCCTTGACGTTTTCCGGCCGGCTGTCGGTGCCAACCATCATCTGGGCAGCCGGCTTGGTCGCGTCGATGCGGAAGCCGAACTTGGTCGCGATGACCACCTTGTCGCGCACCGGCTTCAGCGCCTTGCCGACGAGGATTTCGTTCTTGTAGGGGCCGTAGACCTCTGCCGTATCGAACAGCGTGATGCCGAGATCGACGGCGCGGTGCAGCGTGTTGATCGCCGCCGTCTCGTCGTCGGCGGGGCCATAGGCATGGCTCATGCCCATGCAGCCGAGGCCGAGGGCGGAAACGTCGAGCGTGCCGAGATGTCTGTGTTTCATGACGGATTCCTTCTTGATGGGACCGATGGGAGAGGTCCGCGGGCCGGGCGGCGAAGCGGTCGCCGTCATCCGGTAGGCTCAATCTAGGGCACAGAACTTCCGCTGAAAATGGATGCAAAAGCCAATGGCTTGTTCTATCTGTTGGAACAATGAACCGGACCCAGCTTTCCCAACTCGCCGTGCTGGCCATCGTCGCCGAGGCGCGCAGCTTCCGCAAGGCGGCGACCACGCTCGGTATCGCCCCCTCCGCCGTCAGCCATGCCGTCACCGCGCTGGAGGCGAGCCTCGGCGTGCGGCTGATCGCCCGCACCACCCGCAGCGTCGCGCCGACGGAGGAGGGGCGGCAATTGCTCGACACGCTGGCGCCGGCGCTGGCCGATATCGATGCCGCCATGGAGGCGCTGGCGGAGCGGCAGACCCGGCCCGCCGGGCCACTGCGCATCACCATGCCGCTGATCGCCGCGGAAGACATCGTCATGCCCCGCCTCGGCGCCTTTCTCTTGGAGTATCCCGAGATCGAGCTGGAATTGCGCACCGACGACCGCTTCGAGGATATCGTCGAAAAGGGGTTTGATGCGGGGCTGCGGCTTGGTGAACATCTGGAGGCCGATATGATCGCGATCAGGGCGAGCGGCCCGTGGCGTGGTCTCGTTGTCGGCGCGCCGGCCTATTTCGAGAAACACCCCAAGCCGCAGCAGCCGCGCGACCTCATGCAGCATCGCTGCATCCGCCGCCGCTTTTCCAGCGGTCGCATCTATCGCTGGGAGTTGGAAAGGGACGGGCGGCTGGTGACGGTGGATGTATCGGGACCGCTGATCGTCTCCGACCAGCGGCTGATGCGCGCCGCTGCGATGGACGGCGCGGGCCTCGCCTATGTCTTCGACCAGCGGGTGACCGAGGATATCGCCGCCGGCCGGCTGGTGGCGGTGCTGGAAGACTGGTGCCCGGCCTTCGACGGGTTCTCGATCTACTATCCCTCGCGTCGCCAGATGCGCCCGGCGCTGCGCGCCTTCGTCGATTTCTTCCGCTACCGGAGTTAGGTCATTAGCCGGTAGCGGATGTGGTCGTCGGTCTCGACATAGCTGTCATAGAGCTTTCGGGCGCGCGCATTGTCCCGCGCCGTGTGCCAGTAGATCCCGCTCCAGCCGTGCCGCTTGGAAATGCCGATGAGATCGTCGATCAGCGCGCGGCCCGCGCCCTTGCCGCGGACCGTGTCGTCTATGAAGAGGTCTTCGAGATAGCCCTCCGGCGCGATGCTCCAGGTGGAGTCGTGATAGTGGTGGATGGCGAAGCCGATCACCGCGCCGTCCTCCTCGGCAAGGCGCATCGCCATGCGGGAGCCGGCATCGAGGATGCGCGCCCAGGTGAAGGCGGTCACCTCTTCGGCCACCTCGGTCTTGTAGAAGGCGAGATAACCGGCCCAGAGCCTTCGCCAGGCCGCTTCGTCGCTTTCGAGCGGATCGCGGATGATGAGGGCCATGGTCACGCTCCTGCCGCGTCGAGGGCGGCGATCTGCTGGGACGAGAGCGACAGGGCCGCCGCCTTCATCAGGCTGTCGAGCTGGGAGAGGTTGGTGGCGCTGGCGATCGGCGCGGTGACGGCGGGTTTCGCCATCAGCCAGGCAAGCGAAATCTCGGCCGGCGTCGCACCCGTTTCCGCCGCCACCTGATCGAGCGCCGCGAGAATGCGCAGGCCCCGGTCGTCGAGATAGCGCGCCACATCCTCGCCGCGCGTCCTGCCTTCGGTATCGGCCGCCGTGCGGTACTTGCCGGTCAGGAAGCCGGAGGCGAGGCTGAAATAGGTGATGACGCCAAGGTCTTCCTTGCAGCAGAGATCGGCCAGCGCGCCCTCGAAGCCGGCGCGGTCATAGAGATTGTATTCCGGCTGCAGCGCGGCGTAACGCGGCAGGCCCGCCGCGTCGGCGGCATCGAAGGAGGCCTGCAGCTGGGCCGCATCGAGGTTCGAGGCGCCGAAGGTCCGCACCTTGCCCGCCTTGACGAGACCGGCATGGGCTTCCAGCGTCTCCTCATAGGGCGTTTCTGGATCGGGCCAGTGCGAGAAGTAGAGGTCGATATGGTCGGTCTGGAGCCGGCGCAGCGAGTTCTCCACCTCCTCGACGATCCACGACTTGCGCAGATCCCGCCGGCCCTGGCCCATGTCGGAACCGACCTTGGTGACGATCACCACCTTGTCGCGCGACAGGCCCGAGCGCTTGAGCCACTTGCCGATGATCGTCTCGGATTCGCCGCCCTGATTGCCTGGCGCCCAACTGGAATAGACGTCGGCCGTGTCGATGGCGTTGAAGCCGGCGCCGGTGAAGGCGTCCAGAAGATCGAAGGAGGTCTTCTCGTCGGCCGTCCAGCCGAAGACGTTGCCGCCGAAGACGAGGGGCGCGATGGAAAGGCCGGTCCGGCCGAGGGAACGAAACTGCATGGGCTTCCTCCAAGGGATACGTGCTGAAATGACGGGCCAGCATAGGCCGGGTGCGCCCGCTTTGCACGCTGCCCCACAAGGCATTTTTTGCGAGCGTCCGCGCTTGCGAGGAACGTACCTCGCGACTAGTCTTCGGGCCAAATCAAGGAGACATCGCCATGCTGCGTTTCGGAATTCTGTCGACGGCCAAGATCGGCCGCGAACTCGTCGTGCCGGCCATCCAGGATGCGGAAAACTGCGTCGTGACGGCCATTGCCAGCCGCGACCTCGCCAAGGCCCGCGCCATGGCCGACCGGTTTTCCGTGCCGCATGCCTTCGGCTCCTACGAGGAGATGCTGGCCTCCGATACTGTTGATGCCGTCTATATCCCGCTGCCGACCTCGCAGCATGTGGAATGGACGATCAAGGCGGCGGATGCCGGCAAACACGTGCTCTGCGAAAAGCCGATCGCACTGCATGCCGGTGAGATCGATGCGCTGATTGCGGCGCGCGACCGCAACAAGGTGCTGATATCAGAGGCCTTCATGGTCACCTACAGCCCCGTCTGGCGCAAGGTGCGCTCGCTCTTGGCGGAGGGCGCGATCGGCAAGCTGCGCCATGTGCAGGGCGCTTTCACCTACTACAACCGCGACCCTGGCAACATGCGCAACGTGCCCGCACTCGGCGGCGGCGGCTTGCCGGATATCGGCGTCTATCCGACGATCACCACCCGTTTCGTCACCTGCAAGGAAGCGATCCGCGTGCAGGCGAGCACGGATCGTGACCCGGAATTCGGCACGGACATCTATTCGAGCGTGCGCGCCGACTTCGGCGATTTCGAACTGTCCTTCTATATCTCGACGCAGCTCGCTCAGCGCCAGATCATGGTCTTCCACGGCGACAAGGGTTTCATCGAGGTGAAATCGCCGTTCAATGCCGATCGCTACGGGGCCGAGGAAATCGAGTTGACCAATGCCTCGCACAGCGAGAGCCAGCTCTTCCGCTTCCAGGATGCGCGCCAGTACAAGCGTGAGGCGGAAGCCTTCACCAAGGCGGCGCTTGGCGAGAACGAGGAGATCGTGCCGCTGGAAAGCTCGGTCGAGAACCAGAAGCTCATCGACGCCATCTACCGCGCCAGCGAGAAGGACGGCTGGGAGCCGGTCTGAAGCCGGCCCCTGAAACTCAGAATAGCGTTTCGTAAATCTCCGGCTTGAAGCCGGCTGTGAGCGCCCCGTTGCGATCGAGCATGGGGCGCTTGATCATTGAGGGCTGGCCGAGCATGAGGGCTATCGCCTTCTTCGCGTCGAGGTCTTTCTTGTCTTCATCCGGCAGGGCGCGGAAGGTGGTGCCGGCGCGGTTGAGCACCGTCTCCCAGCCGAGCGCGTCGACGAAGCGCTTCAGGCTCTTTTCGTCGATACCTTCCGCCTTGTAGTCGTGGAACGTATAGGCGATGCCCTTGGCATCGAGCCAGGTGCGCGCCTTCTTCATCGTGTCGCAGTTCTTGATGCCGTAGATCGTGACGGTCACGCGTCTCTCCTTCAAGGTTTGGCCGTCTTCATAAGCCGGCAAAACGGTCACGTCACCCCGAGATAACGGCCGGGGCGGTGATTGATGGCGAGCGTCATGTTGACGACGACGGCGCCGAGCACGGAGAGCGCGAGCCGGTCGAGCGGGATGACGAAATAGGCGGCGGCGAGGATCGCGAGATCGACCGCCATCTGAAAATACCCGGCGCGCAAGCCGAAACGATCCTGAAGATAGATCGCCAGCACATTGATGCCGCCAAGGCCGGTGCGGTGGCGGAAGAGGATGAGCAGGCCGGTGCCCGACAGCGCGCCGCCCATGACCGCCGCATAGAGCGGATCGAGATGGGAGAAGGTGACGAGCTCCGAGGTTAGCCGGCTAAAGATGGAAACCAGCGTGACGGCGGCGAAGGTGCGCAGCGTGAATGCCCAGCCGAGTTTTTTGACCGCAAGGATGTAGAAGGGCAGGTTGACGGCGAAAAACAGCCACCAGAAACCGATGCCGCTTGCATATTGCAGGAGGAGTGCCAAGCCCGCCGTGCTGCCGGCGAGCAGCACGGCCTTGGTGTAGATGACCACGCCCAGCGCCACGAACAGCGTGCCGATGACGATGGCAATAAAATCCTCATAGGCGGAGTGGCGCTCCGCCTGGCTGGCAGTTTCGACGGACATGGTGTCTCTCAGAAGCTCAGGAACTTGGCGATGACGTCATCGACTTCCACCGTCTTCAGGCCGGCAATGTTGATGCGGCCCGAGGTCGGCATGTAGATGGCGTGCTCGGCGCGCAGCTTCAGCACCTGCGCCTCTTCCAGCGGCAGCAGCGAGAACATGCCCTCCTGCTCACGGATCGCCGTCAGTACCTGCCAGCGGGCGGAAAGCCCGGCGGCAAGCCGTTCGCGGATCGCGGTGACACGCAGGCGCATCGTCTCGATCTCGGCCATCCAGTCGGCCTTCAGCGCGGCGTCGCCGAGGATCATGCTGACGATGGCCGCGCCGTGGTCCGGCGGCATGGAATAGCTGGTGCGGGCGAGCGCTGCGAGATTGCTGCGCGCGGAGAGCGCCGTCTCGGCATTGCTGCAGGCGGCGTAGATCGCGCCGGTGCGCTCGCGGTAGAGGCCGAAGGACTTCGAGCAGGAGACGGCGACCAGCGCTTCCGGCACGGCGGTCAGCAGTGTGCGCAGACCCGCAGCGTCCTCGTCGAGGCCGCGGCCATAGCCCTGATAGGCGATATCGACGAGCGGCAGCAGGCCCTTTTCGGCGATGAGCGCGGAGACGGCGCGCCACTGCTCGTCCGTGAGGTTCGCGCCGGTCGGATTGTGGCAGCTCGCATGCAGCAGCACGGCGTCACCTGGGGCGGCACCGCCGAGCGCGTCCATCATGCGGTCGAACTGCACGCTTTGCGCGGGGATGTCGAAGAACGGATAGGTGATGACCTCAAGCCCGGCGGACTTGAAGATGCTGGCATGGTTCGGCCAGCTCGGCAGGCCGAGCCAGATGCCCTTGGTGCCCATGCGCGCCAGGAGATCGGCGGCAAGGCGCAGGGCGCCGGAACCGCCCGGCGTCTGAAGGCCGGCGGTGGCGCGGCCGCGACCGGCCTCGCCGGTGGTCAGCTCCCAAAGACGGTCGAGGAAGACGGGATCGCCTTCCGGGCCGACATAGGCCTTGGTCGGCTGCGTCTCGACGAGGCGCTTTTCGGCCTCCTTCACCGCGCGGAAGATCGGCGTGGCGCCCGTTTCGTCGCGATAGACGCCGACGCCGAGATCCACTTTGCCGGCACGCTCATCCGCCCGGAAAAGGCCGATCAGGGCGAGCAACGGGTCATCGGGCTGGCGGGTGAGGGCGTCGAACATGGCCGGGGTCCTGTCTGGGGTTGGTGTGAACGTGGTGTAAGTCAAAGTGCTCGCAAAATCGACCATGATATTGCGGAGAAAGCGCAAGAAGCTTTTGTCTTGTTGCGTTCATTCGCTAGATTGATGCAGATTTTTGCTGGAGTGGGCGGCGTGGACAAAAAGACGGCTGACGAAGTGGCGCTCGACCAGACCGACCGGCGCATCATCCGCCTGCTCGTCGAGGATGCGGGGCTCTCCAACAACCAGCTGGCGGAAAAGGTCGGCCTTTCGCCCGCGCCGTTGTCGCGACGCCTCGCGCGGCTGGAGGCGGGCGGCGTCATCCGCCACACCGTCATCGTCGATCCGCGCGCCGCCGGCATCGGTTTCCAGGCCTTTCTGGAGGTGACGCTGGAGCGCACGGCGCCGAAGGTCGGCGAGCGTTTCATCGATCTGGTGCGGCGCATGCCCGAGGTCGTCGAATGCCATACGGTGGCCGGCGATTTCGATTTCCTGCTGAAGATCGCGGTGAAGGATGTCGCGGATTACCGGCGGCTGCTGTGGAGCGAATTCGAACGCATCGGCGAGATCAAGACGTTGCGCTCGACCATCCTGCTCGACAGCCCGAAGATGCAGGTCAGCCCGCTGCCCTGACCACGTTTTCCGGAACCTTCTTGCGGCTTTGCGGTTGCCGATGGGGCGGGGCGGCCCATATGATGCAGGCAAAGCACGAGGAAGGACCTTTGGACAGGAACGGCAGGAACACATCGGCTGCGCTGCTGACGGCCATTCGCAACCGCCGCGGCCACCGGCCGCCAGAAAACAATCGTCCGGGCGACACCGTCATTGCCTCCTACAATGTGCACAAATGCATCGGCGTCGACCGGCGCTTCGATCCCGAGCGCACGGCAAGCGTCATCGCCGAGATCGATGCCGACGTCATCGCCATCCAGGAAGCCGACAAGCGCTTCGGCGAGCGTTCGGGCCTCTTGAAACTCGATATGCTGGAGCGCGATTGCGGCCTCGTGCCGGTGCCGATCACCGCGCTGTCGTCCACCGGCCATGGCTGGCACGGCAATATGATCATGATCCGCAAGGGCGCCGTCGGCGGCGTACGCCAGCTGAAGCTGCCGGGCGTCGAGCCGCGCGGCGCGCTGGTCGTGACGCTCGATCTTCCCACCGGCAAGCTGCGCCTCGTCGCCGCGCATTTCGGCCTGTTGAAGCGCTCGCGCGAACAGCAGGCCATGGCCATCCTTGCGTCCCTCGCAGAGGACGAGGCGATGCCCACCCTGCTCGTCGGCGATCTCAACGAATGGCGCGTCGGGCGGGGTTCGTCGCTTGCCCGCCTGCATCCGACCTTCGATCCGGCCTCCGGCGCAGTGCCGAGCTTTCCCTCGCGCTTTCCCGTGCTGGCGCTCGACCGGGCGCTCGGTCATCCGCACGATCTCGTCACCTCGGTGGAGGTGCATGATTCGCCGCTTGCCCGCATCGCGTCGGATCACCTGCCGATCAAGGCGCATATCGACCTGAAAGTCGTCTGGGAACGCTCGGCGGGGCCTACAGATAGGGCGAGCCAAGCCATGTGATGCGTTCGACGAGGCGTTGCACGAAGGGCCGTGCCCGCAGATCCTCCAGTTTCACCTGCTCGGATCCGGCAAGGGCGGCGCCGATGCGTGCGCTGATCAGCTCGGCGAAATCGTGGTCTGTCACCTCGATATCCACCTCGAAGTTCAGCCGGAGCGAGCGCGGGTCGATATTGGACGAGCCGACATAGGACCAGGCGTCATCGACGACCATGAGCTTGGAATGGTTGAAGGCGCCCGATGCCCGCCAGATGCGGCAGCCGTGTTTCAGCATCTGGTCGAACTGCGCGGTCATAGCGAGATCGACGAGCTTCAGGTTGTTGGCCGAGGGCACGATGATGTCGATCTCCACCCCGCGCCGCGCCGCCGTGACGATGGCGCTGATCAGCTCCCGGTCAGGCAGGAAATAGGGCGACATGATGCGGATGTGATGTTTTGCGACCGAGAGGGCGCCCATCAGCATGCGGTGATTGGTTTCCAGGCTCCTGTCGGGGCCTGAGGGAACGACGCGGGCAAGCATGCCGCTGTCGGGCGCATCCGGCGGCGGGGCGATCTGCCAGGCCGCGCCGGACAGTTCGCCGCCGCCGGAAAAGCGCCAGTCCTCGTAGGCGATACGGAAGAGATCGCTGACGACGGGGCCGGTCAGGCGGAAATGGGTGTCGACTGCGGCCCCGTCTCCGGCAAATTCGGCGCAGAAGCCGGCGCGGATGTTGAGCCCGCCGGTGAAGGCCACGCTGCCATCGACGATCAGGATCTTGCGGTGGGTGCGCAGGTTGGCATAGGGCAGGCGCAGGCCCATGACGATGTTGCCGTTGAACACATCGACCGGCACGCCCGCCCGCTTCAGCTCCGAGACGATGGAGGGAATGGAATAGCGGGCGCCGACCGCGTCGATCAGCACGCGCACCTCGACACCGCGCGTCACGGCGGCCGAAAGGGCTTCCACGAAGCGTTGGCCGGCCGCGTCACGGTCGAAAATATAGGTTTCGAGCAGGATGGAGCGCTCTGCCGCGTCGATGGCGGAGAGCATGGCGGCATAGGCCTCGTCGCCGGTCGCAAGCAGCCTGATCCGGTTGCCGGATGTCAGCTTGCAGCGCCCGACCGTATCGCCAAGCCGCTGCATGGCGGCGAGCGCCCGGCCGAAGGCCACCCGCATATGCTCGTTGGAAACGTCGTATTCGGCCCTGTGGTACCAGCCGGCGGCAATCAGCCCCTCGCGGCTGAGGTTCAACGTCTTGCGGCGGATGCGGTTAACGCCGCCAATGGCGTAGATGACGGGGCCGACGACGGGCGAGAGCACGATGACGCCGACCCAGCCGATCGCCGCCCGCACCTCTTCCTTCGTCATCGTCGCATGAATAGCGGCGGGAATGCCGAGGATGATCGACAAGGCGACGAGGATATGCGGCCAGTAGGCGGAGAGCGTCTCAAACATGATGCGTGCCGGTCACCGCTTGCAGTCTCCTCCCGCCATCGCCGCAAACCGGCTGGCCCGTCCCTTCCTATATATTGCTCCCGACAGGGCGATTGCGAGGGGCCAAAACCCCTCGCGGAGAAGATTCTCTCAGTCCTCGAGCGTACCGGGCTTGCGATCCTTGCGGGTCGCCTCGTGGCAGGCGATCTTCATCAGGTCGTCGCCGCGGCGCGCATAGCGGGCGGAGGCGCGGGTGGCGATCAGGCCGTCATGGGCCGCCGTCACGTCGATCGTGCCATCGGGTGCGCCCGGCCTGGTGATCAGCGTCGCCAGGAGATCGCCGGCCCTCACGCTGTCGCCGATGTCGCGATGGAAGAGTACGGTGCCCGGCTCGGGTGCGCGTACCATCTCGATATTGTCGAGCGGGATGGCCGGACCGCTATAGGTTTTCGCCGTATGGGCGGGATCGGTGACGACGCCGCGGCCGGCAAGGAAATCCCAGAGGCCGTCCGCATCGCGTTTGGCCATGTCGGGATAGACATCGCGCCGGCCGCGCAGCTCGACGGTGACGGAGAGACGGCCCGGAACGCGCTTCAGCTTGTCGCCGCCCTGATGCTTGAAGGCATGGCCGACGGCCTCCTCGAAGGCGGTGCTTTCGCCGTCGGAGAGGAATACGGCCTGCATGTCGAGCGCCGCCGCAAGGTCGGCCGCCTCCGGCCAGAAGGCTTCGTCGATATAGGCATATTGCAGGCTTTCGTCGTCGCAGTGCAGGTCGAGCATGAGGTCATGGCCGAGCGCCATGTGCAGCAGCGTGCGCTTCAGCCGGTCGGCAGCGCTGCGGCGGGCAAGGTTGTCCAGCAGGGTCTCGCGCTCGGCAAGCGCGATCAGCGGGTAGTCGCGGTTGAAATTGGTGCGCGATCCCAGATCGAAGCGGCCTTCCATCTCACCGAAATGGAACTGGGCGAGACCGATCGGATTGGCCTGCGGAATGACGGTGATGTCGCCGCGGATCGCGCCTTCGGCATCGGCCTTGCGCAGGCGTTCGAGCAGGAAGTGCAGCAGCGCCGTGCCGGGCAGTTCGTTGGCATGGAGCGCCGCCTGGATATAGACGGAGGGGGCGGCCGCATCGCTGCCCTTGAAGCGATAGACCGGCACGCGCCATTCGATGCCCGCCGTATCGCCGCCGATGATGATGTCCGAAATCTCCACGTCACGCCCTCGCTGAATCGTTTTTCGAAGGTTTATGCGAATTGGGCGAGACGGAAGCAAGTCCCCGGCACTGCCGCGCAAGAAACGGGTTGAAACAAGCCGGGCAAAACCCGATCTTGTGGTGCAAGCGGCAACAGGAGCCGATCATGACCGGCAAGACACACCATCTGATCTTCGACACGGCGGGCGGCCCCTGCGGCATCGCCTGGACGGAAGCGGGTGTCGTGCGCTTCCAGCTGCCGGGCGAAGACGCCGCCACGACCCGCCGCCTGCTGCTGCGCCATCTGCCCGATGCCGAGGCGGCCGAACCGCCGTCCGCCGTCCAGCAGGCCGTGGCCGCTGCACAGCGCTATTTTGCCGGGGAGGAAGCCGATTTCACCGCCGTGCCGCTCGATCTCGCCGGCCAGAGCGATTTCTTCCTGAAGGTTTACGATGCCGCCCGGCGGGTGCATTGGGGCGAGACGACGACCTACGGCACCATCGCCCGCGATCTGGGTGCGGGCCCGGAAATGGCGCGCGAGGTCGGCCAGGCCATGGCGAAGAACCCCGTCGCCCTCATCATCCCCTGTCACCGCGTGCTCGCCGCCGGCGGCAAGGTCGGCGGCTTTTCCGCGCCGGGCGGTTCCATCTCCAAGGTGAAGATGCTGGCGCTGGAAGGCGTCTCCTTCGCCCCGCCGGCCCCGGCGCAGCAGTCGTTCGGGTTTTAGCCGGGGAGCTTCGCCCCGGTCAGCTTGTCCGGATTGCGGGTGATATAGATGGCGGCGATGCGCCCCTCGACGATTTCCACGGCGGTCGTCTGCAGGTGGCCGTCTACCCGGCTCAGAAAACCCGGCAGGCCATCGATCACGACATGGCCGAGAAATTCCATGCGGGAACCGAGTTTTCGCGCAAGCCCGAGATAAAGCCGGATGAGGCGATCGACACCCTGAATGGCGTTGGGAAAGGTCAACACCTTGCCGCCCCCGTCCGAGCGCAGCGTCACATCCGACGCCAGCAGCGAACCGAGTGCTGCGGCATCGCCCAGCCGGCAGGCCTCGAAGAAGGCGCGCGTCAGCGCCTCGCCGTCTTCGCGGGCGATCTCGTAGCGCGGCTGATCGAGGCGCACATGGGCGCGTGCCCGTGCCGCCAGTTGCCGCGTGGCGGCCGGGCTGCGCTTCAGCGTCGCCGCCACGTCGTCGAGCGGCTGGTTGAAGACGTCATGCAGCAGGAAGGCGGCACGCTCCAGCGGCGAGAGGCGTTCAAGCGCCACCATCAGGGTGAGCGTGATGTTGTCGGCGCGCTCTTCGTCGTCTTCCGGTTCGATCAGCGGTTCGGGCAGCCATTGGCCGGGATAGGTCTCGCGGCGTGCGCGCGCCGACTTCATCACATCGAGGCAAAGGCGCGAAACGATGCGGGTGAGCCAGGCGGCCGGTTCGGCGACTGCGTTGCGGTCGCTGCGGTGCCAACGCAGCCAGGCCTCCTGTACGACATCCTCCGCCTCCGCCCGCGAGCCGAGCATGCGATAGGCCAGGCGCAGCAGCCGCGGCCGCTGCGCTTCGAAGATTTGCGTGGCCGGATCAGGCAGCATGACGCTGGTCGACCGGATGTTCGGCGCGAAACCCGACCTGTACCCGGTTCCAGACATTGATCGCGCCGATGGCGATGGTGAGCCAAGCCTGTTCGTCCGCCGTGAAGGCGGCTTCGAGGTCCACCCAGTCGGTGTCTGGGGCATGGGTTTCAGCGACCAGCGTCAGCGCTTCGGTCCAGGCGAGGGCTGCCCGTTCACGCGCGGTGTACAGCGAGGAGTCACGCCAGCCGGCCAGAAGATGCAGGCGCATCGGGTCCTCACCGTCCTTCAGCGCTTCGCCGACATGCATGTGGATGCAATAGGCGCAGCCGTTGATCTGCGAGGCGCGCACCTTTACCAGATGCACCAGGATGGCATCGAGCGGGCTCGCCTTCAGGGCGGCTTCCAGCGCAAACATCGCCTTGAAGGCGGGGTCGGCGCGTTTGAAATAATCGGTCATGCGGGGTGACATTCCAGTCTCCTTTTCAATTCTACACCGCCATGACGAGGCCGGAACGGCAGATGTGACATCGGTGCGGAATTTTTTCTAGAAAAAGAGAAAAACCCCGACGCGGGCGCCGGGGCTTCGAGATGTCACTGCGGTGAGGAGGCTATCTTCATTCCCACTCGATCGTGCCCGGCGGCTTGGACGTTACGTCATAAACGACGCGGTTGATGCCGCGGACTTCGTTGATGATGCGCGTCGCGGCGCGGCCGAGGAAGTTCATGTCGTAATGGTAGAAGTCGGCGGTCATGCCGTCGACGGAGGTGACGGCGCGCAGCGCGCAGACGAATTCATAGGTGCGTCCGTCGCCCATGACGCCGACCGTCTGGACGGGGAGAAGCACGGCGAAGGCCTGCCAGATCTTGTCGTAGAGACCTGCCTTGCGGATCTCGTCGAGATAGATCGCGTCGGCTTCGCGCAGGATCTCCAGCTTGTCGCGGGTGATGCCGCCGGGGCAGCGGATGGCAAGGCCCGGACCCGGGAAGGGGTGGCGGCCGATGAAGCTGTCGGGTAGGCCAAGTTCGCGGCCGAGCACGCGCACTTCGTCCTTGAAGAGTTCGCGCAGCGGCTCGACGAGCTTCATGTTCATGCGGTCGGGAAGGCCGCCGACATTGTGGTGCGACTTGATCGTGACCGAGGGGCCGCCGGTAAACGAGACGCTTTCGATCACGTCGGGATAAAGTGTGCCCTGGGCGAGGAATTCCGCGCCGCCGAGCTTCTTGGCCTCGTCCTCGAAGACTTCGATGAACAGGCGGCCGATGATCTTGCGCTTGGTTTCCGGGTCGGACACGCCTTCCAGCTCGCCAACGAAACGATCGACGGCGTCGACATGGATGAGGTGCAGATTGTAGTGCTCGCGGAACATGGCGACGACGTCGGCCGCCTCGTTCTTGCGCATCAGGCCGTGGTCGACGAGGATGCAGGTGAGCTGCGCGCCGACGGCCTCATGGATGAGGAGGGCAGCAACGGACGAATCGACGCCGCCCGAAAGGGCGCAGATGACGCGCTTGTCGCCGACCTGCTCGCGGATCGCTTCCACGGCGCGGGCGCGGTAGGCCGACATCGACCAGTCGCCCTTGATGCCGGCGATCTTGTGCACGAAGTTCGAGAGCAGCTTGGCACCATCCGGCGTGTGCACCACTTCCGGGTGGAACATCGTCGTGTAGTAGCGCTTCGCCTCGTTGACGCAGATGGCGAAGGGGGCGTTTTCCGAAGTGCCGATGATCTCGAAGCCCTCGGGCGCGACGGTGACGCGGTCGCCGTGGCTCATCCAGACCGGATATTTCTGGCCGACGTCCCAGAAGCCGTCGAAGAGCGGGCTGGACTTCAGGATTTCCACATCGGCGCGGCCGAATTCGCGGGCGTGGCCGCCTTCGACGGTGCCGCCGAGCTGGGTGGCGAGCGTCTGCTGGCCATAGCAGATGCCGAGGATCGGCAGGCCGGAATCGAAAGCGATCTGCGGGGCGCGGGGGCTGCCCTGATCGAGCACCGAGGCCGGGCCGCCGGAGAAGATGATCGCCTTCGGCTGCATGCGGTGGAAGGCTTCTTCCGCCGACTGGAAGGGGATGATCTCGCAATAGACGCCTGCTTCGCGCACGCGCCGCCCGATGAGCTGGGTCACCTGGCTGCCGAAATCGATGATGAGAACGCTGTCGGGATGAGCTGTCTGGGTCATGGCGAGCCTTTAATGAAAAACCTCGCGCCGCGCAACCGGGGACGGCCGGATTTTCAGCCGTTGCGCACGATCGTGCCGCTGGCGACGGCCGCTTCCAGCGTGTCGATAGCGGCGGCGAGTTTTTCGTCGATGATGTGGAGGTATTCCGTCCAGTTGCCGATATGGGTGAGCTCGGCCTTGCCATCGGAAATGCCGCGCAGGCCGATGAGGGCGACGTCGAAGGCCTGGCAGGCGCGCAGCGCGCCAAAGGTTTCCATCTCCACCATGTCGGCGTCGATGCCGGCATAGGCTGCGCCCGAGACGATGTTGGCGCCGGTGGAGAGCCGTGCGGCGGGAATGCCGGGAATGATGCAGGAAAGAGGAACTTCGGCCGGCAGGTCGAGGAAGGGTGTTGCCCCCCTGGTGAAGCCGAGCGGCGAGGCATCCATGTCGCGATAGGAAACGGAGGCCGCCTGATAGATCTCCGTCTGCTCCAGTGTGGCGGAGCCGGCCGAGCCGAGTGAGACGACATAGTCGGGCAGGTCGCCATCCGCCGCCAGGTGGCAAAGCGCCAGCGTCAGCTGCACGGCGGCCTCGACGGGGCCGACGCCGGTCATGAGCGGCGTGATGCGGGCCTTGAGATGTGGACCGTATTCGGGGCTGGCGGCCATGACATAGAGGATGCGCTTCGTACGGACGGTCTTTAGGGCGAAACTCATTCGGCGATGTCCTCGCGGCCGCGCACCACCATCATCGTGCCGGTCATCGAGGCGATCAGCTTGGCCGGTCCGTCGGAAATGGCATAGCCGCGCCCGTCGGCGACGATGATGTTGGAGCCCGGCTTGGTGACCTCGCCGCGGAACAGGAACCGCTCGCCACGCCCCGGCGACATCAGGTTCACCTTGAATTCGATGGTGAGGATGGAGGCATCCGCATCGATGACGGAATAGGCGGCGTAGCCGCAGGCCGTGTCGAGGGCCGCTGAAATGACGCCGGCATGGAGGAAGCCGTGCTGCTGCGTCAGCTTCTCGTCAAACGCCAGCTCGATTTCCACGGTGCCGTGTTCGACGCGGGTCAGCTCGGCGCCGATCAGCTTCATGGCCGGCTGCCGGCCGAAACTTCTGGTAATGCGGCCGGCGAAATCCGGCGGTGGAAAGCCTGTCATGATGCCCACATGGTGCGGGCGCGCGGCCCTAAGGAACGGACCGACGTTTGCACGGCCTATGCTGCACTGCAAGCGCCTTTCAGTTCAGCGCGACGATTGCGCCGTTGAGCGCGGTCGCGAAGGCGACCCAGGCGAGATAGGGCAGGAAGAGCAGTGCCGCCGTGCGGTCCTGCCGCCACGACGCGAGGATGAAGCCCACGACCGTGACGAGAAGGCCGAGGATGACGATCAGGGCCGAGGTCGGGTCCTGAAGGCCGAAGAAGATCGGCGACCAGGCGAAGTTGAGGACGAGCTGGGCAACCCACAGCCGCATGGCCATGGAATTGCGGAGTGAAAGCCACGTGCGTGCGCCGACAAACGCGATGACGACGTAGAGCAGGCTCCAAACCGGGGCGAAGAGCCAGTTCGGCGGATTGAACCAGGGCTTGGCCAGCGATTGGTACCAGTCACCGGGCACGTTGTTGGCGCCGATCAGAAGGCCGCCGCCGAGGACGAGAATGAGGAAGGCGAGATAGACGAGGGGCTTGTTGTTCATGCCCCTGACCTAGGGCACGCGTTGCCGCCGTCCAGAGGCGTCAGCCGGCAGATTTCAGGCTGGCGATATGCTGGTCCCAGGCGACGTCCTCGCTGCGTCCGGCAAAGCGGCCATCGTAGGAGGAAACGGCAAAGCCATGCGGCGTGGCAGCGATGCCGGCCGCGTCCGCGACGCTTTCGTCACGCATGACCCGCCCGCTTTTTCCGTCGAGCACGACGAAGCGGCCGCCATTCGGCGAGGTGAGGCCGACGAAGCCCTCGCGGCGGTTGACGGCGATGGCGCCGACATAGTTGGCAAGGCCGATCGTGGTCTCCTCGGGCAGCGACAGGAAGGTCAGGTCCTCGCCCTTGCCGAAATGGCCGACGAGCGGCGGCAGATCGTTGCGCGGGCCTTCATACTGGCAGGCGAACCAGATGCGGCCCTTGTCGTCGAGATCGATATGGCGGGTGGAGAGCTGGCGCAGCTTTTCCGGCAGCGCATGACGCTCGACAAGCGCGCCGCTCGCCGCCTCGATCAGGGCGAGCGAGGGCTCCATATGGTCGAGATTGAGCTTGGTGCGGCCGAAATCCGGATGGGTCTCGATCCCGCCATTGGCGGCGATGAGCAGCTTGCCGTCGTCGCTGACGGAGAGGTCGTGGGTGCCGATGCCATAGGTCTGGTATTCCCCGATGCGGCGATAGTTTTCCCGTGCGTCGTAGAGGCCGATGACGCCGCGGTTGGCGTCGAAATCGTTCTCGCTGGCATAGAGCAGCCGGCCATCGGGCGAAAAGCAGCCGTGGCCGAAGAAATGGCGGTTTTCGGCGGCGGCGATGGTTATCGGCTGCTTCTGGCTGTTACGGTCTATGACCAGCGCGAAGGTACCGGGGCGCCGCGCGAAGGCGACGAGGTGGTTGGTGACAGGCGAAAAGGCCATGCCGTGGCTGCGGGCGGGTAGCGGCGTGCGCTCGATCACGCTGCCGTCTTCGGCAAGCACCGCAATGCCGAAGCTGCCGTCGGAGGCCTTGTAGCCTGAGGCGAAGACGGCGTCGGTGCGCGACAGCGCGAAGGTGGCGTGCGGGGTCAGCGCCGCCGCCCAGGCCGCACCCGCCATGCGCAGGAAGGCGCGCCGGTCGAGAAGCGCGCTCTGGCCGCCCAGGTTTCTCATCAGTCGCCGTCCGAGAAGGAGAAGCCGGAGCCAAGCCCGATGGCGCCGCCATAACCGCCGTCGAGGGCGAGGATCAGCTCGCGCGTGTTGACGAGCAGGAAGTTGATTTTCTGCTGTTCCTCAGGCGTCGAAACCGCCTTCTCCATGTCGGTGTCGATCGTCGGGATGATCCGGCGCAGCGATTTCAGGATGAAGTCGATATTGCCGTTGACCGAGGCGATGCTGGGATCGATGAGATCAGCCATGCCGGATTTGTCGAACAGCGTCTGCAAGCCCTCGAGATTGGCTTCGATCGACGTCCAGGTGTTTCCCGAGCGCCAGAAGACCGCCGATTTCGGCCGGGCGATGCCGCCATTGCGGTAGAAGGTCTCGATGCGCTGGTCGCGCACCGCCTCCGTGCCGTGCACGAGAATGCCGAGCAGCGCCGTCATCGCCTCCTTGCCGGTGCGGAAAACGGGATTGTCGGGGCCGGGATGTTTCCAGTCCTTCTGCACGCCGTCGGGCGCATCCCAGGCGTCTGCGAGTGCGCCGGCCGTCGTCCGGATATGGGTCGCGACAGCGGCGGCATAGCGGCAGCGTAAGGCGTTCGGCGCTTGGGCGATCGCTTCCGAGCCGGTGCCGTAGAGGGCGAATTCGATGGCGCCGAAACCCTGGATCGCCACGCTCTTGCTGCCCATGGTCGCGGCGTCCGCATCCGCCTCGTCCGCCTTCTGCAGCAGCGCTTGTACCTGCTTCAGGCCGGTGCCCTTGCGGTCGGGATAAAACAGGATGCGCTCGAAGCGGTTGTCGTCGATGACGGGGCCGATGCGCACGATTTCGATGCGGCCCCAGTCGGTAACGGCCTGGCGGAAAGCGGCATCGACGGTCTTGCGGCCATCCTCCGAGGGCGCCTTGCAATAGGCTTGCGTCGTTTCGGCGAGCTTGCCGGCGGAAGCCTCGAAGGTGCGGTAGCCGGGACGGATTACGTCGTCGATGGCGCGCGTCATGATGCCGGTGACGATCTCTTCAGTCAGTTCGGGCACGGCGGGCGCGCTGCCTTCCTGTGCAAAGGCCGGCAGGCTCGTCGCAAACAGGAGGGAGGCGGCAAGCAGGGAGCCGAACCGAGGGAAAGACGGGCGCTGGGTCATCAGAGGCTCTCCAGGAAGGTCAGAAGGGCGTCGCGGTCATGTTTTTCCAGCGCAGCGAAGCGGTCGCGTGCCGCTTGTCCCTCGCCACCGTGCCAGAGAATGGCTTCGGTGAGGGAGCGCGCGCGCCCGTCATGCAGGAAGAACGTATGGCCGTTGACGGTTTTTGTAAGGCCGATACCCCAAAGCGGCGGCGTGCGCCACTCCCGCCCGGTCGCTACCCCCACCTGCTGCCCGTCGGCAAGGCCTTCGCCCATGTCGTGCAGCAGGAAATCGGAATAGGGCCAGACGAGCTGGAAGGCCTGCGCCTTGTTGGCGGCGTCGCGGCGGGTCACGAATTTCGGATGATGGCAGGAGACGCAGCCCGTTTCGTAGAACAGGCGCTTTCCCGCGAGCGTTTGAGCGAAGCTCGCCTTGCGCCGCGCTGGCACGGCGAGGTTTTCGGCATAGAAGGTCACGAGGTCCATGACCGGCGGCGGCGCTTCCGCATCGCCAAGCCGCTTCTGCACGCCGTTGGGACGCTCGATGCAGGCGGTTTGCGCCGGCATGCAGTCGCCCTGGTGCAGCGGCACCTCCGGGGTCGAAATGCCGATATCGAAGGCGAAGGCATCCGCGCTCTGCTGGCGCACGGTGGCGGACTGGGCCTTCCAGCCGAAGCGGCCGAGCGCCTGCTTACCCGTTTTGGGGTCAATGGCGACCGCCGCCTTGCCGCTGATGCCGTCTCCATCGGCATCGTCGGGGTCGGCCAGCGCAAGGATGTCCGCTTCGTGGATGGCCTCGACCAGACCGAGGCCGAGCATGGGCTGGGTGACGCGCGGCGAGAGCGTGGTCGTCGCGTCGAGGTCGCCATAGGCGCGGTCGGCGACGGCGTAGGTCGGGCGGCGGAGATGGACGACCTCGCCGCCGATCAGCATCACCGGTTCCTCTTCGTAGTCGATGACCATGCGGCCCTCGGCCTTGAGGCCGGGAATGGCCTGGTCCTGCAACTGCCGGCCGTAGATCGGATCGGGCAGGCTCATTGCTTGGAAGCTCTTCAGCGCCGCCTCTTCCTCGGGCGTCTTTGCCGGGCGGGCGAGGCGCAGGAACATCGAGGTGGCGTCCGCCGTGTTGTCCTCCGGCGGATGGCCGCGACCGTCCTTGATATGGCAGGATTGGCACGAGCGGGCATTGTAGAGCGGCCCGAGACCATCGGAAGCCTGCGTGGAGGAGGGCGAGGAAACCCAGAGTTTCTGGAACAGCGCGTTGCCGAGCTTGAAGGTCTCGCGCTCCTCGAAGGTGATGTTTTCGGAAAAGTGAGAGAAGCTGTTGCGGTCGATTTTCGCAAGCGAGGTCGCCGCACCGGCGGACATCGCCTCGTAGGGCTCGGCTTTGGAAAAATCCGTCGTCAGGGCCGTGACGGCCTTAACACGTTTCATGTCTTTGTCCGAAAGATCATCGCGGCCGCGTGTCTGCGAATGCGCGCTCCCCAGAACGAAAACGCCTGCGGCGACGGTGAACGCGGCGGAAACCGCGAGCAGGCGACGGGCAGGGCGTTCTGTCATGCAGGAAATCGGGCCGCATCCAAGGGAAGCGGCCCGCCTTCTTTCTATTGGAAGACAGCGGTAGGATTATCCAGGCTGTCGGAGCCTTCAAGCTCGATTTTGCCGAGGTCCAGCGACCCGATGACGCGTTCGATCGTCTTGGTCTGGTCGATCAGGCTGTCGATGGCGGTCTGGACGACCTTGTTGCCGGCCTCATTGCCTTCGCCGATCATCTGGTCATAGGCTTCGCCGCCTTCCGCACGGTCGACCAGCGCCTTGAAGGCGGCATGGCTGGCGTCGAGCTTCGCCTTCATCTCCTTATCGAGCGCGGCGTCCTTTTCCGCGACGAGCTCGGAGAGCGAGGGGCCGGTCAGCTTGGAACCGTCAGGGCGGGTATATTCGCCCGTATAGACGGTCTGGATGCCGGCGACGTCGTAGTAATGCGAGTTGTGCGTGTTGTCGGAGAAGCAATCATGCTCTTCTTCCGGATCATGCAGAAGCAGGCCGAGCTTCATGCGCTCGCCGGCGAGTTCGCCGTAGGAGAGCGAGCCCATGCCGGTCAGCATGGCGGTGATGCCGGCCTTCGGGTCCGATGTCACGTTCTTGGTGGCGTCGCCATCGGCGGCCCAGGCCTTCACCATCTCTTCGAGATCGGTGACGAGCAGCGAGGACGCGGCCTTCAGATAGGCGGCGCGGCGGTCGCAATTACCGTTGGTGCACTTGTCCTTGTCATAGTCGGTCGCCAGGCGGTTGCCCGCGCCGGGGCCGGTGCCGTTCAGATCCTGGCCCCAGAGCAGGAATTCGATGGCGTGGTAGCCGGTGGCGACATTCGCCTCGACTTCGCCGGCCTCGTGCAGTTCCTGCAGAACGGCGGGCGTGATCGTCGTCGCGTCGATCGTCTTGCCGGCGATTTCCAGCTTCGGATTGGCGATGACATTGCCGACGAACAGCGCGTTCTCGTCACTCTCCGTGCCATAGCTCGGGTCGACATAGTCGATCAGGCCTTCATCGAGCGGCCAGGCGTTCACCTTGCCTTCCCAATCGTCGACGATCGGGTTGCCGAAGCGATAGGCTTCCGTCTGCTGGTAGGGCACGCGCGCCTTCAGCCAGGCTTCGCGCGCTGCCTTCAGCGTTTCGTCGCTCGGCTTGGTGATGAGGGCGTCGACCGCCGCGTCGAGGGCTTTCGCCGCGTCGAGCGAGTCGGAGAACTTGGCGTGCGCGATTTCGGCATAATGCTTGACGATCGCAGCCGGATCGGCCGCCGCATGGGCGGAGCCGATGGCAAGGCTCGACGTCGCGGCAGCAAGCACGAAGGCGGCCGCGCGAAGGAAGGAAGTGGTCATGACGTCTCCTGGTGTCCTGTTTTGGCGTGTCCCCCGACACCGGACGTCGCGACCAATGGCGACCGCCCGGATGGACCAGCGCGAAGCCGGGCCGGGTTTATTCAGGCTTTGATGTCATGGACCAAATAAAAACTGGTGTCAAAGTGTATAGTTTAGAACGATTTCAAGTTCATCGTCGCTTTTGACGGATCGCAAGGCGTCACGCCTTGCGGCCCATCGCGCAGAAGAAGAAACCGTCCGTATCGGTCGATGCCGGGGTCAACGTCACGGTCTTGCCGTCGCGTGAGCGCGGCTGCGGTTTTCCGCTGCCGAAGAGGTTCTGCCAGGTGTCCGACGCCGAGAGGATTTCGAAGTCGGGATTGGCCTGGCAGAAGCCGTGGACCTGCTCTTCGTTTTCCTGCGGCAGGATCGAGCAGGTGACATAGAGCAGGAAGCCGCCGGGGCGCACGAAGGTGCTGGCATTGGCAAGCGCTTCCTGCTGCTGGCTGATACGCTCTTCCAGGTTCTTTTCGGTGAGGCGCCATTTGGTGTCCGGGCGGCGCCGCCAGGTGCCGGTGCCGGTGCAGGGCGCATCGACCAGCACGCGGTCGAAACGGCCCGTCATCGGCGCAAGGCTCGACAGGCTTTCGTGGACCTGCACATTGCGCGTGCCAGCGCGCTTCAGCCGCTCGATGATCGGGGCGAGGCGTTTGCGGTCGGTGTCGTAGGCGTGCACCTGGCCCTTGTTGTTCATCGCGGCCGCCATGGCGAGCGTCTTGCCGCCGCCGCCCGCGCAGAAATCGAGCACCTGCTCGCCCTCCTGCGGGAAGACGAGGTCGGCAACGATCTGCGAGCCTTCATCCTGCACCTCGAACCAGCCCTTCTGGAAGGCGAGGTCGGCGGTGACGTTGGGCAGGCGCGACGGGCCTTCGCCGGCGGGAATGCGGACACCCTGGCGGGCGATCGTCGAGGCGACGGCGCCGTTGCGCTCCAGCGCCTTGAGCACCTTGTCGCGGCTGGCCTTCAGCGTGTTGGCGCGCAGGTCCAGCGTCGGCCGGTCGGCCAGCGCCTTGGCTTCCGCCAGCCAGTCGTCCGAAAAATTCGCCTCGAAGGCCGGCTGGATCCAGTCCGGGATGTCGCCCTGCACATGCGGGGCGGCATCGTCGAGATTGCGGGCGTGGAATGCGGCAAGCCTGTCTTCCGATAGGGGCTCCGGCGCGAACCGGTCGCCGTCGAATTCAGCGGCGAGCGCCTCGGGCGAAAGGCCCCATTGGCGCAAGAGCACGGCGTAACCGAGGGCGGTCGGGCTGTCGTCGTCCATCAAGAAGGCGTGCGACAGTTTCATGCGCAGCGCGTCATAGACGATGTTGCCGATCGCGGCGCGGTCGCCGGAGCCGGCGAACCGATGGGCGAGGCCCCAGTCCTTGAGCGCATCGGCGACCGGGCGCCGCCGCGTCTCGATATCCGAGAGAACCTCGATGGCTCCCGAGAGCCGCCCACCCAATCGCATCCGTTTACTCCGTTTTGCGTCGTGGTAGCGGCGGAACGCGCCGAGAGCAAGCCGGCGCCGTCAGAATAGAGGCTGGATCAGCCGATGACCTCGTAACAGATCTTGGCGTGGCCGGCGCCGATCATGCCGATATTGGACGCGGCAGCCTTGGAGAGATCGAGAACGCGGCCACGGATGAACGGACCGCGATCATTGATGCGCACGACGACGCTGCGGCCGTTGTTGGAATTGGTGACCTTCAGCTTGGTGCCGAAGCGCAGGCTGCGATGGGCGGCCGTCATGAGGTTGGGGTTCATGCGCTCACCGGAAGCGGTGCGGGAGTGCAGCGCATACCAGGAGGCGCGGCCGCAACCGGCTGCCTGGGCATCGGAGAAGGAAACGAAGGAAGAGGAAGCGACGACGAGAGAAGCGAGCGCGAGGCTGGAGAATTTTGACAGCATGTATCGTGTGACCCTTACGGCGAGTTGCGGAAATCCCCTGTGATTGATCGCCCTATGAGGAAGCAAAAATGGCAAAAACGTGCCTCAACCGGCCACACTTGCTGTCGAAGTGCTGCCGGATATACAGTCCATCGCCCGCGATGGATTTTTAATCTTCGTTAACGAGGCCGGAAAGAGTCTTGAGAATCAGTCACTAAACTCATTCGACTTGTCGCTTGGAATAGTCGTGCAACATTTCCGCAAATTTTCGGAAAAAACTTTCAATATTAGCAGTTGCTGCGCAGGAATTCGGCGGCAAAAATGGGGCAGATAAATTTATGGTTGTGCAAAATCGCAAAAGCCGTCTCTTCCGGCCGCACTCCACTAGCCCCGCCAGCGCCCGGAAGCCTTGAGCTCGGCGAGCGATTGACGGTAGTTCGGGAAGCGGAATTCGAAGCCGGCAGAATGTAGCTTGGCGTTCGAGACGCGCTTGTTCTCCCCGTAGAAAGACCGCGCCATGGGAGAAAGTTCCGCCGTTTCGAAGGGAATATCGGGCGGGGTCGGCAGGCCCATCAGGCGGGCGGCTTCGGCAACGACGTCCTGCGGCGGGCCGGGCTCGTCGTCGGTGATGTTCCAGAGGCCGCCGAGACGGTTCTCCGACAGGAACAGCGCGGAGCCGCCGATATCCTCGACGCGGATGCGGTTGAACACCTGATCCTTCTTGATGAGACGGCGGGCGCTGCCCTCTTCTACGTTGCGCAACGCATTGCGGCCCGGCCCGTAAATGCCGGCAAGGCGCAGCACGGCGACGGGGATACCCGAGGCCGCGCCAAAGGCCAGCCAATGGTTCTCCGCTTCCACACGCTCGACGGAGCGGGCGGAGACCGGGTTCAGCGACGTTTCCTCGTCCACCCAGGCACCCTGATGATCGCCATAGACGCCGACGGTGGAGAGATAACCGGCCCATTCGAGCCGCGGCATCAGGGAAGACAGGGCCGGACTTCCGGCGCGAAACAGCGGATCGCCGTCCTTGCCCGGTGCGATGGACTGCACGACATGGGTGGCGCGCGCCATGTCGGCAGCGAGGCTTTCTGAAATCGTGCTACCGTCAAAGACGATGGGCGCGATGCCGAGGGCGCGCAGGCTTTCAGCCTTCTCCGCGGAGCGCGTGGTGCCCGAAACGGTAAAGTCCGCCGTCTTGAAAACCTCACCGATGGCCTTGCCGGAAAAACCGGCGCCGAGGATCAGGAGGTGTTTCGTCATGGGGTGGCCCTCGCTCTCTTATATTCCGCGCGCACATCCTCGTCCGCGTCGTCAGTCCTTCCTGCCGCAAATCTTGCGAATTCGGAAGCGTCCATCAGCCGGGAAAGCGCCCATGCGGCCATGCCGCGCACCACGGGGGATGCATCGTCGGCAAGATGGATGCATTGGGCGACCAGGCTGCGGTCGCCGGAATTGCCGGCGGCGATCAGGACGTTGCGCACGAAGCGGTCGCGGCCGATGCGCTTGACCGGCGAGCCGGAGAAATGGGCGCGGAAGCCGGGATCGTCGAAGGTCAGGAGATCGGCGAGCGCGGGCGCCTTCAGATCGTCGCGGGCGACGAGCTTCATTTCCGAGGCGCTGGCGGCGAACTTGTTCCACGGGCAGGCGGCAAGGCAATCGTCGCAGCCATAGATGCGGTTGCCGATCTTTTCGCGGATGGCGGGGTCGATCGTGCCCTTGTGCTCGATGGTCAGATAGGAGATGCAGCGGCGCGCATCGATCTTGTAGGGCGCGGGGAAGGCGTCGGTCGGGCAGGCGTCGAGACAGGCGCGGCAGGAGCCGCAATGGTCGCCCTCCGGCTCGTCCTTATAGAGGTCGGCGGTGGTGAACAGGCTACCGAGGAAGAGCCAGGAGCCGTGCGTGCGGCTGACGAGGTTGGTGTGCTTGCCCTGCCAGCCGAGGCCGGCGGCGGCGGCGAGCGGCTTTTCCATGACGGGCGCGGTATCGACGAAGACTTTGACATCCGCCCCGCCGCGCGCGGCAAAGCGCGTGGCGACTTCCTTCAGCCGGCCCTTGATGATGTCGTGATAGTCGCGGTTCTGCGCATAGACGGAGATCGCTGCCTGGTCGGGCCTCTTTAGCACGTCGCGCGGATCGTGCTCGGGACCGTAGTTCATGGCGAAGACGACGATGGAGCGCACCTCGCCCCACAGCACGCGCGGATCGGCGCGGCGGGCTTGCGTCTCCGCCATCCACTCCATCGTGCCGTGGTAGCCATTGGAAAGGAAATCGGCGAGGCGGGCGGGGGCCTGCGGAATGGAGTCAGGCCCGGTGATGCGACAAAGATCAAAACCCTTGTCGGCCGCTTCCGCCTTGATGAAATCGGTCAGGCGGCGCCGGATCTTTTCGTCGCCCGACATGGCCGCGTCCTCAGAAATCGAGGTCCGCATAGTGCGAGACCGGGGTGACGCCACGCACGCGCTCGGCCAGCAGCGGGCGGAAGGACGGGCGCGACTTCAGCCGCTGATACCAGTCCTTCGCCTGCGGCGCGTCCGCCCAGTTGATCTCGCCCATATAGTCGAGCACCGAAAGACAGGCAGCTGCGGCAAGGTCGGCATAGGAGAGACGATCACCGGCGAGATAGGTGCGCGAGCCGGCAAGCCAGGAGAGATACTTCATGTGCTGGCGGATATTGGCGCGCGAATTGCGCAGCACCTTGCTGTCCGGCGGGCCGCCGCCCTGGTCGGACGTCATCTGCAGCTTGAAGATCCGCTCGCGCACCAAGGGGCGCGTCACGTCCTGCTCCATCTTCTGCAGGAACCATTCCGTCAGGCGGCGGATTTCGGCGCGCTGGAACGGGTCTTCGGCGAGCAGCCGGCGGTCACGCTTCAAAACGCCGTGCGTCTCGTCGAGATATTCCGAGATGATGCTGGCGCCGCAGAGCGCACGCATGCTGTCATCGACATAGACGGGCAGCGTGCCGGCCGGGTTCAGCGCCAGGAAATCGCGCCGGTTTTCCCAGGGCTGCTCCTCGGCAAGCTCCGTCTGGAACCCGTATTCCGACAGGATGAGCCGGACGAAGCGGGAGGCGGCGGACATCGGGTGATGATAGAGTGTGGGCATTCGGGCTGCTTTGCTGATCTTGCGGAAGGAGCTTTGCCGGGCCTGTCGCTTCGTTGGGAGCTGATTTGGTCGCGGCTGATTTGACGAACCTATAGAAATTTGGTGGTACAAACACAAGCGAATCGGGCTTTTTGCCGTACGCCTGCTTCGTATCATGCCTTCCTTTCCCAATTCCCAAGGAACCTTCATGGCAGACCAGTCTATCGTCAGCGCCCTCATTCTCGGTCTTATCGAGGGCCTGACCGAATTCATCCCGGTGTCTTCCACCGCCCATGTCGTGCTGGCGCAGCATTTCCTCGGCTTCAAGTCACCGGGCAACGCCTTCGCCGTCCTGATCCAGCTCGGGGCCATTCTCGCCATTCTCTCGGTGTATTTCTCCAAGCTCCTGGGTATCGCGCTCTCGCTGCCGTCGAGCCCGCAATCGCGCCGCTTCGTGCTGTCCATCCTGCTTGCGTTCCTGCCGGCGGCCGTCATCGGCGCGCTCGCGCATGATTTCATCAAGACGGTGCTGTTCGAAACGCCGATGCTGATCTGTATCGTCCTGATCGTCGGCGGCATCATTCTCTATGTGGTGGACCGGTTGCCGCTCACGCCGCGTTATACGGATGTCATGCAGTATCCGCCATCGCTCGCCTTCAAGATCGGTCTCTGCCAGTGCCTGGCCATGATCCCCGGCACCTCGCGCTCGGGTGCGACCATCGCCGGCGCACTGCTGATGGGCACCGACAAGCGGTCTGCTGCGGAATTCTCGTTCTTCCTGGCGATGCCCACCATGGTCGGCGCTTTCGCGCTCGATCTTTACAAGAATCGCGATGCGCTCTCGTCCGATGACTTCGTGATCATCGGCGTCGGCTTCATCGCCGCCTTCGTGGCGGGCCTCTTCGTCGTGCGCTCGCTGCTCGACTTCGTGTCGCGCCGCGGCTTCACGCTGTTCGCCATCTGGCGCATCGTCGTGGGCACGCTGGGCCTGATCGCCCTTCTGATCTGGGGTTGAAGGACCGGCTTCGGCCGGTCTCTTCAGACTGGCCGGGGCCTACTTGACCGAAGCGGTCGTGCACGGATCGACGCCGTACGCCGGCGAGCAGCCGTGCTTGC
>NZ_JBLZPK010000032.1:75404-119572 GCF_049199905.1 Shinella sp. M27
GTTTTCATATCCGGAAAAGCGGCTCAGGCGGTCTTATCGACCTTCGTGAACTGGCCCTGCACCCGGTAGCGCACGAGATAGCTCGGCAGGATCGCCTCTGCGAGAACCGGCTCGATACCCATGGCATCCAGCGTGCGGCCTTCTTTGCGGGCAGCGTCGGAAACGATGTTGTCGGCGCGCAGCAGCGTCACCTGATCGGATGTGAGCGGCGGTTGGACGAAGGGAATGAGCGAGGCAACGGAGCCGATCAGCGAGGCAATGCCGAAGGGCAGCGGCACGAGCGGGTTCTTGCGGTCGGTGACGCGCAGCATCAGCTCGAGACACTGGCGGAAGCTCAAGACCTCGGGGCCGCCGAGTTCATAGACGCGGCTGGGCTCGATTGCGCCATCCACCGAGCGGGCGACCGCTTCGGCGACATCGGCGACATAGACGGGCTGGAATTTCGTATGGCCGCCGCCGACGAGCGGCAGGACGGGTGCATAGCGCGCCATGGTGGCGAATTTGTTGAAGAAGCCGTCCTCCGGGCCGAACACGATGGAGGGGCGCAGGATCACGGCATCCGGCACGGTGCGCAGCACGGCCGCTTCGCCGCGCGCCTTGGTGCGGGCATAGCTGGAGCCGGAGTTTTCATCCGCGCCGATGGCCGAGATATGCGTGAGCTTCGCGCCGACGCTGCGGGCGGCTTCCGCCACGGCGCGGGCGCCAAAATCCTGCACGGCGTCGAAGGTGTTGCGGCCGGCTTCGAACAGCACGCCGACGCAGTTGATGACATGGTCGGAGCCCTCGACGGCGCGATCGACCGACTGGCGGTAGCGCAGGTTCGCCTGGACGAAAGAGATCTGGCCGACGCCGCCGATCGGCTGCAGGAAGCCGGCGAGATCGGGACGGCGCACGGCGACGCGGATGCGGTAGCCGCGGCGCGCCAAGGCGCGCACCACATGACGTCCGACGAAGCCCGAGCCGCCGAAGACGGTGACGAGCGGCGGAAGGTTGGACAAGGTCATATGGCTGCTCCTGAAGAACATTGTCGGTAGGTAGCGCCTACATAGCCCAAACAACCGGCAAGGTGAAGCGCGGCGAAGCGTCTCTTTTGCCGGTTTTGCGAGGCTTCTGCGCGTGTGGGTCAGAGACCTTCGACGACCACCATTTCCGCGTCGGCCACTTCCTGGCGGATGGCGGCGGCGATCTGGTATTCCGGCGAGTTGTAACAGTCGACGGCGGCCTGCAGGGAGGGGAACTCGATGATCACGTTGCGGGCGCGCACGCGGCCTTCCAGCTGCGCATAGGCGCCGCCGCGGGCGACGAAGTTCGCGCCGTATTTCTCGAAGGCCGGCTTGGCGGCGGCGACATAATCCTTGTAGCGTTCGGGGTCACGCACATCGACCTGTGCAATCCAGTAGCCCTTGGGCATGTCTCACTTCCTCTCTGTTATGCTTGCAGCGCGCCGTCCATCTCGGCAAGGATCGCTTTCGTCGCAGCGAGCGGGTCGTCGGCCTTGACGATGGGGCGGGCGACGACGAGATGGCTGGAGCCAGCCTTCAGCGCGTCGGCCGGCGTCATCACGCGCTTCTGGTCGCCGAGCTCGGCGCCCGCCGGGCGGATGCCGGGGGTCACGATCGCCATGTCGGCACCGACGATTTTCCGCACGGCCTTGGCTTCCTCGGCGGAACAGACGACGCCGCCCATGCCGGCGATGCGCGCCTGTTCGGCGCGGCGCAGAACGAGTGTGTGCGGATCGTATTCATAGCCGGCGTCGATGACGTCCTTGGCATCCATGGAGGTGAGCACGGTCACGCCGAGCAGGCAGAGGTCGGAGCCTTTCGCGGCGGAGACGGCGGCGGCCATGGCCTTCGGATAGGCGTGCAGGGTGAGCATGGACATGCCCATCTTAACGATGTTCTCGACGCCCTTCGCCACCGTGTTGTCGATGTCGAGCAGCTTCATGTCGAGGAAGACCTTCTTGCCGTCCTTGGCAAGGTCGCGGGCGAATTCCAGTCCGCCGGCAAAGACCAGCTGGTAGCCGATCTTGTAGAAGAGGGCGGTGTCACCCAATGTCCGGACTACCTTTTCCGCCTCCGCGATGGTCGGTACATCGAGGCCAACGATCAGGCGGTCGCGCGCGGACATGGTCAAAACCCTTTCCAAGATTCCATTGCCGTCCAGTCGCATGTGACGGCGCGGGCCGCAAGCCGGAATGCAAAAAGATTGCCGCCGCCGGCCGGCTGGTCGCCATCGCGGGCAATCGGTTTGCCCAGGAGATGGCATTTCAAGAGCGTGCCGACGCCGCCGTGGCCGACGAAGGCGATGGGCACGTTCGGATCATGGTTTGCCAGTAGCCGCTCGACCGCCGCGACGATGCGCGTCTGCGCATCCGCCGCCCGCTCCCAGCCTTTGAAGCTCTCCTGCGGGTGCGCGAAAAACCAGTTGGCGGCGTCTTCGAAGGCATCGGGCGGCAGGAAGCCGGTGGCGGAGCGATCGTTCTCGCCCATGGCGTGATCGGTTTCGACCGAAATCCTTCCGGCAGAGAGGATATCGGCAGTTTCGATTGCCTTGCGTTCGGCGCTTGCCACGAAGCGGGCGATTTCCTTCGCCCAGTCCGCAGACGCGGCAAGCGACGCCCGTTCTCGGCCGCGTTCTGAAAGCCCCCAGTCGGGCACCAGCACGGCCGGGTCGATCCGGACCTGCGGATGGGTAATGTAGAGCGCGTACATGGCCGCACCTCAATGGGTGCGGCGATAGGTCCACAGCTGCGCCGGCGGGATGTTGCGCACGACGAAATCGTAATGGCTGATCTGGTAGCGGTCCGGCATGGCGACGACGGGCGAGAGCGGCCCATAGGAAATCTGCATCACGGGCCGGCCGACGGGAATGCGCGACAGGAGATTCTCGATCATCGACACGCGCATATGCATCGGGAAATTCAGGAGCGGCACGGCGGAGACGACGCTGTCGAAGGTCGTGTCGCGCAGTTCGCCGAGCGTTTTATCGAGATCGAAGGCATCGCCGTTGATGAAATTGACGCCGTCGAAGCGGGCGACGAGGTGGTTGTAGAAATCCGTCGAGAATTCGATGGAGGTCAGCTTTTCCGGAGCAAGGCCGGTTTCCAGGATCGCCTTGGTGATCACGCCCGTGCCGGGACCGAGTTCCAGAACGGGAAGGCCGGACTTGGGGTTTACGACGCTCGCCATGCGGCGCGCGGTGATCGAGGAGGTGGGGATGATCGAGCCGACGGCCCGCGTATTGCTCATCCAGCCCTTGAAGAAGCGGATTTCGTCGCCGAACTTCCTGCCGAGCCGTTCCTTGACCTTCACGCGCAACGTCATGCCATCCCCCTTCATGGTGTATTTCCTGGCCGGCAGCGGGATTCATTCCCATCCGCGTCGTCGGCCATGGCGAATATGTGACGCGGTTTGCGTCAAAAACAAGTCTGATTGCGTCGCCGCATTCAAGTTTCCCCGACATGCGAAAGCGCCTGCTTAAAAAAGAACCCGCCGGCGGCCGGCGGGTTCCAGAACGGTTTCCCGATGCCGCGCGGGATCCTAGACGCGCATCGGCATGAGCACGTAAAGCGCGTCGTCGCCGGCAAGGTCGCGCACCAGCGTCGGCGAACCCGGATCGGCCAGCATGAAGACCGCTTCGGAGCCCGAAAGCTGCGACGTGATGTCGAGCAGGTATTTCGCGTTGAAGCCGATTTCCAAGGGGTCGTTGTCGTAGCCTACCGCCAGTTCTTCCGTCGCACTGCCCGAGTCCGGATTGTTGACCGTCAGCGTCAGCTGGCCGTCACCAAGCGCCAGCTTCACGGCGCGGCCGCGCTCGGAGGAAATGGTGGAGACGCGGTCGACGGCCTGTGCGAAGGACTGGCAGTCGATCTTCAGTTCCTTGTCGTTATTCGTCGGGATCACGCGCTGGTAATCCGGGAAGGTGCCGTCGATCAGCTTGGAGGTCAGCACGATCGAGCCGATCGTGAAGCGGATCTTCGCGTCGGAGACTTCGACCGTGACCGTGAGGTCGGGATTGTCGACCAGCTTCTGGAGTTCGCCGACCGTCTTGCGCGGAATGATGATGCCCGGCATGCCCTCGGAGCCCGAGGGGGCCTCGACATCGGCGCGGGCGAGGCGGTGACCGTCGGTGGCGACGGCGCGCAGCTTCAGCTGGCCGGCGCTTTCGATCGTGTGGATGAAGATGCCGTTGAGATAGTAGCGGGTCTCTTCCGTCGAGATCGCAAACTGCGTGCGATCGATCAGCATCTTGAGATCTGTCGCCTTGAGGCGGAACGTGTGCGAGAAGCTGCCGGCGGTGAGATCCGGGAAGTCCGACTGCGGCAGGCATTGCAGCGAGAATTTCGAGCGGCCCGAGGCGACCGTCATGGAGGCGCCGTCGGCGCTGGTGGCGAGCAGCACTTCCGACCCGTCGGAAAGCTTGCGCACGATGTCGTAGAGCAGATGCGCCGGGACGGTGGTGGCGCCGGCCTGCTCGACCTGGGCGGGCGTCGCCTCGGTGATTTCAAGATCGAGGTCGGTCGCCTTCATGTCCAGGCTCGCGCCGTCGGAGCGCAGCAGCACGTTCGAGAGGATCGGGATCGTGTTGCGCCGCTCGACCACGCGGTGAACGTGGTTCAACGACTTCAGAAGATTGGACCGCTCGAGAGTAATGCGCATGAACTGTACCGCTTTCGACCGCTGGCACGCCGGAAACCGGCGCGGCATTGCCTTGAAACTCCGGCGAGGCCGGAAAGATGGGACGGGCAAAATGGCAGAATTTCCCGCCCGATTGCAAGTGCTAACGGCGCCGGACGCGCGATAGTCAACCGTCGTCTCTTGCGAGGGCATTGGTGCTCGCCCATAAGGGGTGACGAAGTGCGGCCGTCCAACCGGCCGGAAAGGTGATGGTGATGCGGGACGAGACAGTGGCAGGCGGCACGGGCGAGGGCGGCAAGACGTTCCGCCTGCACAATGCCGTCATCCCCGCCCGGCCGCTGGAGCCGGCGCTCTATCTCGTCGCCACCCCGATCGGCAATCTCGCCGACATCACGCTGCGCGCGCTGGAAACGCTCGCCGGTGCCGATGTGCTGGCCTGCGAGGACACGCGCGTCACCCGCGTGCTGCTCGACCGTTACGGCATCGTCAACCGGCCCTATGCCTATCACGAGCACAATGCCGACGAAGCCGGCCCGCGCCTCATCGCGGCGCTGGAAGCCGGCAAATCCGTGGCGCTGGTCTCCGATGCCGGCACGCCGCTCGTTTCCGATCCCGGCTATCGTCTGGCACTGCTGGCGATCGCGGCCGGCCATCGCGTCGTGCCGATCCCCGGCGCCTCCGCGCCGCTGGCCGCGCTCGTCGGTTCGGGTCTGCCGAACGATGCCTTCTTCTTCGCCGGCTTCCTGCCGACCAAGGACAAGGCAAAGCGCGACCGCCTCGCCGAACTGGCAAATGTGCCCGCAACGCTGCTGTTCTTCGAATCGCCGCATCGCATTGCCGCGACCGTTGCCGCCGCCGCCGACGTGCTGGGCGAGGGGCGGGCGGCCTGCGTCAGCCGTGAGCTGACGAAAACCTTCGAGGAATTCCGCCGCGGCACGCTCGGCGAACTCGCCGCCCACTATGGCGACGGCCACACCGTGAAGGGTGAGATCGTCTTCGTCATCGGCCCGCCCGGTGAGGCGGCCGCGCCCGAAGCCGAGGATGTCGACCGCCTGTTGACGACCCTGGTGAAGGATATGTCGGCCGGCAAGGCGGCGACGGAGGCTGCGCGCCAGACAGGCCTGCCGCGCCGCGACCTCTACCAGCGTCTCATCGATCTCAAGGATGGCGATGCGGAATAAGGCGGTGGACCCTAACCGGCTGAAAGCCTTCCGCCGGGGGCACGTCTCCGAATATATCGCCGCGCTCTACCTTCTCGCCAAGGGCTACCGTATCCGCGCCATCCGCTACCGCACGAAGCTCGGCGAAATCGACATCATCGCGCGGCGCGGCGATCTCGTCGTCTGTGTCGAGGTCAAGGCCCGTCGCGATGTCGACAGCGCCCTCTTCGCCGTCAGCGGAACCGCGCAGCGCCGCATCCGCGCGGCAAGCGACATCTGGCTCTCCCGCCAGCCGGACGCCCACCGCCTCTCCTTGCGATACGATATCGTTGCGGTCTTGCCGTGGCGGCTTCCAAAACACTTTGTGGATGCGTTTTGAGCAAAAGGAAAATGTAACGAAACTGACATGAAAGCGTAACGCGCCTGTCACGGTCGCTGCTTAGGCACGCCTCACACCAAGTCCGGTGAAGAGGAGCTCCCATGTTCAAGCCGCTTTCCCTCGCAGGTTTCGCACTCGTCTTGTCCGCCACGGCATCGATGGCCGCCACCAACATCACCTGGTGGCACGGCATGGCCGGCCGCAACGGCGAAGTCATCAACGAAGTCGCCAAGAAGTTCAACGAGGCGCAGTCGGCCTGCGCGATCACGCCGGTTTCCAAGGGCACCTATGAAGAGGCGCTCGCCTCCGGCATCGCCGCCTTCCGTGCGGGCGAACAGCCGAACATCCTGCAGGTCTTCGACGCCGGTGCGGCGACGATCATCAACGCGCCGGGCGCCGTCATTCCGGCCGAAGACCTGATCACCCAGGCCGGCTACAAATTCGACCGCGAAGCCTTCATCGAAGGCGTGCGCTACTTCTACGCCGCCCCTGACGGTAAGTTCGTCGGCATGCCGTTCAACTCCTCGGCGCCGATCATGTATGTCAACACCGAAGCCCTCGAAAAGGCCGGCGTCGAAGCGCCGAAGACCTGGGAAGACTTCGAGACGATCGCCCCGAAGCTGAAGGAAGCCGGCTACCTGCCGCTCGTCCAGTCGCAGCTGACCTGGCAGTTCACCGAAAACTTCTTCTCGCGCCACAACATCCAGTTCGCGACGAACAGCAACGGTTACGACTCGGTGGTCGATACCAAGATCAACATGACGGATCCGAACCTCGTCATGATGTTCACCAAGCTCAAGGCCTGGGCTGACGAAGGCTATTTCGGCTATTACGGCGCCGGCTGGAACGACAACCAGAAGCTCTTCGAAGACGGCAAGGCCGCCTTCTGGATCGGCTCCTCGGGTTCGTTTGGCGGCCTCCAGAAGACCGCGCAGAAGCCGTTCTCGGCAACCTTCCTGCCCTATTGGGGCAGCATCCAGGGTGCCGGCACCAACACCTTCATCGGTGGCGCTGCCCTCTTCGCCATGTCCGGCAAGCCGGAAGCCGAAAACAAGTGCACGGCCGACTTCTTCCAGTTCCTGACCTCACCGGAAGTGCAGAAGTTCTACCACGAGGCCACCGGCTACGTGGCCATCACCAAGGCAGCCTATGAGCTCGCCAAGTCCGAAGGCTACTACAAGGAAAAGCCGGCGGCCGAAGTCGGCATTCAGCAGCTGATGCTGAAGTCGGGCGACTGGTCGAAGGGCTACCGCCTCGGCTTCTATCCGCAGATCCGTGAAATCATGGAGCGTGAATACGGCCGGATCTTCGCCGGTGAAACCTCCGTCGAAGACGCCCTGAAGACGATCGAGACCGAAGCGAACGACCTGCTCGCCCGCTTCGCCAAGACCGCCGGCTGATCCGTCGCCTACGTTGAAATCCGTGCCGGGGGCTCAGCGTTCCCGGCACGCCGCTATGAAGGTGGCCCCATGAAGCGCGTGCAGTTTTCCTCGCCCTTTCTGCCCTATCTATTTATCGCGCCGCAGATGGCGATCATCTTCGTGTTCTTCTACTGGCCGTCCGTCCAGGCGATCCAGTCGTCCTTCTATCTGGAAGACCCGTTCGGTTTCGGCGCGACCTTCGTCGGTCTCTCCAACTATGCCGATGCGCTGGGCTCCGCGCAGTATCAGTCTATCGCCCGCTTCACTGTTGTGTTCACGGCGCTCGTCACCTTCCTGTCGCTCGGCATCGGCATGTTGCTTGCCGTCAAGGCCGATGCGGTGCTGAAGGGTAGTTCCACCTACAAGACGCTGCTGATCTGGGTATATGCCATCGCCCCGCCGGTCGCCGGCCTGATGGGCATGATGTTCTTCGACCAGCATATCGGCCCGCTGGTGAAATTCGCCGCGCTTTTCGGCTGGGACATGAAGGTCGGCCTCAACTACTATGACACCGCCTTTGCGATGATCGCCGTCTCGGTCTGGAAGCAGATCCCGTACAATTTCATCTTCATCCTCTCGGGTCTGCAGAGCATTCCCGTCTCGGTGCGCGAAGCCGCCGCCATCGACTGCCGCTCGGGCGTCCGCCGCTTCTGGACGATGACGCTGCCGCTGCTTGCGCCCACCGCCTTCTTCCTGCTCATCATCAACATGACCTATGCGCTGTTCGACACGTTCGGCGTCATCGACGTGATGGTGAAGGACAAGGCCGCCAACAACCCGATCACGCTGGTTTACAAGGTCTATATGGACGGCTTCCGCGGCAACGATCTCGGCGGTTCCTCGGCCCAGTCCGTCATCCTGATGATCGTCGTCTTCGTGCTGACCATCTTCCAGTTCCGCTTCATCGAGCGGCGCGTGCACTACAATTGAGAGGGCGCCCTGCCATGACCCGCATCCGCCTTTTCGATCATCTCGTGCTCCTGCTCGGCGTCTTCATCATGGTGGCGCCCGTCGTGGTCGCTTTCATGACCTCGACGCACGAGGCCGCCGACATCCACCGCAACGGCCTGTCGCTGACCTGGGGCGGCCATTTCACCGAGACTTACGATAAGGTCCTGACCCGCAAGGGCGGGTTCACCGGCGAAATCACCGGCGCGCGCATGATCTGGAATTCACTGATCCTCGGCGTCGGCTTTGCCGCCGGCAAGATCGTGCTGTCGATGCTTGCGGCCTATGCCATCGTCTATTTCCGCTTCCGGCTCGGCACGCTGTTCTTCTGGATGATTTTTACGACGCTGCTCCTGCCGCTCGAAGTGCGCATCGTTCCCTCCTACGAGGTGATGAACAAGCTTGCGCTCACCAACACCTATACCGGCCTCATCGTGCCGCTTCTGGCGTCCGCTACCGGCACCTTCTTCTTCCGCCAGTTCTTCAAGTCCGTGCCGGAGGAATTGCTGGAGGCGGCCCGCATCGACGGCGCCGGGCCGTTCAAATTCTTCATCGACGTGCTGGTGCCGCTCTCGCGCACCATGATCGCGGCGATCTTCATCATCATGTTCGTCTATGGCTGGAACCAGTATCTTTGGCCGACGCTGATGACGACCGACGAGCGCTTCTTCACACTGGTGCGCGGCATCAAGCAAATCCTGCTCGTCTGGGTCGGCTCCAACATTCCCGACTACAACGAAGCCTTTGCGCTGGCGATCCTCGCCATGCTGCCGCCGGTCATGATCGTGCTGATCTTCCAGCGGTGGTTCATCAAGGGCCTCACCGAAAGCGACAAGTAAGGAGTTTCGTTCATGGCATCGATAGGCATCCGTGACGTATCCAAGATCTACAATGGCGGCGTGACCGCGGTCAGCGACGTCAACATCGATATCGCCGATGGCGAGTTCATCGTGCTCGTCGGCCCCTCGGGCTGCGGAAAGTCGACGCTGCTGCGCATGATCGCCGGGCTGGAGACGATCAGCCGGGGGGAGGTGACGATCGGCGGGCGCATCGTCAACGATGTCGATCCGGCCGACCGCGACATCGCCATGGTGTTCCAGAACTATGCGCTCTATCCGCATATGACGGTCTACGAAAACCTCGCCTACGGCCTGAAGAACCGCCGCACGCCGAAGGAGGAGATCGATGCGCGCGTGGCGGAAGCTGCCCGCATGCTCGAACTCCAGCCCTATCTGGAGCGCAAGCCGCGCGCGCTTTCCGGCGGGCAGCGCCAGCGCGTCGCCATGGGGCGCGCCATCGTCAGAAAGCCCTCGGCCTTCCTGTTCGACGAGCCATTGTCCAATCTCGACGCAAAACTGCGTGTCTCCATGCGCGGCGAGATCAAGCGCCTGCAGCGCCGCGTCGGCACGACCTCGATCTATGTCACCCATGACCAGCTGGAAGCCATGACGCTTGCCGACCGGCTCGTCGTGCTCTCCGGCGGAAAGATCGAGCAGATCGGCCGCCCGCTCGATGTCTATCACCGTCCGGCAACCACCTTCGTCGCGAGCTTCATCGGCTCGCCGGCCATGAACCTCGTGAGCGGCGAGCTGCATGGCAGCAGGCTGGCGCTCGGCCCCGCCCTCATCGATCTCGGCGCCACGGTGCCGACGCAGGGCGCCGTCACCGTCGGCCTGCGCGCCGAGGACCTGCGCCTGCACGAAGGCACCGAGGGCGGCCTGCCGTTCCGCATCGATTATGTCGAGGAACTCGGCGCCCAGCGTCTCGTGCATGGCATGGTCGGCGATCAGGCCATCATCGCAGCCCTCTCCTCGGAAATCCCGTTGCCCGAAACGGCCTCGCTTTCCATTGCTCCATCGCGGCTGCATTTCTTCGACACGGCCAGCGGCCGGCGCATCGACTGGTCGGGCGAGGCTGTGGGGCCGGGTGCCGTGGCCGCTGTTCCGGAGGCCGTCGCATGATGATCCGCATCACCGTCGACCGGCTCGCCGCACCGAGCCAGGCGGATCGCGCGGCGATCGCCACGCTGGAAAAATCCTTCGCCGCCCATGATGGCCGCATGGCCGAACTCGCCTGCATGAATGCGGTGGAGACGGGTGGCCGCGCCGAACGCGCCGAACCGCTGCCGTTCCCCTTCACCGTAGCCGCCTGGAACCTCGAGCGCTGCCTTTTCCCCAAGCAGAGCGCCGAGCATTTGGGGATGACGGGCGCCGAGATCGTACTGCTCTCCGAAATGGACGACGGCATGGCCCGCACGCGCCAGGCGCACACGACCGCCGAACTCGCCGATGCACTCGGCATGGCCTATCTTTACGGCGTCGAATTCATCGAGCTCGGCCTCGGCTCCGAGACCGAACTGGAATTCTGCAAGGACGATTTCAACAGCCGCGGCTTGCATGGCAACGGCCTCCTCTCCACCGTGCCGCTGCACCGGCCCTTCCTGCTGCGCCTTGAAGGCGAACGCCTGTGGTTCATGGGCGCGGTCGACCAGCCCAGGCTCGGCGAGCGCATGGCGATCGGCGCCGTCATCAACACCGAAGCCGGCTCGCTTGTGCTGGTCTCCACCCATCTGGAAAGCGCCACCACCGCCGCCTATCGCGAACGGCAGGTGGTCGGCCTGATTGATGCGCTCGACGCCGCCTTCCCCGGCCTGCCCGTCCTCATCGGCGGTGATCTCAACACCGGCAACCATGCCGGCGGTGATTTCGAAGCCGAGGGTCTTTTCGCCCGCGCCGCCGAGCGTGGTTTCACCCGCCATGGCGGCCCGCTGGATGTCATGACGACGCGTCCGAGCCTCATCACCCGCTGGCCGGAGCGTGCCATGAAGCTCGACTGGTTCCTGTCGCGCGGTCTTGCCGTCTCCGCGACGGCGATCGTTTCGTCGCTCTCGCCTGCCGGCCGCCCGCTCTCCGACCACGACCTGATCACCTGCCGGATCGACGGCTTCGCCTGAAAGATGACCGATGCTTAAAATGCGACGGATTGTTTGAACGGCGCCGTTACCGGTTTCGCGTAAGGCTTCCTCCTAAGATGTAAGGGGGATGAAATGGTCCTGAAACTGATGCTTCTCACCATGGTCGGTGCTGCCATGCGCTCGCGCACCTTCGAAGAGAAGGCGCCGCGTCCGCTGATCGCCGCCGCGCTCGATAATCTCGAAATGGCGCCGAAGCCGATCGAGCCCTCCTGGGTTCTCGCCGGCAACCCGCAGGCGCGGCTCTCGCTGCATTCGCGCGCCTATGACGACCAGGCCACCACGGCGATCTGGGATTGCACGGCCGGCACCTTCCGCTGGTATTTCGGCTGGGACGAAACGGTGATGATCCTCGAAGGCGAGGTCCACATCACCGCCGAAGACGGCAGCCAGCGCACGCTGAAGGCCGGCGACATCGCCTATTTCCCCGGCAAGAGCTGGGCGACGTGGCACATCGATACCTATGTGCGCAAGATCGCCTTCTGCCGCAAGGAATTCCCCGCGCCCGTCAATCTGGCGCTGAAGCTGCGCGACCGCCTGCGCGGCACTCAATCCTCCGGCGGCCTCGCGGCCTGATCCCGCAGATACGGAATTCATCGACGGGCGTCGCGTGAAAGCGCGGCGCCCGTTGTCGTTGAGCCCGTTGCCATTGCGCGTGGCGCATCCTACATGTGTCGGGCATTCCTGAGGGGACTTTCATGGCTAAGATCAAGAACGTCGCGGTCCAGATGGACCACGTGTCGACCATCAACATCGCGGGCGATTCCACCTTCGCCATGAGCCTCGAGGCACAAAGCCGCGGCTACAAGCTCTTTCATTATACGCCGGATCGCCTGAGCCTGCGCGACGGCACGGTTTATGCGTCCGTCGAGCCGATGGAGTTGCGCGACGTCAAGGGCGATCATTACACGCTGGGTGCGCCCGAGCGCGTCGATCTCTCGACGATGGACGTGGTGCTGCTGCGCCAGGACCCGCCCTTCGACATGTCCTACATCACCTCCACGCATCTGCTGGAGCGCATCCATCCGAAGACACTCGTCGTCAACGATCCGGCCTGGGTGCGCAATTCGCCGGAAAAGATCTTCGTCACCGAATTCGCCGATCTGATGCCGAAGACGCTGATCACCCGCGACCCCGCTGAAATCCGCCGCTTCCGCGACGAGATGGGCGACATGATCCTGAAGCCGCTCTACGGCAATGGCGGTGCCGGCGTCTTCCATTCCACCAAGGACGACCGCAACCTTTCCTCGCTTCTGGAAATGTTCGGCCAGATGTTCCGCGAGCCCTTTATCGCCCAGCAATATCTCCCCGACGTGCGCAAGGGCGACAAGCGCATCCTGCTGGTCGACGGCGATCCGGTCGGCGCGATCAACCGCGTGCCGGCCGAACACGATGCCCGCTCCAACATGCATGCCGGTGGCCGCCCGGAGCCGACGGAGCTGACGGCGCGCGAAAAGGAGATTTGCGCTCGCATCGGCCCGGCACTCCGCGAACGCGGCTTCCTGCTCGTCGGCATCGACGTCATCGGCGACTACATGACCGAGATCAACGTGACCTCGCCGACCGGCCTGCGCGAGGTGAAGAAATTCGGCGGCGCCGACATCGCAGCCCTGCTGTGGGACGCGATCGAACGCAAGCGCTGACGCCGTTTCCGGCCTTGCCGGGGCGTTCCGTTCGCGAACGTCCCGGCTTCGTTCCGCAAATACAACCCGATGCAACCGGCGCGCGGAAAATCGTGCGGCGAGTTCTATAATTGTTCTTGTTTCATTCCATGTTTCATGCCAGATTTGCAGCTGCAACCCAAGGGCGGGTGAGCGGACTGTTTTCGGCATAAAAGTGTTGCGGCATCATCGTGCTTTGAGCGCGTCGCCGCAGGACAGGCGGGGCGATCATGGTGGCACGCGTTGGTACGATTGCGTTTCAAGGCATCGAGGGCGTGCCTGTCGATGTGCAGGTCATGGTGGCGCCCGGCAAGATGGGCATGCAGATCGTCGGTCTGGCCGACAAGGCCGTAGCGGAAAGCCGCGAGCGGGTGCAGGCCGCTCTTCACGCCTCCGGCCTTTCGCTGCCGCCCAAGCGCGTGACAGTCAATCTCGCACCGGCAGACCTGCCCAAGGAAGGCAGCCACTACGATCTCGCCATCGCGCTCGGCCTGATGATGGCGCTCGGTGCCGTGCCGGCGGATGCGCTGGAGGATTTCCTCGTCATCGGCGAGCTCAATCTCGACGGCACGATCGCTGCCGTCGCCGGTGCGCTTCCCGCCGCCATGGGCGCCAATGCGCTCGGCAAGGGCCTCATTTGCCCGGCGGAAAATGGCGCGGAAGCGGCTTGGGCCGGCGGTGGGCTCGAAATCCTTGCTCCGCGCAGCCTGATCGCACTCGCCAACCATTTCAAAGGGACACAAGCCTTGGGTCGCCCGGTGCCGGCGATCCGCGCAACGCCGGGAGACCTGCCCGATCTCGCGGATATCCGTGGACAGGAGAGCGCCAAGCGCGCGCTGGAAGTGGCAGCCGCGGGCAGCCACAATCTCCTGATGGTCGGCCCGCCCGGCTCGGGAAAGTCCATGCTCGCCGCGCGTCTGGCGGCCATCCTGCCGCCGCTCGCTCCGGCCGAACTGCTGGAAGTGTCGATGATCCATTCCATTGCCGGCCAGCTTTCCGGCGGGCGCCTTTCGGATCGCCGCCCGTTCCGCACGCCGCACCATTCCGCCACCATGGCAGCCCTGGTGGGCGGTGGGCCGCGGGCGCGGCCCGGCGAAGTGTCGCTCGCCCATAACGGCGTGCTCTTCCTCGATGAATTGCCCGAATTCACACCACAGGCGCTCGACGCGCTGCGCCAACCGCTCGAAACCGGCGAGTGCATCATTGCGCGCGCCAACCATCGTGTCAGCTATCCCGCCGCCGTCCAGCTCGTCGCGGCCATGAATCCGTGCCGCTGTGGCATGGCGGGTGAGCCCGGCCGCAGCTGCGCGCGCGGTCCCCGCTGCATGAGCGACTACCAGGCCCGCGTCTCCGGTCCGCTGATGGATCGCATCGATATCCGCATCGACGTGCCCGCCGTCTCCGCGACGGACCTTATCCGCCCGATGGCCGGAGAACCGAGTGCCGTGGTGGCAAAGCGTGTCGCCCAAGCGCGCGCCCTGCAGGCCGATCGCTTCGCCCGCCTCGGCATGGCTTCGGTGACCAGCAATGCGCGGGCCTCGACCGCCCTCGTGGAGAAAGTCGCCGAACCCGACCCCGCCGGTCTCCAGTTGCTGCGCGACGCTGCGGAGAAGATGCGCTTTTCCGCCCGCGGCTATCACCGCGTCCTCAAGGTCGCCCGCACCCTTGCCGATCTCGACGAAACCTCTATCGTCGGTCGCATCCACCTCGCGGAAGCGATTTCCTACCGGATCGCCGGCGAGCGCCTCGTCACCACCTGATTGATCGGCGCGGCCGCGACAAGGCGGGCGCGGGGGCCGGCCGGTGGTCCCTTGAGGCTTGCAGACCAATCGAACCATGCCGGAAGCCACGGCTGTCGCGCGCGCCGAAACGCGGCGTGTTTTTGAGTGTGTGATCCCCGGGCGGCGAGAGGCGTCCTTTGCGGGCCGCCATGGCTGGACTGTTGGGCCGGTCTGGCGCATGCAGCTCGTGCTCTGTTTAAGCGTACCGCCTCGCGTCTTCGAGAGACCTATTCCGCCGATTCAGCGGTACCGCACGGTTATCTGTTTGGTGAAGGTGCCCGCCGGTCCGCTGCCTCCAGCATCACGCCGGTCCTTTGAAGACCGCCTCGATATGGTGCCCGTCCGGATCGATGACGAAGGCCGCATAATAATGCTGGCCGTAATTCAGGCGAAGGCCGGGTGGGCCGTTATCGACGCCGCCGGCGGCGATTGCTGCCGCGTGGAAGGCATCGACGGCCGCACGGTTCGGCGCGGCAAACGCGATGTGGAAGCCAGGGCCGGGTGCACGGGCATCGTCATGGGCCTTGATGGCGAGCTTGTCACCGCCGCCGGGCGGCCCGTAACCGATGGCCTGACCCGTTTCGCCGGGGCGGAGGTCGGACCAGACGCGTGTATAGCCGAGCGGTGCGAGCGCGGCATCGTAGAAGGCGGCTGCACGGTCGATGGCGCGAGCGCCGAGGGAGAGGTGGTGGAGCATGGCGCGAGGGAGAGCCGGTCCGGTGGGGAGATGCCGCATGGCCGGGCCATGCGGCGGTCACGTCTCAGCTTGCGAGTCCTTCGAAGAGCGCGGTCGAGAGATAGCGCTCGGCAAAGGAGGGGATGATGACGACGATGGTCTTGCCGGCGTTTTCCGGGCGGCTGCCGACCTTCGCGGCGGCGGTGAGGGCAGCACCGGAGGAAATGCCGACCGGTACGCCTTCGAGCCGTGCGACGAGGCGGGCATTGGCGAAGGCCTCGTCATTGCTAACGGTCACGACCTCGTCATAGACGTCCTTGTCGAGGATGGCGGGTGCAAAGCCGGCGCCGATGCCCTGGATCTTGTGCGGGCCGGGATTGCCGCCCGACAGAACCGGGCTGTCGGCGGGTTCCACCGCCACGACCTGGAAACCGGGTTTGCGCGCCTTCAGCACCTGGCCGACGCCGGTGATGGTGCCGCCCGTGCCGATGCCGGAAACGAGGATGTCGACCGCACCGTCGGTGTCGTTCCAGATCTCCTCGGCCGTGGTCTTGCGATGGATCTCGGGATTGGCCGGGTTTTCGAACTGCTGGGGAATGACGGCGCCGGGAATGGTGCTGGCCAGTTCCTCGGCCATGGCGATGGCGCCTTTCATGCCCTTCGGCCCCTCGGTCAGCACCAGCTCGGCGCCGAGCAGGGCGAGCATCTTGCGCCGCTCGATCGACATGGTCTCCGGCATGGTCAGGATGAGGCGATAGCCCTTGGCGGCGGCGGCGAAGGCGAGCGCGATGCCGGTATTGCCCGAGGTCGGCTCGACCAGCGTCGATTTGCCGGGCGTGATCTTGCCCTGGGCCTCCAGCGCCTCGATCATCGCCACCCCGATGCGGTCCTTCACCGAGGCGATCGGATTGAAGAATTCGAGCTTGGCCAGAAGGTTGGCGACGACGCCCTTTTCCTTGGCAAACTTGTCGAGACGCACGATCGGCGTGTCGCCGATGGTCTCGGTGATGGAGGCGTAGATACGGCCGCGGCCGGGCTTGCGGGGTTCGCTCATCGGGGTCTCCTCGTTATTATCGCAGAGAAGATAGGAGGGAACGCGGCGGGAGACGAGTCCGGATTTCGCGGTAAAACGGTTTCAAACGGAATAATCGGGTTGTCGGTGGCGAAAAACCTGGCAATCCGTCATGCCGCGCGGGTGGCGATATAGGCTGCGGTTCCCGCCAGAATGCCGGCCGCGACGCGGTTCAGCCGCTGCAAGGCTTTCGGCTGCCTGAGCAGGACCCGGGCGCGCGCGGCGAGCGCGATATAGGGCACGACCACGATGAGCAGCACGATGAAGGTGGCGGCCAGCAGCACGCCATAATCCTTGAGGCCGATCGCCTCGAGATCGACCAGCGTTGGCACGAGCGCGACATAGAACAGCATGGTCTTGGGATTGCCGAGCGTCACGAACAGGCCCGACAGGAAGGACATGGTCATGCTGGTGGAGCGCTGCTCCTCGATGTTCTGCGGCAGCAGCCCACCCGTCCAGAGTTTCCAGGCGATGTAGCCGAGATAGAGCGCCCCGGCGATCTTGATCAGCATGAAGGCCGTGGTGAAGGTCTGGGCGATGAAGGCAAGGCCGAGGATGACTGCCGTCAGATAGACCATGTCGCCGAGGATGAGCCCGAGCCCCATGAAAAAGGTCGGCCGGAACCCGGAACCGAGCGCACGGGCGACGATCGCCGTGATCCCGGGACCGGGAATGATGGCGGCAATGAACAAGGCACCGCTATAGGCGATGAGGACGGCGAGGGTCATGGGGAAACTCCTTGGGTGCATCCCTTTTACGCCCGGCGGTGTTTTCCGGCAATGGCCGGCCTCGCAGCGGACAGCGGGTACTCTTGTCACCGGGACAAGTGCGATCCTTGCGGCGGCAGGGCGCGAGGAATACTCCTCTTTCGTCCATCCAGGGGAGATGATCCGTGCCCGAATTGACCAGCCTTGCCGCTTTCGCCCTCATTGCGCTCGGCATGGTGCTGACGCCGGGGCCGAACATGCTCTATCTCGTCTCCCGCTCGATCTGCCAGGGACCGGCGGCCGGGCTCATCTCGCTCGGCGGCGTGGCGCTCGGTTTCGTGTTCTATCTGTTTGCCGCAGCCCTCGGCATCACCGCGCTTTTGATGGCGGTGCCCTATGCCTATGATGCGTTGCGTTTTGCGGGCGCGCTCTATCTCGCCTGGCTGGCCTGGCAGGCGCTGCGTCCCGGCGGGCGTTCGCCCTTTGCGGTGAAGACCCTGCCGCGCGACGGCAACCGCAAACTCTTCCTCATGGGGCTTGTCACCAATCTGCTGAACCCCAAGGTTGCCGTGCTCTATCTCTCGCTGCTGCCGCAGTTCATCGACCCTGCAAGGGGCCATGTTTTCCTGCAGGCGCTGGTGCTGGGCGGCACGCAGATCGTCATTGCCGTCAGCATCAACGGGCTGATCGCCGTGTCCGCGGGCTCCGTGGCCGCCCTTCTCGCCACCCGCCCGCGCTGGGCGCTCGTGCAGCGCTGGCTGATGGGCACGATGCTGGCCGGGCTCGCGCTGCGCATGGCGACGGATGCTGGACGCTGATCAGAATTCTGCCATCGGCGGCAGCGCGAAGGGCTTTTGCGGCAGCAGGTCCTCCGCTCCGCGCAGCATGAGCACCACGTCGCCCTCGTCGGCAATGGCCTCGCCGTTCCAGTTCAGATGATCGGGCGCAAAATGCACGTGGATTTTTGACGGCGTGAGCCGCAGGCTTGCGAGGATATCGGCGAGGGCAGGGATTTGCGCACCGGCCACGTCGAACAGCTCGAAGGTGCCGTCTTCGCCCTGTTGCCAGGCAATGACGGCGCCGTCCTCTTCCATGACGTCGAGCCGGAGATCCGGCATCAGCGCGGCGTTGAACAGAAACATCTCGACCTGCCGCAGCGGTGCAAAACGATCGGAAACCGGGCGACGACCATTCAAGAGTCGGCGAAGCAACGTCACGTCCGCATCGTTGGCCATATCGAGCTGCCGCGTTGCGCCAGCCCGACCGCCTGTCGGTGCCGGGCCTGCAAAACGATGCTGCGCCAGCGTTCGGAAACCGTAACGCTCGTAGAGGGTGGGCTTGTCGGTCAGCAGCGCCACGGCTTCAAAACCCTCGCTGTCGCAATAGTCGAGGGCTGCCTCCATGACGGAGCGGAACAGGCCGCGCCCGCGAAAATCCGGCCGCACCGCTCCCGATTGCAGCGCCGCGGCGCGCGTGAAATTGCCGTTGATGACCAGCGGCATCGAGAAGGCACTGATATTGGCGATGCAGGTGCCGGATGCGTCGAACCAGGCGAAGGGCACGCCGGTCGGGTCCGGCCCGCCAAGCCGGTCGAGGATCGTCACATCGATGCCGAACGTGTCGTCGAGCAGGCCGGCAAGCGCCAGCGAAGCCGCCGGATCGCCGAAATAGTTCGCGCGGAAAACGAGCGCAGGATGGCCCGTCATCGTCTCAGCGCACGCCGGTCGAGCCGAAGCCGCCGGCGCCGCGTGCGGTCTCGCTGGCTTCCGTTACCTCGTGAACGGCGATCTGCGTTACGGGGGCGATTACCATCTGGGCGATGCGCATGCCGCGCTCGATGGTGAACGGCTCTTCGCCGAGATTGACGAGCAGCACCTTCACCTCGCCGCGATAATCGCTGTCGATGGTGCCGGGGGTGTTGAGGCAGGTGATGCCGTTCTTGAAGGCGAGGCCGGAGCGCGGACGGATCTGCGCCTCGTAGCCGAAGGGCACTTCGAAGACGAAGCCGGTCGGTACCAGCGTGCGCTTGCCCGGCGCGAGCGTCAGCGGTGCATCGGCTTCCACCGCGGCGCGCAGGTCCATGCCGGCGGCGCCCGGCGTCTCATAGGCGGGAAGCTCGATCCCCGCGCCATGCGGCAGGCGGATGAGGGAGAGCTGGGCGGGAGCGTGTGCGGTCATGCGGCCATAAGCCGGCCGTGGCGGCAGCGCGTCAATTGCATCTTCGAGGCGGAGCCTGTAAAGACGCCGGCAACTCACAGGATATTGCAGAAAAATGGCTGAAACCCTCGCCGAGGCGGTCTCCCGCCGCCGCACCTTCGCGATCATCGCGCACCCGGACGCCGGTAAAACCACGCTCACCGAAAAGCTGCTGCTGTTCGGCGGCGCCATCCAGCTCGCCGGCGAAGTGAAGGCGAAGAAGGACCGCATCCAGACCCGGTCGGACTGGATGAAGATCGAGCGCGAGCGCGGCATCTCCGTCGTGACCTCGGTCATGACCTTCGAATATGACGGCAACGTCTTCAACATTCTCGATACGCCCGGCCACGAGGACTTCGCCGACGATACCTACCGCACGCTGACGGCCGTTGACGCGGCCATCATGGTCATCGATGCCGCCAAGGGTATCGAGCCGCGCACGCTGAAACTCTTCGAAGTCTGCCGCCTGCGCGATATCCCGATCATCACCTTCGTCAACAAGATGGACCGCGAAAGCCGCGACCCCTTCGAAATCCTCGACGAGGTGGAAGAGAAGCTGGCACTCGATACCGCGCCGGTCACCTGGCCCGTCGGCCGCTCCAAGTCCTTCTGCGGCTCCTATCACCTTGCCGATCGCACCTATCGCGGCTCGGATACGCAGGTGCAGCCGACGAAAATGGACGATATCGCCGAAGTCGCCAAAAACCTGCCGGAAAACGAGCGCGAAGCCTTCACCGAGGAGCTGGAGCTGGCCCGCGAGGCCTGCCGCCCATTCGACCGCGAAGCCTTCCTCGAAGGCCATATGACGCCGGTCTTCTTCGGTTCGGCATTGCGCAATTTCGGTGTGCGCGATCTCATCAACGCGCTCGGCGCCTTCGCGCCGCCGCCGCGTGACCAGATTGCCGATGTGCGCAAGGTCCATGCCGCCGAAGACAAGATGACGGCCTTCGTCTTCAAGATCCAGGCCAATATGGACCCGAACCACCGCGACCGCATCGCGTTTGCCCGCGTCTGCTCCGGTATGCTGGAGCGCGGCATGAAGGTGCGCCTTGCCCGCACCGGCAAGACCATAGGTCTCTCGGCGCCGCAGTTCTTCTTCGCCTCGCAGCGCCAGCTGGCCGACACGGCCTATGCCGGCGACGTGGTGGGCATCCCGAACCACGGCACGCTGCGCATCGGCGATACGCTGACGGAAGGCGAAGCGCTGGTCTTCGAGGGCGTGCCGAACTTCGCGCCGGAAATTCTGCGCCGCGTGCGGCTGGAAGACGCGATGAAGGCCAAGAAGCTGAAGGAAGCCCTGCAGCAGATGGCGGAAGAGGGCGTCGTGCAGCTATTCTCACCGGAAGACGGCTCGCCGGCCATCGTCGGCGTGGTCGGTGCGCTGCAGCTCGACGTGTTGAAGGAACGGCTTCAGGGGGAATACGGTCTGCCGGTTTCCTTCGAGATGTCGCGCTTCTCCGTCTGCCGCTGGGTTTCCTCCGAGAATGCGGCGGAACTCGACAAATTCGTTACCCAGCGCCGCGGCGATATCGCCCGCGACCTTGACGGCGATCCGGTGTTTTTGGCGCAGGACAGCTTCTCTCTGCGCTACGAGGCGGAGCGCTATCCCGCGATCAAGATGGTCGCCATCAAGGAATATCACGTCACCAAGGCGTAACGCACGCCTGCCATTTTGCCGCCTGTCACTTTCAAGATGACAGGCGGCTTTTCATTTGCGAAACGTAGCGCCTGGACAGGGGCGTCCGCCGCAAGGCGGGCTGAGAAGCACCCTTTGAACCTGAACCGGATCATGCCGGCGGAGGGAGTCGAACGGGCGCCGTATCGCTGCGCGTCCCACGGCCACCTCCGTCGCAAGGAGGCTTAATGGCCGAGACGACCATCGCAAACATCCTTTCCATCGCAGGGTCCGACCCGTCGGGCGGCGCCGGCATCCAGGCCGATCTCAAGACCTTCGCGGCGCGCGGCACCTATGGCATGGCCGTGCTGACGGCGCTGACGGCGCAGAACACACAAGGCGTGTCCGGCGTGCATCTCGTGCCGGCGGATTTCGTCGCGGCGCAGATCCGGGATGTCTTCGCCGATGTGCGGGTCCATGCGGTGAAGATCGGCATGATCGCCTCGGCCGATATTGTCGAGGCGGTGGCCCATGCGCTCGCCAGCCATCGCAGCACGCCGCTCGTGCTCGATCCCGTCATGGTGGCCAAGGGTGGCGCCTCGCTTCTGGCGCGCGAGGCCGTCGATGCCCTGATGCGCCGCCTGCTGCCGCTCGCCACGGTGCTCACGCCCAACCTGCCGGAGGCGGCCGCTCTGCTCGGCGAGGCGGAGGCAACGGACCGGGAGACGATGGCGGATCAGGCGAACCGCCTGCTGGCGCTTGGCCCCAAGGCGGTGCTGCTGAAGGGTGGGCACCTGCCCGGCAACCAGAGCCCGGATGTCCTGGCGACGCGCGATCGCCTGCGCTGGTTCGAGGGCGTGCGCGTCCTTACGCGCAACACCCATGGCACCGGCTGCTCGCTATCGAGCGCCATTGCGGCCGAACTCGGCAAGGGCAAGACGCTGCCGGATGCCGTGGCGGCGGCAAAAAGCTACATTGCCGGCGCCGTGCGCGGCTCGGATGCGCTGGCCGTCGGCTCCGGCCACGGCCCGCTGCACCATTTTCATGCGCTCTGGAACTAGAGTATTTCCGCTTTTCTTCGAAACGCGAAAACGCTCTAGCTCTTTGTTTCTAGGCAATTCCGGACGCAAAACCGCTTCGCACTTTTGCTGGAATTGCTCTAGCGATCCGCGAGCGCCAGCCGCAGACCCATCAGACCGAGCGCGGCGGCAAAACTGCGCTGTGTCCAGACCATGATCTTCGGACGGCTCAGCACCTGCTGCCGCAGGCCTGCGGCAAGGGCTGCATAGAGCGCGAAGACGAGGAAGGTCAGCGCCATGAAGACTACGCCGAGGATGAGCATGCGCGCGGTGACGTCAGGCGCCTGTGCCGGTACGAATTGCGGCAGGAAGGCCAGGAAGAACAGCGAGAGTTTCGGGTTGAAGATATTGGTGAGGATGCCTTTCCGCACGATGCGCGGCGCCCGTTCTGCCGGCTGATCCGGCCCGAGATCGAGCGCACGCGAATCCTTCAGGAGGCTCCAGGCGATGAAAAGCAGATAGGCGACGCCGGCATAGCGCAGCACCTCGAAGGCGAGCGCACTGGCATGCAGCACGGCGGCAAGCCCGACGACACTGGCGAGGATATGCGGAATGATGCCGAGCGTGCAGCCGAAGGCGGCAAGCAGGCCGGCGCGAAAACCACCGCTGATACCGAGCGCCAGCGTATAGATGACGCCGGTGCCCGGAAGCAGGATGACAACGAGCGAGGTTATGAGGAATTCGGTGGTCATGTGATGTTCCCATGCTGAGGAGCGGGCAGGAAACACCGGAGCGGCCAGGATGGTCTTGAACGAAATTGCAGCCAAGCAATTCCAGCAAAAGTGCGGAGCGGTTTTGCGCCCGGAATTGCGAAAAGTCGCTAGGCGAGGGCGGCGTGGTAGGCACCGGGCGTATAGCCGTAGCGGCGGGTGAAATTGCGCGTCATATGGCTCTGGTCGGCAAAGCCTGCTTCGGCCGCGGCTTCGGCGAGCGGCTTTCCCGTCGCGATCAATCGACGGGAAAGCTCGGTGCGGCGCTGGAGCAGGTAGGCGTGCGGTGTCAGCCCGGTCACGCGGGCGAAGTCACGCACCAGCCGGAAACGGCCAAGCCCGCTTTCTTCCGCAAGGTCTTCAAGGGTGATGGCGGCATCGGGCATGCTGTCGAGTTTTTCACGGGCACGGGCGACGCCCGATGTTGCGATGCCGGAACGTTTTGCCGGCCGTTCGCGCAGCACGGCTGCCAGCAACAGCAGCAGCCGTTCCTCGTGGCCAAGCGGCGCGGCCCGAGCATCCAGCAAGGCCGCAAGGGCTGCTGCGGCGAGAGCGCTCACATGCCCGTCCGCCAGAACAGGTGCATAAAACTCGTCGCGCGGCCGGCCCTCGAAAATATCCTCCGCGGCAGACGCGACGATCTTCGGCTGCAGATACAGCATGCGCCAGGCGCGCGGCGTATCGCCGATCGGTACACCGTCGTGCACTTCGCCGGGATTGACCGTGATGGTGTTGCCGGCCTCGGCCTCGACCCGGCCGCGTCCGCTCGCCGAGGTCTGCGCGCCGCGTTCGATCAGGCCGATGCCGTAGGTGTCGTGGCTGTGGCGCGCGAAGGTGTGGCTGCTGTCGGCGACGACGGCCTCGATGCCGTCGATGGCCGTGCGCAGAATCTGGAAGCGCCCGGCGGCCATGCCTCTACTCCTGCGGCGTGCCGGGAAGGGCGGTCGTTTCGCCGAACCAGTCGGTGGCGGAGGAACACCAGATTTGCCGCGCCGGTCTCAGGTCGGCGCGCTGGTTGATGCTGCCCCAGCGGATGCCCCAGGTCGCCGCGGCCTCTCCCGTTCCCGTCGAGAAAAGCGGTGTGCCGCATTCGGGACAGAAGGACAGCATGCGTGGGCGGCCGCTTCCGGCGATCTTGGTGTAGATTTTCGGCGAATTGCCGGTCAGGCGCACGGCCTCGCGTGCTGCCCGCACGGTGACGCGATAGGGCGAGCCAGTCAGCCGCTGGCAATCCGTGCAATGGCAGATCAGCACCGCGCCGGGATCGATCTCGGCCTCGTAGGTCACGAGGCCGCAATGGCATTGCCCGTCGATGCGCATGAACAGTCCTTCCGCCGTGGGTACGACGGAAGGATAGGGTTTCACGAGCAGGCGTCAATGCGCCGGCTTGATGAAGGTGCCGTTGCGCAGCTCGCGCATCGCCTGTTCCAGCTCGACCTGTGTGTTCATTACGATCGGGCCGTGCCAGGCGACGGGCTCCTGGATCGGCTTGCCCGAGACGAGCAGGAAGCGGATGCCCTTTTCGCCGGCCTGCACCGTCACCTCGTCGCCGGTGTCGAACACGACGAGCGTGCGGTTGCCAGAGAGGTCGCGAATGTTCAGCTCCTCGCCCTGGAACTCCTTCTCCACCTTCACGCCGAACGGTTTCGACGCATCGCGGAACGTGCCGGAACCGGCGAAGATATAGGCGAAGGCCGAGCGGTAGGTATCGACCGGCAGGCGCTTGGTCTTGCCCGGCGGCACGGAGATGTCGAGATAGACGGGCTCGGCGGCGATGCCGTCGACCGGGCCGGTCTTGCCCCAGAAACTGCCGGCGATGACACGGGCCACCGTGCCGTCGTCATCGACGACGACGGGGATATCGCCGGATTTGATGTCCTGGTAGCGCGGCGCGGTCATCTTCAGCGACGAGGGCAGGTTGGCCCAGAGCTGGAAGCCGTGCATCTTGCCGACGAAATCGCCGCGCGGCATTTCCTGGTGCAGGATGCCGCTGCCGGCGGTCATCCACTGCACGTCGCCCGCACCCATCACGCCGTGATTGCCGAGGCTGTCGCCGTGTTCGACGGAGCCGGCCAGGACATAGGTGATGGTCTCGATGCCGCGATGCGGATGCCAGGGGAAGCCGCGGATGTAATCCTGCGGATCGTCGTTGCGGAAATCGTCCATCATCAGGAAGGGATCGGTCATCGACGGATCGCCGAAACCGAAGACGCGGTGCAGTTTCACGCCGGCGCCTTCCATGGCGGGGCGGGCGATGCTTTCGTGTTTGACGGGGCGTATGGACATGGGGAAGTCCTTTCGTTTGGGGTGTTGAAGCCTTTATACGCCGCACCCATCGTTCACGAAATCTGGCGGGCGCAGAACGGACTGTTCACAAAATCCTGTTCCGCCGGAAACTGCCGCTTGAGACGCCTGCCATCACAATGACACGCATGGTTTCGCCGCGTTTACATTCGTTAACGCAATTTTACCCATTTGCGTTGAAAATCCGGGCAGTGCCATGGTTAATGCGTCGTATCTCACACCGGTTCGCACCGGTCCAAACAAGCGGGAAATGTCATGTGCCGTTGGGCAGCCTATCGCGGAGAGCCGCTTTTCCTTGAGGAACTGGTGTCCTCGCCTGCGCACTCGCTGATCGAACAATCCCACTGCGCCACCCGCGCCAAGACGGCCACCAATGGCGACGGCTTCGGCATCGCCTGGTATGGCGAACGCCCGGAGCCCGGCCGTTACCGCGATATCCTGCCCGCCTGGTCCGACTGCAACCTGCGCAGCATCGCAAGCCAGGTCCGCTCGCCGCTGTTCCTCGCCCATGTGCGCGCGGCGACCGGCGGCGGCACGCGGCGCGACAATTGCCATCCCTTCGTGCACGGCATCTGGTCCTTCATGCACAATGGCCAGATCGCCGATTTCGAGCATCTGCGCCGGCCGCTCGAAACCATGCTCGACAACGACCTCTATCACGCCCGCACCGGCTCGACGGATTCCGAACTTCTGTTCCTGCTGGCGCTGCAATTCGGCCTGGCGCGCGATCCGCTCGGCGCCATGGCCGAGACTATCGCCTTCGTCGAGCGTCTCGCGGCGCATCTGGAACGTCACGTGCTGGTGCGCTTCACCGCCGCCTTCACCGATGGCAAGCAGCTCTATGCCGTGCGCTATGCGACGGACTACAAGGCCCCGACGCTGTATGCCGCGCCGATGGGCGAGACGGGCGGTTACTGTCTCGTCTCCGAGCCCTTGAACGACGATACGGAAGCCTGGGTGGAAATCCCCGATGGCAGCGCCGTCGTGCTGGGCGAAAACGGCGTCGATGTGCGCATCTTCTCGCCCGCCGGCCGCCCGGCCAGCGCCATGGACGCCAGAATCAGCCTCGTCAAATAAGCCGGTCGGCAATCCAGCCGGCGAGGCCGTCCGCCACGTCGTCCTTGGAGAGTTCAGGCCAGGCCTCGATGCCCTCGGCCGTGATGAGCTTCACGCTGTTGCGCGTGCCGCCCATGATGCCGGTTTCCGGCGAGACGTCATTGGCGACGATCAGGTCCGCGCCCTTCTTCTGAAGCTTGACACGGCCGTTGCTCTCGACGTCCTGTGTTTCGGCCGCAAAACCGACGACGACCTTCGGGCGCTTGTCGCTGTGGCCGACGGTCTTCAGGATATCGGGATTTTCCGTAAGCATCAGCGGCGGCGGGCCTTCGCCCGGCTGTTTCTTGATCTTTTCATTGTTCGGCGTGGCCACGCGCCAGTCGGCGACGGCGGCGACCATCACGGCGATATCGGCGGGCAGGCTGACCAGCACGGCGTCCAGCATCTCGGCTGCCTGCTCGACATGGATAACCTTCACGCCCTTGGGATCGGGAATCGTGACCGGGCCGGAAACGAGCGTCACGTCCGCACCAAGCCGGGCAAGGGCTGCAGCAATGGCATGGCCCTGCCGGCCGGAGGAGCGGTTGGCGATGTAGCGCACGGGGTCGATCGGCTCATGCGTCGGGCCTGATGTGACCACGGCCGTGCGACCGGCGAGCGGCTTTGCGCCGCCATCGAGCAGGCGCTCTACCGCCGCGACGATCTCCAGCGGCTCCGCCATGCGCCCGAATCCGGCTTCGCCGCTTTCCGCCATCTCGCCGGCATTGGGGCCGATGAAGGCGATGCCATCCTTGCGCAGCGTCTCGACATTGCGGCGGGTTGCGGTATGCGCCCACATTTTCGGGTTCATGGCCGGGGCGACCAGCACCGGGCGGTCGGTGGCCAGAAGCACGGTGGAGGCAAGGTCGTCGGCAAGGCCGTTCGCCATCTTTGCCATCAGGTCGGCGGTGGCCGGCGCGACGACGATCAGGTCGCAATCGCGCGCCAGCCGGATATGCCCGATATCCTGCTCGTCCTCGCGGGAAAACAGCTCCGTATAGACATGGCCCGACGACAGCGCGCCGACGGCAAGCGGCGTCACGAATTGCTGCGCGCCCGCGGTCATGACGGGCCGCACCTCCGCGCCGCGTTCGCGCAGCCGGCGGATGAGGTCGAGGCTTTTATAGGCGGCGATGCCGCCGGAGATGACGAGAAGGATGCGTTTTCCTGCAAGCGGCATGGCGGGTCCCGGGCTCAAGAGGCGCAAGACCGCCCCCGGAGAGGACGGTCATCCCGTCCTACCCCGTTGCCGCGGCATTTCCAAGTCTTAGCCGTCGCCGAAGCGGTGCCGCTTCGGCTGGAAAGGCCCTAATGGCAGACCTTCACCTTCTTGATGATGAGGTTGCCGTAATAGTCGTATTTCTTGATCTTCTTCCAGAAACATTTCGGTTTGTGACCGTAGTAGTGGGTGACGAGCTCGACGGCACCGGCGGTCTGGAGACCTGATCCGTCCGGCATCCTGCCGGCAAAGGCGGGTGCGGCGAAGCTGCTGAAAGACAAGGCGGCAATGGCGGAAACAAACATGATCTTGCGCATGGGACGCTCCCCTTTTGGCCCCTGGAGAATACGGTCTTGCACTGCACTGCGCCGGTTGTTCCGGCCTTGCTAAAGTAACACCTTCGCGCGTTGCCGCAAGCCATCGCGACGGGCCAAGACGGGGTGCTTACGCCTTCAGGCGCCTTCGTCGGGAATGTTGAGCACGTGGCCGCAGGCCTTGCAGTGCACGGCATCGGTATCGTGGCGCGACAGGCCACATTCGGGGCAGGGGAAGGTCACCTTGTAGGGCCGGACGATGGCCTGTGCGAGGCGCACGAAAAGCGAGATGCCGACGATCATCGTGATGATCGAGGTGAGCTTTCCAAGCGTGCCGGGCAGCGTTATGTCGCCGAAACCGGTCGTCGTAACCGTCGCGACGGAGAAGTAGAGCGCATCGACGAAACCTTCAAAACCACCGGCGCCGTAGAAGAAGTTGGCATAGACGAAGCCTGTGACGAGGAAGAGGAAGACGAGAAAATTCACGCAGGCCTGGATGACGTCTTCCAGATAGCCATAACCGGTGCGGCGCAAAACCACCGTCACCAGCTTGCTCTGGCTGATCGCCCAGATGCGCAGGACGCGCAGGAACGCGAAATTGTGCAGATGGCTGGGAAACAGCAGCGTGCCGAGAATGACGATGTCCACCCAGGTCATCGGCCGAAGCAGCCAGTAGCGCAGGTTCGGCGCAATCAGCGCCCGCGCAGCAAGCTCAAAGGCGATGACAGCTGCAATCGCATAGTCGACGATGACATAGGCCGAGCCGGTGCGCAGGTAGGGCCCGGCGATGAAGAAAACCAGCACGGCGATATCGATGAACAGCATCGCCAGCTGAAACCGCACGGCCTCCCGGTCCCGCCCGAAATAAAGCCCGCGCAACTGCCGGCGCGCCCGTTCGAGAAAGGGTCGCGGTTCGGTCAAGCTCAGTGGTTCGTCGGTCATGGCGGAAAGACTAGCGCCGGGGCGGTGCCGGTCAAGCTCAGCCGAGCGTCCAGGCGATATAGACGAGCGTTGCGGCAATGACCCAGAGCGCGATGCGGCCCGAACGGGCGTGGCGGGCTTCCGAGCGGCCGATGGCCTCGGCGGTGTCCGCATCGAAACGCAGACCCTTTTCGGCCATCGACGTCAGGTCCTGCGAGAGCTTTTCCGTCTTGGCGGCGATCTCGGGGGCGGCTTCGGCGAGACGCAGCGCGGCGTGGGCGGCGTCGCGCAGGTCTGTCAGCAGGCGTTTCGGGCCGAGATTGTCGCGGATCCAATCGCCGACGACGCCTTCGGAGGCCTTCCACATGTTGAAGCGGGGGTTCAGCGTGCGCGACACGCCTTCCACGACGACCATGGTCTTCTGCAGCATGACGAGCTCGGTGCGGGTCTCCATGTCGAAGAGTTCCGTCACCTCGAAGAGCAGGGTGAGGAGCTTGGCCATGGAGATCGTTTCGGCCGGCTGGCCATGGATCGGCTCGCCGATGGCGCGGATCGCCTGGGCGAAGCTTGCGGTATCGTGGTGCGAGGGCACGTAGCCAGCCTCGAAATGCACGTCGGCGACGCGCTGGTAATCGCGCGTGATGAAGCCGTAGAGGATTTCGGCGAGGAAGCGGCGCTCCTTCTTGCCGAGCCGCCCGACAATGCCCATGTCGACCGCGACGACGACGCCCTGAGGATCGACGAAAAGGTTGCCCTGGTGCATGTCGGCATGGAAGAAGCCGTCGCGCAGCGTGTGGCGCAGGAAGGACTGGATGAGCGTGTCGGCGAGCGCGTTCAGGTCGTGGCCGGCGGCGCGCAGGCCCTCGACATCCGACATCTTGATGCCGTCGATCCACTCCATCGTAACGACGTCGCGGCCGGTGCGCTCCCAGTCGACCTTTGGCACGCGGAAGCCGGGATCGTCCTTGGTATTCTCGCCGAGTTCGGATAGGGCTGCCGCCTCAAGGCGCAGATCCATCTCGATCTTGGTCGTCTGTTCCAGCGTGCGCGTCACCTCGACGGGTTTCAGCCGGCGCGTGTTGGGCAGGATCTTTTCCTGAAGGCGGGCGGCCGCATACATGGCTTCGAGGTCATGCGCGAAGCGTTGGCGCACGCCGGGGCGGATGACCTTCACCGCCACCTTCCGCTCGCCATCGGCATCGCGCACCGTTGCAGGATGGACCTGGGCGATGGAGGCGGCGGCGACCGGATCGCCGAAATCCACATAGAGATCGTCGAGCGTGCGGCCGAGCGAGCCCTCGACGGTGGCGACGGCCGCTTCCCGTGGGAAGGTGGCCATACGGTCCTGCAAAGCGGAAAGCTCGACCGCAATCTCGGCGCCGACGACGTCGGGACGTGTCGCCAGGAACTGACCCATCTTCACATAGGAGGGGCCGAGGCGCTCGATGGCGCGGGCCAGCCGGTCGCCGCGGTCTTCGCGCGACGCCTTGCGGCGCTCCAAAAGGCCGGCGAGTGCATGCGCGGTGCGGGCAAGCGGCGGCATGCCCTCAGTCGGCAGCGCCGAGACGACGCCCTCGCGCACGAGAACCCAGCCCACCCGGGCAAGGCGAAGATAGGCGCCGATCATACTCATGCGGGGCGATACTGTCTGGAGGAGAGGCGGGCCATGCTCAGAGCTTCCAGCCCCAATGCAGCGCGGCGATGCCGCCCGTGTAGTTGGTATAGTTCACGCGCGAAAAACCGGCGGTGCGGATCATCGCGGCGAAGTCTTGCTGGTTGGGGAACTTGCGGATCGATTCCACGAGATACTGGTAGGGTTCGGCGTCGCCGGTGATCATCTTGCCGAATTGCGGGATCGCGTTGAACGACCAGGCGTCATAGACCTTGTCGAGCAGCGGCATCTCCACTTCGGAAAATTCCAGCACCAGCAGGCGCCCGCCGCGCTTCAGCACGCGATAGGCTTCCGACAGCGCGACATCAATGCGCGGCACGTTGCGGATGCCGAAGGCGATCGTATAGGCGTCGAAGCTGTTTGCCTCGAAAGGCAGGTCTTCGGCATTGGCCTCGACGAAGTCGAGATTGGCGGAGAGCCCCTTCTTCGCCGCCCGGTCGGCGCCGACGCCGAGCATCGAGCCGTTGATGTCGAGCACGGTGGAATGCGCCAGCCTGTCGGAGGCTTCGATGATGCGGAAGGCGATGTCGCCGGTGCCACCGGCAACGTCCAATGTCTTGTAGGAGGCGTCTTTGCGCGGGTTAAGGCTTGCGATCATCGCGTCCTTCCAGGCCCGGTGCAGGCCGGCGGACATGACGTCGTTCATGATATCGTAGCGCTTGGCGACCTTGTGGAAGACGTCGTTGACCAGCGCCTGCTTTTCGCCTTCGCGAACCTCGCGAAAGCCGTAGGAGGTTGCCATGCCGCCGTCCGCGGATGTGCGCTGTTCCGTCATCGTCGTCTCCATGGGCCGGTCTGTCGCAGCTCTATCGCCACTTAGACCATAGCGATTTGGCTTTGGCCGCGCTATCTGAACGCTTCGCCGGGTATATAGGACATAGATTGCCGAGAGGGAAATGCCGGAGCGCGGCAAATGCGCCCAAGGTTAAAGCCCGTTCAAGGAGACGAACATGCCGGAACTGCCGGAAGTGGAAACGGTCAAGCGCGGCCTCGCCCCCGTCATGGAAGGGTCGAAAATCCGCCGGGCGGAGCTACGCCGTCCGGATCTGCGCTTTCCCTTTCCGCCCGCCTTCGCCGAAAAGCTGGAGGGACGGCGTGTCACCTCGCTTGGCCGGCGCGCCAAATATCTGCTGATCGATCTCGAGGGCGGCGATGTCGTCATCGCCCATCTCGGCATGTCCGGCTCGTTCCGGGTGGAGGGGGCGGAGGCCGTCGAGACGCCCGGCGAGTTTCATATGCCGCGCAGCAAGGACACGCGCCACGACCATGTCGTCTTCCATCTGGAGACGCCGGAGGGTGAACGCCGCGTCGTCTATAACGACCCGCGCCGCTTCGGCTTCATGGATCTGGCCAAGCGCGAGGACATCGCCGCCCACGCCTTCTTCCGTGATCTCGGCGCCGAACCGACCGGCAACACGCTCGATGCCGATTATATCGCCGCGAAGTTTCGCGGCCGGCAGACGCCGCTGAAGGCGGCGCTGCTCGACCAGAAGAACATAGCCGGTCTCGGCAACATCTATGTCTGCGAGGCGTTGTGGCGGTCGCATCTGTCGCCGGAGCGTCATGCCGGCACGCTGGTGACGGCGGCGGGCAAGCCGAAGACGGAGCTTCTGGCGCTGACGGACGCGATCCGCGAGGTCATCGCCGACGCTATCGAAGCCGGCGGCTCGACCTTGCGCGACCATATCCGCGCCGACGGCTCGCTCGGCTACTTCCAGCATTCCTTTTCCGCCTATGATCGTGCGGGAGAGCCTTGCCGGACACCCGGCTGCGCGGGCACGATCGGCCGTATCGTGCAGAGCGGGCGGTCGACGTTCTATTGTGCCGATTGCCAGAAATAGAGCCAATGCCAGGAAAAGTGTGAAGCGGTTTTCCGTTCGGCAGAGCGTAACAAAAAAGGAGAGAGACGAATGGCCTATGAAACCCTGCTGGTGGAGACGCGCGGACGCGTCGGCCTCATCACGCTCAACCGGCCGCAGGCGCTGAATGCGCTGAACCGCAAGCTGCTGGAGGAGTTGAAGAGCGTGCTTTCAGGCTTCGAGGCGGATGCCGGCATTGGCGCCATCGTCCTCACCGGCTCGGAAAAAGCCTTTGCCGCCGGTGCTGATATCAAGGAAATGCAGCCCTACGGCTTTGCCAAAGCGGTCGTGGAAGACCTTGCCGCCGGCTGGGACGAGGTGGCAGCCTGCCGCAAGCCGATGATCGCCGCCGTCAGCGGCTTTGCGCTGGGTGGCGGCTGCGAGGTCGCCATGATGTGCGATTTCATCATCGCCTCGGAGACGGCGAAATTCGGCCAGCCGGAAATCACGCTCGGCATCATCCCCGGCATGGGCGGCACGCAGCGCCTGACGCGCGCGCTCGGCAAGTCGAAGGCGATGGACCTGATCCTGACGGGCCGAATGATGGATGCGGCGGAGGCTGAGCGCTGCGGCCTGGTGGCCCGCGTCGTCGCGCCGGAAAAGCTGATGGACGAGGCGCTGGCGGCGGCGGAAAAGATCGCGGGCTTCTCGCTGCCCTCGACCATGATGGCCAAGGAGGCGGTGAGCCGCGCCTACGAGACGGTGTTGTCGGAAGGCATGCGCGCGGAGCGCCGGCTCTTCCATGCGCTCTTCGCCACGGAAGACCAGAAGGAGGGCATGACGGCCTTCATCGAGAAGCGCAAGCCTGTGTTCGGCAACCGGTGAATCACCCGAGGCGGCGTTTCTTGCAGAATCCGCGTTGACGACCCCGCGGTTTCCAGCTATACGCCGCCCACAGTTTGGAAAGCCGAATTCTGAGGTTTTCCGATATTGCTCCCGAATTGCTTGGATGACAGGTCGCAGTGACCCGGCACGGCGAGGGTGGAGTTCGTGTCAGATTTCTGAAGAGAGGCATACATGGCCAATACAAGCTCGGCAAAGAAGGCGACCCGCAAGATCGCCGCGCGCACTGCAGTCAACAAGTCGCGCCGTTCGCGCGTCCGCAACTTCATCCGCAAGGTCGAAGAAGCCATCGCTTCCGGCGACCAGGCTTCGGCCGCTGCCGCCCTCAAGGCTGCACAGCCGGAACTGATGCGCGCTGCCACCAAGGGCGTGCTTCATTCCAACACGGCTTCCCGCAAGGTTTCGCGTCTCGCAAACCGCGTCAAGACGATGACGGCAGCCTGATCAGCTCCACCTGAGCTATGCAATATTAGTAAAAGCCCGGCGCCTGCGCCGGGCTTTTTGTTTTGTTTTTCGGGCTTGCTATGGTTAACGTGCACGGCTCGATCGTGTCAAAAGAGTGACGAAGAAAACTCTTTAAATTCAGTTACTTGTGGGAGGTTATCCCGCCTCGGTACCCCTTTCGTAGCGGGAGTTTGACAGCAATTTGAGTCAAGCGAATTTTTATTTTTTTCGTTTTTCCCGCGCTGCGAAACCCACCCGAAAACAAAGCCATTGATTCCTAACGGATTCTGTTGAGAGGGGGGCTTTCCGAGTCAAAAACGCTCTTCCGAGTCAACGCCTGCCCCTTAATTTTGCGTAAAATTCGTGATTGATCTTGGGGCATGATCCTGCCTAAATGCTTTCCACAGGGGGCGCGGACATATCCCGAAAATGATCGCCGGCAAGACTGTCTCACAAGGCAGCGGTGGTTGTTTGTTCTCTGTAGCGGAGCGGCCCACGCTTCGTAAAATCATCAAACCGGCAGAGCTTGCCCCAGGTGCCCCTGGCACACTGGCAGGGCTTTTTGCGACTTCGGTCGCGCCGGGCGAAAGCCGCGAGGACGGCCGTGATGAACGCGGGCATGCCTGCCGGACGCTCAACGAGGGAGCGGATGGTGTGGCTCACAAACGGACCAAGCGGATCGGGCATGACGCCGGATCTTTCGAGGCCCGACTTGTGTTTGACAAACAGGACCGTGCTGAAGGTAGGGGGTCGGCACTGTCAGGGACACCAGAACCCGTTCGGGCGATTGGCTCGACACGGACGGGCGATGGCAAACATGGAAGGCGTCGGCAGAACTGCCGGCGTGGCGAAGAAGCATGAAAGAAGGCGGCAAGATGCAAATGAATACGGCCAGGACGACTGGTGCATTCGCGAACGGGGAAAATGCACTCAAGGCGCTTCCGAAAGAAGAAGTGCGCGCGGCGGGGGTTCCATCCGATATGAAGCAGGACGCGATTTTCGAGCGGGTCAGCGCGCGCCTTAAAGCGCAGGTCGGTCCGGACGTCTTCGCAAGCTGGTTCGGTCGGCTGAAGATCCACTCCGTCTCGAAGAGCGTCGTGCGCCTGTCTGTGCCCACGACATTTCTGAAGTCCTGGATCAACAACCGCTATCTCGATCTCATCACCAGCTTGTTCCAGCAGGAGGATGCCGAAATCCTCAAGGTGGAAATCCTGGTGCGCACCGCCACCCGCGGCGTGCGTCCCGGCAGCCTCGACGAGGCCGTTGCCGTTGCCGAACCCGCACCGCAGGCCCAGCCGCGCCGCGCCGCCGGTGGCCCGCAGCCCGTCGCCAATGCCATTGCTTCGATTGCGCCTGCAGCCCAGCCGCGCGCCCAGCACACCGGCCCGCTCTTCGGCTCCCCGCTCGATCAGCGCTACACGTTCGATGCCTTCGTCGAGGGCACGTCGAACCGCGTCGCCCTTGCCGCCGCCCGCACCATCGCGGAAGCCGGTGCCGGCGCCGTGCGCTTCAACCCGCTCTTCGTCCATTCCAGCGTCGGCCTCGGCAAGACGCATCTTCTGCAGGCCATCGCGCTCGGTGCGCTTTCCAGCGCCCGCAATCCGCGCGTCGTCTATCTGACGGCCGAATATTTCATGTGGCGCTTCGCGACCGCGATCCGCGACAATGACGCGCTCTCGCTGAAGGAGACGCTGCGCAACATCGATCTCCTGATCATCGACGACATGCAGTTCCTGCAGGGGAATTCGATCCAGAACGAGTTCTGCCATCTGCTCAACATGCTGCTCGATTCCGCCAAGCAGGTCGTCGTCGCCGCCGACCGCGCACCGTGGGAACTGGAATCGCTCGATCCGCGCGTGCGTTCGCGCCTCCAGGGTGGCGTCGCCATCGAGATGGAAGCGCCCGACTACGAGATGCGCCTCGAAATCCTCAAGCGCCGCCTGGCCGCAGCCCAGCAGGAAGACGGCTCGCTCGATATCTCGCCGGAAATTCTGAGCCACGTCGCCCGCAACATCACGGCCAGCGGTCGCGAGCTGGAAGGCGCCTTCAATCAGCTGCTGTTTCGCCGCTCCTTCGAGCCGAACCTGACGATCGAGCGCGTCGACGAACTGCTCGGCCATCTCGTCGCAGCCGGCGAGCCGCGCCGCGTGCGCATCGAGGACATCCAGCGCGTCGTTGCCAAGCATTACAACGTCTCGCGCCAGGAGCTGGTCTCGAACCGCCGCACCCGCGTCATCGTCAAGCCGCGCCAGATCGCCATGTATCTGTCGAAGACGCTGACGCCACGCTCCTTCCCGGAAATCGGCCGCCGTTTTGGCGGACGCGACCACACGACCGTGCTGCATGCAGTGCGCAAGATCGAGGAACTGATCTCGGGCGATACCAAGCTCAGCCACGAGATCGAGCTTCTGAAGCGCCTGATCAACGAATAGGCCCTTTGCCCTTTAGCGCGACGCCGTGCCGTCCTCTGGACGCGCACGGCGTTTCTCTTTGAGAGACCGGCATGCGACTGCTCGTCACCTATATGCACCTGCGCGAACCGCCGGCGAACCGTGCGGCTCTGCCAGTGCCGGCCGTCAATCTCGCGTTTCAGCCGGAACGCCTCTCGATCGAAGACTATCTAGCGATCTACCGGGAGATCGGCACGCCGCTCACCTGGGATTCCCGCCTGCACATGCCGCAGGCAGCGTTGGCGGCCTTCCTGTCTGCGTTTTCGACGGCGACCTTCGTCCTGCGCGAGGAGGGGCGGGCGATAGGCCTCTGCGAATTCGATGCCATCGATACCGAGGATATCGAACTTACGCATTTCGGTCTCATCCCGGCCGCCTATGGCCGGCGCATCGGCCCCTGGCTGCTCGACACGGCGCTGCGGGCCGTCTGGCGTGAGGCGACGCGGCGGATCTGGCTGCATACCGATACCAACGACCACCCGAAGGCGCAGGTGACCTACAGGCGGGCAGGTTTCGAGATTTACAAAGAGCAGATGGAAGATTTTCCGGATTAGCTGCCGCGCACCGCACGGGCCTCTTCCGTCAGCCATTGCCGGAGGCTGGCGACGGCCGGGCGATCCAGCGCGCCGGGCGGATAGACGATGTAGTAGGCGAGCCCTGTCGCGACCCCTCTCGAGAAGGGCGCAACCAGCCGGCGTTCCTGGATTTCCCGCGCCACCAGTGACAGCCGCACCAGCACCACGCCATCGCCCGCCTTCGCCGCTTCGATTGCGCCGTTGCTGTCGGTGAAGACGGGGCCGCGCTGGGCGTCGATCTCGGTGATGCCGTTGGATTCCAGCCAGAGCCGCCAATCCTGCCGGTGCACGTCGTGGATCAGCACATGCTTGCCGAGGTCACCAGGCTCGTCGAGCGGTATCCGCTCGCGCAGGGAAGGCGCGATGACAGGCACGAGGTCGTCGTCCAGCAGCCTTTCGCTCACCAGGCCCTCATAGCGGCCGAAACCATGGCGGATCGCGATATCGACGCCGTCGCGGGCGAAATCGACGAGGCGGTTGGAGGCGCTGATGCGGATATCGGCGCCGGGCAGGCTCTCCTCGAATTTCGGCAGGCGCGGCACCAGCCATTGCGCGGCAAAAGTCGGCGTGCAGCTGATCAGCAGCGTGGACGGCGAGCGCGCCCGGATCAGCAGTTCCTCCGTCGCCTCGCGCATCAGCCGGAAGGCCGAGCGCATGGCCTTGAAGTAGCCTTCGCCATCGTCCGTCAGGATCAGCCGGCGCGGCTTGCGCTCGAAGAGCCGAACGCCGAGCGCTTCTTCGAGGTCACGGATCTGCAGGCTGACGGCGCCGGGCGTGACCGAAAGCTCGTCGGCGGCAAGTGTGACGGACAGATGCCGCGCCGTCGCCTCGAAGGCGCGCAGGCCGGACAGAGAGGGGAGGCGACCGTTCATGATTTAGTTTTCCTCGCTGATATCAGGAAATATGATCGTTTGTCTCAGGCGGAAATTACCGGAATGATAGCGCAAATTCCGGTGCGTCACATCCGGCCTTTTCATCCGGTTTAGAAAAAATCTCTGAGGATACCATCATGTCAAACCGTCCTATGACGACGATCGAATGGGGCCTGCTCATCGCGCTTTCCGCGCTCTGGGGCGGCTCTTTCCTGTTCAACGGCATTCTCGTGCGCGAGCTGCCGCCGCTCACCATCGTCGCCGCCCGCGTGGCGCTGGCGGCGATTGCGCTCTGGACCATCGTGCGCCTGTCTGGCCATGCCGTGCCGCGCGGCCGCGAGGTCTGGCTCGCCTTTCTCGGTATGGGCGTGCTGAACAATGTCATCCCCTTCTCGCTGATCGTCTGGGGCCAGACGCATATCGCCAGTGGCCTCGCTTCCATCCTCAACGCCACGACGCCGCTCTTCGCCGTCATCGTTGCCCATGTGCTGACGGAGGACGAGAAGATGACGGGTGGCCGGCTGGTGGGCGTGCTCGTCGGTTTTGCCGGTGTGGCGCTGATGATCGGCCCTTCGGTGCTGTCGGATCTCGGCACGAATGTGCTGGCGCAGCTGGCCGTACTGGGGGCTGCCGTGTCCTATGCCTTTGCCGGTATCTGGGGCCGCCGTTTCCGCCGCATGGGCCTGCCGCCGCTGCTGCCGGCTGCAGGGCAGGTGACGGCCTCCGCGCTGATCATGCTGCCCGTGGCGCTGGTCGTCGATCGTCCCTGGACGTTGGCCATGCCCTCGCACGAGGCCTGGCTCGCGCTGTTCGGCCTTGCCGTGCTCGCCACAGCCCTCGCCTATGTCATCTTCTTCCGCATCCTTGCGACGGCGGGGGCTACGAACCTGATGCTGGTGACCTTCCTCATCCCCGTCAGTGCCATCCTGCTCGGCGCGCTGGTTCTGGGCGAGGTGCTGGCGCCGAAGCATTTTGCCGGCATGGCGCTGATCGCCGTCGGCCTTGCAGCCATCGACGGGCGGGTGTTCAAGATGTTTGCGGACAAGCGCCGGTCGGCCTAGCAGGCGAGGTCGGCCACCACGGCATCGAGGATCAGCATTCCCGCCGGCGTGCAGCGCAGGCGGGAATTGCCGAGGCGCTCGATGAAGCCGTGCTCGATGAGGAACTGTTCGCGATCCGGGTCCGGCTCGCGGCCGGACAGGGCCTGCCAGCGCACGAGATCGATACCCTCTTTGAGGCGAAGGCCCATCAGCAGCAGCTCGTCGGCCTGCGCCTCGCGCTCCAGCAGCTCCTGGTCGACCATGCCGTGGCCCTCGGCCTCGACGAGGCTTAGCCAGCCCTCCGGCTTGCGCTCCGTGGCGGTCGCGATCTTCGCGCCGCCGGTCGTCAGCCGGCCATGCGCGCCGGGGCCGATGCCGACATAGTCGCCATAACGCCAGTAGGTGAGGTTGTGGCGGCTCTCGGAGCCGGGGCGGGCATGATTGGAGACCTCGTAGGCCGGCATGCCCTCGCGCTCGGTGATCTCCTGCGTCGCTTCGTAGAGCACGGCGGATTGCTCGCCGTCGGGCACGATCAGCTTGCCGGCCTTGTGCAGGCCGTAGAAGGGCGTGCCCTCCTCGATGGTGAGCTGGTAGAGCGAGAGATGGTCGACGGCGTAGGAGACGGCCTCCCTCAGCTCGCGGTCCCATTCCTCGACGGTCTGGTTGGGGCGGGCATAGATGAGGTCGAAGGACATGCGCGGAAAGATTTCTCGCGCGAGGCGGATGGCTTTCAGCGCATCGGCGACGTCATGCAGCCGCCCGAGGAATTTCAGGTCCCGGTCGTTCAGCGCCTGAACGCCAAGCGAGACGCGGTTGACGCCGGCCGCCCGGTAGCCGCGGAAACGCTCGGCCTCCACGCTGGAGGGATTGGCCTCCATGGTGATCTCGATGCCATCGGGCACATGCCAGTGGCGGGCGATGCCGTTGAGGATCGCGTCCACCGTCTCCGGCGCCATCAGCGAGGGCGTGCCGCCGCCCATGAAGATGCTGGTGACGGTGCGCGAGCCGGTGAGCCGGCGCATTGTCGCCATTTCCTTCAGGAAGGCCTGCACGAAGCGCGGCTGGTCGACCGGCTGGTGGCGCACATGGCTGTTGAAGTCGCAATAGGGGCATTTGGCGGCACAGAACGGCCAGTGCACATAGATGCCGAAGCCGGGATCGGAGAGATCCGCTGCCGAACTCGGCCGCATGTCGAAGGGCACTGCCGTCATGGATCGTTCAAGCCTTCAGGCAGGTTTCGACGAAAATCTTGAAGGCGCGCGCCCGGTGCGACAGCGCCGTGGCATCGCCGGGCTTCCAGCCGTGTTTTTCCTCCGCGCTCATCTCGCCAAAGGTCGTCGCGTAACCCTCGGGCTGGAACACCGGGTCATAGCCGAAACCCTTCTCGCCGCGCGGCGGCCAGACGACGGTGCCTTCGACCTCGCCACGGAAGAGTTCGGTGTGACCATCCGGCCAGGCGAGGCAGAGCACGGAAACGAAGCGCGCGGTGCGGTCCTTCGCCTCGGTCACGCCCTTGTCGGAAAGCGCCTTCTCCACCTTCTCCATGGCCATGGCGAAATCGCGCGTGCCGTCTTCCTTCTCCGCCCAATTGGCCGTGTAGACGCCCGGCGCACCGTCGAGCGCGTCGATCACGAGACCGGAATCGTCCGAAAGGGCCGGCAGGCCGGAGGCCTTGGCGGAGGAGAGCGCCTTGATGGCGGCGTTTTCCTCGAAGGTCGTGCCCGTTTCATCCGGCTCGTCGAATTTCAGTTCGGTGGCGGATTTGGCGGAAAAGCCGAAGGGGCCGATCAGGTCCTCGATCTCGCGGATTTTTCCCGCATTGTGGCTGGCGACGACGATCGTCTTGGTGTCGAGCTTGCGCATAAGGGTTCCTAGGCGATGTTCCATAGACCCGGCTCGGCACATTCGAGGCTGTTGCCGGCGGGGTCACGGAAATAGATGGAGCGGGCGCCGTTCGGCCAGCGAAAGTCCGCTTCGATGGTGATGCCGGCTTCTATGAGCTTTTTTACCCAGAAATCAAGCGCTGAGCCTGGAACACGGAAACAGGCGTGGCCGGCACCCGTCGCCCCGTGCACCGGCACGGGGAAGGCGTGCGGCGGTGGCGGCTGCACGGTCTCCTTCGGGTTGAAGATCAGGAGAACGCCCGGGCCGCAGCGAAAGAAGACGTGGCGGTCGGCCTGGCGGGTGATCTTTTCCAGCCCCAATATGCCGCCATAGAAGGCTTCCGCCGCGTCGAGGTCGTCAGCATAGAGCGCTGTTTCGAGAATGCCTTCGATCGCGGCGGTCATGGTCGAGCCTTATCCGGCAATCGCCTGCTTCTGCAGGGTGACGAGTTCGGCAATGCCGTTGCGGGCAAGCGTCATCAGGCTGGAGAATTCCTCCTCGGTGAACGGCTTGCCTTCGGCGGTGCCCTGGATTTCGACGATGCCGCCCGAGCCGGTCATGACGAAATTGGCGTCGGTCTCGGCGGCAGAATCCTCGAGATAGTCGAGGTCGATCACCGACTGGCTGGCGAAGATGCCGCAAGAGATCGCGGCGACATGATCCTTCAGGACCTTCTCGGTCTTGATCATGTTGCGCGCTTCCATCCACTTCAGGCAGTCGTGCAGGGCGATGAAGGCGCCGGTGATCGAGGCCGTGCGGGTTCCGCCATCGGCCTGGATGACGTCGCAGTCGATGGTGATCTGGCGTTCGCCAAGTGCTTCGAGATCGACGATGGCGCGGAGCGACCGGCCGATCAGGCGCTGAATTTCCTGCGTGCGACCGCCCTGCTTGCCGGTGGCGGCTTCGCGCCTCATGCGGTCGCCGGTGGCGCGCGGGAGCATGCCGTATTCGGCGGTCACCCAGCCCTTGCCGCTGTTGCGCAGCCACGGCGGCGTCTTGTCTTCCAGGCTTGCCGTGACCAGCACATGCGTATCGCCGAACTTGACGAGACAGGATCCCTCGGCATGTTTGGAAACGTTGCGCTCGAAGGAAACCTTGCGCATCTGATCGGTTTTTCTGCCGGACGGCCGCATGACGAACTCCTGTCTCATGATATATTGGAAGGTGCTTTAGACCAGTTCGCCGGATGAGGGAATGGCGCGACGGAAAGCCGGGCGATTTCTCGCGATGCTGCGTCGCGAAAATCCGTTTTGCGCTGATCGCCTAAATCACTATATTCCCCTGAAGTAACAAGGTTGTTGGCGAAAGATGGTTTTGCGATCCCCCGGTCCGGACATTCAGTCGGCGCTCGACGAGCGGTCGGGCGAGATTTTCCGCCGCATCGTGGAGAGCTATCTGGAAAGCGGCGAGCCGCTCGGCTCGCGTAACCTGTCGCGCATCCTGCCCATGTCGCTGTCGCCTGCCTCCGTGCGCAATGTGATGAGCGATCTGGAGGAACTGGGCCTAATCTATTCGCCGCATATCAGCGCCGGCCGCCTGCCGACGCAGCTGGGGCTCCGCTTCTTCGTCGATGCCTTCATGCAGATCGGCAACATCTCGGCGGAGGACCGCGCCTCGATCGAGCGGCATGTGCGTCCGCACGGCCAGAAGCATACGGCCGTCGAGACCATGATGAACGAGGCGAGCCAGGCGCTATCAGGCATGTCGCGTGGCGCCGGCCTCGTCATCACCACGAAGAACGACGCCGTGCTCAAACATGTCGAGTTCATCCGGCTGGAGCCGACCAAGGCGCTGGTCGTGCTGGTTGGCGATCACGACCAGGTGGAAAACCGTATCATCGAGCTGCCGGCCGGCGTGACGGGCTCGCAGCTCACAGAGGCCGCGAATTTCCTCAATGCCCATCTTGCCGGCAACACGCTGGTCGAGGCGCGCTCGCAGCTGGAGCGCCTGCGCGGCGAGATCAGCGGCGAGTTGGACAAGCTGTCGCAGGATCTCGTCGAGCGTGGACTTGCCGTCTGGTCCGGCGGCTTCGAGGAGGGCAAGCCGACGCGGCTCATCGTGCGCGGCCGGGCGAACCTGCTCGAAGGCCTTGCCGGTGCTGACGATATCGATCGCCTGCGCATGCTGTTCGACGATCTCGAACGCAAGGATGGCCTGATCGAGCTCCTGAACCTCGCGGAAACCGGGCCGGGCGTGCGCATCTTCATCGGCTCGGAGAACAAGCTGTTCTCGCTGTCCGGCTCTTCGCTCATCGTCGCACCCTATCGCGACAGCGACGAGAAGATCGTCGGTGCGGTCGGCGTCATCGGCCCCACGCGGCTCAACTATTCGCGGATCGTGCCGATGGTGGACTATACGGCGCAGCTGATGTCGCGGCTTTCGCGTTGAATTGCCCATCCACCCTTGATTTTTCGGGCTCAAAGCTCGATATCGGGCCCAACCTCAGGACACATGCAATTCGGAGTACGTCATGACCGACGAGAGCAAGAAACACGGACCTGACGACGTGGTGGATATCAGCCTGGCTGCGGATGCAGCGGCAGACGCCGCCGTCGAGGCCGACACCCCGTCCGAGCCGGATCCGCTCGACGTGCTGCGCGCGGAAAATTCGGACCTGCGCGACAGGTATCTGCGCCTTGCCGCCGAGATGGACAACCTGCGCCGCCGCACCGAGCGCGACGTGAAGGATGCCAAGTCCTATTCCGTCGCCGGTTTCGCCCGCGACATGCTGGCCGTCTCTGACAACCTGCGCCGCGCGCTCGACGCAATCCCGGCCGATGCGCTGGCAAACGACGAGAGCGTCAAGACGCTGGCCGAAGGCGTAGAAATGACCGAGCGTTCGATGCTGGCGGCCCTCGAACGCCATGGCGTGCGCAAGCTCGAGCCCATCGGTGAGAAATTCGACCCGAATTTCCACCAGGCGATGTTCGAAGTGCCGAACCCCGACGTTCCCAACAACACGGTCGTGCAGGTCGTTCAGGACGGTTACGTCATCGGCGAGCGCGTGCTGCGCCCCGCCATGGTCGGCGTCGCCAAGGGCGGCCCGAAGGCACCTGCCGGCGACGCGAGTGCAACGCAGGCCTGATCGAAGGCTTTGACGGACACAGAAAAACCGGCGGTCGCAAAACCGCCGGTTTTTTCATGCGAATTCGAAAGCCTCAGGCCGCGTTCGACGCGTGTTCTTCGCTGAGGCAGGCATAGATCGCGCTTTCGCTGTCGGAAGCGCGTAGCTTTGCGACCATGGCCGGATCGCGCAGCACACGGGCGATGCGCGAAAGGGCCTTCAGGTGGTCGGCGCCAGCACCCTCGGGCGCAAGCAGCAGGAAGACGAGGTCGACCGGCTGGTCGTCCAGGGCCTCGAAGTCCACGGGGGTTTCAAGCCTCGCGAAGAGGCCGGTGATCTGCGAAAGCTCCTTCAGCTTGCCGTGCGGGATGGCGATGCCATTGCCCACGCCGGTCGAACCGAGCCGCTCGCGCTGAAGGATGACGTCGAAGATCTCGCGTTCCGGAATCCCGGTGATCTTTGCCGCTTTTACCGCCAGTTCCTGAAGCAGCTGCTTCTTGGAATTGGCCTTCATCGCCGGAATAATCGCACTCTGCTGCAGTAGACCTGCCAATGCCATGCTTTTGTCCTCGTGCGCTGGGTGAAGGTTTGAAGAAGCG